>JAGOMJ010000024.1:15100-33663 GCA_017993615.1 Smithella sp. | reverse complement strand
TCGAACCATAGGATTTGAGATAGACATCCTCATACTTCACGCTTTTCCAAAGTCGTTCAATAAAAACGTTGTCCATCCAGCGGCCTTTGCCATCCATGCTGATGGTAATGTTGTTCGATTGCAGCGTATCGGTAAAGACTTCCGCTGTAAACTGAGAGCCTTGATCCGTGTTGAAGATTTCAGGACAGCCATAGTGGGCAATGGCTTCTTCTACGGCATCTACGCAAAATGAAATATCCAAGGTATTAGAGAGTCTCCAGGCCAGGACATAACGGCTGGACCAGTCCATGATGGCAACCAGATAACAAAACCCCCTGGCCATGGGAATATAGGTGATATCCGCACATCAGACCTGATTGGCCCGGGTAATTTGAAGATCCCGCAGAAGATACGGATATTTTCCATGTCTTGGATTCAGCCGCGAGAGCTTCGGCTTCACATACAGGGCTTCGATACCCATCCGTCGCATCAGACGACGGACTTTGTCACGGCCTACTTTGCAGCCCCTTGACCATAGCTCATTGCGGATGTTTCGGCTCCCGTAAAACGGATACAACAAATGAATCTCGTCGATCTGGCGCATCAGTTCTCTGTCGGTGTCACTTAATGGAACCGGCTTGTAGTAAATCCCGGATCGGTTTAAATCTAAAATCTCGCATTGCCGTGTGACAGGCAAGTTGCCCTCTTTATCGATCATTTCTTGGCGCTCGCACCGTCTATGCGACCGAGCGCGTTTGATAAAAAATCGTTCTCCATCGATAGCTGCCCGATTTTGGCGTGAAGATCTTTTACATTGGGGGCAAGTTCCACCGTCTTGCCTTTGTTGAATACCTCTGCCGCATGTTCCAATAACTGCTTTTTCCACTCCGTAATCTGGTTGGGGTGGACTTGGAATCGCTGGGATAGTTCTGTGATGGTCTGGTCTCCTTTTAATGCTTCCAAGGCTACTTTGGCCTTGAATGCCGGGGCATGATTCCGTCTCGGTCGTTTGCTCATATAATGTTCCCTCCTCTTTCTTCTTTTTACATTATAGAGCAGTTTTTTCCACTTATGTCACTGTCCGATTTTGCCAGACCAGCTCACTTTATTATCTTCTTTTTCACAAACATAAAGTTAAAAATGCTCATTTTAACTTTAATCCGATTGCAAAATTATTCCATTTTCACCCACCGTAACAAATTTATTGTTAGCAAATGTAATTCCAAAAAGATCCCCTATCACTCCTGAATTCTTTTGAGTCCAGGTAATTCCATCCGGTGACGATAATATTAATCCATCAAGACCAACTGCAACGAAAGTGCCATTGCCATATGCAATACCATAAAGATTATGAATATTACCCATATTCCTTGGCGTCCAAATAATTCCATCAGGTGAAGTTAAAACTATACCGTAAGTTTGTACTAGCCCATAATATCCCACAGCTACAAAAGTGCCGTTACCATAAGCAATACTTTGGAGTTCAGCATCTACTCCAGTATCTCTAGTCGTCCACGTACTCCCGTTAGACGATGTAAGCACTGTACCATTGCCACCCACAAATACAAAGATGTTGTTGCCATAGCAAACTCCACTAAGTGATGATGAAGTGCTTACTGTAACCCCTGTACCTGTAATTCCATCAGTAGAAGTATAAATACCTTCATATAATCCGCCAGCGTACATTACGAAGGTTCCATTCCCATATCCTATGGTTGTGTAATGTGGATTAAGAACTGATGGAGTTTCCTGAATCGTCCAAGCAGAGCCATCTGGTGAAGTAATTCTCACACCGCCAAATCCCACTGTGAAAAACGTATCATTCCCATAAGCAACACTCGCAAGATTTGCGTTAAATACTTGGCTACTCCATGATACACCATCAAGAGAATTAGCCACATTACTTCCTCCAACCGCAACAAAGGCATTATTGCCATATACTACGGATTTCAGGGTACTCGACAAGCTACTTCGTAAATGCCAAGCGTTAAGTGGATCAACGTTAATGATTGCAAGGTAGAAGTTTAGCCCTGACTGATCGGCCCCAACATAATATGCTGGATTGGTGTAAGTATCGTAACCTGGCTTGGAAACGGAAAATGCGTACGTGCCTGCTGGAATACCGATAATCGTGAATGTTCCGGCGCTGTTTGTCGTCGTAGATAAACCGGCAATGGAAACCGTTGCCCCTGAAAGCGTTGAGCCAGAATTGCTCCCGGCATGGATTGTACCGCTTATCGAATAACTAACATCTGGTTGCGTAAGGTAGAAGTTCAGCCCTGACTGATCGGCCCCAACATAATATGCTGGATTGGTGTAAGTATCGTAACCTGGCTTGGAAACGGAAAATGCGTACGTGCCTGCTGGAATACCGATAATCGTGAATGTTCCGGCGCTGTTTGTCGTCGTAGATAAACCGGCAATGGAAACCGTTGCCCCTGAAAGCGTTGAGCCAGAATTGCTCC
This sequence comes from Smithella sp., assembly GCA_017993615.1. GTDB lineage: Bacteria > Desulfobacterota > Syntrophia > Syntrophales > Smithellaceae > Smithella. The sequence continues at coordinate 31,219 of JAGOMJ010000024.1, read as the reverse complement.
CGGCATGGATTGTACCGCTTATCGAATAACTAACATCTGATTGCGTAAGGTAGAAGTTCAGTCTTGTCTGCTCGGACCCAATATAATAGGCTGGATTAGTGTAAGTATCATAACCTAGTTTGGAAACGGAAAATGCGTACGTGCCTGCCGGAATACCGATAATCGTGAATGTTCCGGCGCTATTTGTCGTCGTAGACAAACCGGCAATGGAAACCGTTGCTCCTGAAAGCGCGGGGCCTGAATTATTCCCAACATGGATTGTACCGCTCATTGCATGGGTAACAACTGGCATAAACTCCATAACAAACCCATCTTGGGGTTCCATTACAAAGTTGAGGTATTGTTTCCCGCTTTCCTTTGTTTTCCCATAAATCTCAAATGTTAATTTATTGTACCCACGCACTAATTGTATGGGCAAAATGAAATATCCATCGTCTCCAACACTTGCTTCATATGGCATCATCCCTTCTTTATAGTTGACATACACATACAATTTATTTACCAACACTTGTGCGCTAATAATCTGCCCTCTAAGAGTAACATTTCCATCACTTACCTGCTGACCGCTTTCATGTGAAGTAACGGTTATTCTTGCATATTGATCTCCTGAAAAATAATTATCCGCACACTCAATGATATGCTCAAAAGACTCCTCAGGTCTTATATCTGTTGCTTTTGCAATCATGCCAAACCTATTCCAGAGATGGTATACATTAAACTCTTGTGCAGATTGATCATATACAATGCTTTTGGAAATCCCTGGAAAGCTTGGATCATAAATTGATATTTTACCTGTATTAGTGTCAACCTCATAAGCAACTACAGCGTGTGTCAAATCTGTTATTTGTATATTAGTAAAAGGAATATCACTTCGAAGTTGAAGTATTACAGGCTGACCTGTTGCTTTTATTGCATCACAGATTTCATTCCAATGATCAACATCCTCCATACTTGATTTAAATTGTTTATTATAAGCATTTTGATAATAATCTTTCCAGCCATAAGCAATAGATGTATACGCACGGCTTGCAATAATTTCTTGACGAGTTAAACCATCGATTTTATCTATATACTTTGCATACAGATTTCCTTCCTTATGGTTTATAAAATACCAAACAGAAAAAGCTGCAAGACCGAGACATGCGCCACCAGGATATACATTGGTATCGTTTTCTATCTGGAAACCATTTTTTTCAGGTGAGAATCCTGTGGGTATCGTGCCTACAGAGATATATTTATTTTTGATAACAAGATTCCATCGGTAAGATGAGGCATGAAATGTCTCAAATGTAAAAGTACCGTCTTCTCTGTCAATAGAAACGAGTTGAACTGGGTGAACCTTACCTAATGAATCAACATAATAAGGAACAGGAGTAGTTGAGGTATCTTTAAAAGGTACTGTTATGGATATCGGCTCTTCAAATTGTGTTACTTCACCTGTATCCAAAACCAATACAAATCCATTTTGTGTTCCATCTTCTGATTCCAACTCGCCTTCGTTATACCCTAAAAAGACATTTATATCTTTAGACAGTGCCCCTGCCGGAAATTTAACTATCACACCATCGATAGGCGTTCCGCTGTTTGCCGCTTGAATCGTACCTCCATCTGCACCAATGATCTTAGAATTAACTATTACGTTCTCTCCGGCCTTATATTTTGTTCCACCACCGCTGCTGCAGCCAACAGCCAGCAGAAACATCATCACAAAAAAATAAAATGGAAACAGCTTTAATATTCTCCTGCTATTCATAGTCAATCCTTTGTTCATGGCGCGCTTCGCTCAACAAAAAATATCACTGGCTTTACACTCGTTCAGCCAAGTCTTTTCGACTTGTCTCGTATGCCGTACCCAGCTTATCAGTTTACTGCCTAATAAATGTTAAATAGTCAGTAAATAATTCATCAGGCATCATTACAAGACAAGTTGCTTCATCAGTTGCATAATCATCCTGACAATAGATGCCCGCCGACCAACTCCCAAGCTCATTTTCATCTCCTCCGAGACTCATCCAATGATTATGAGTATTTACCAACAATAATTCTGTGGTTCTTTCGTTTCCAGGTAAATTAACTGTATGACTCTCATATTTTATGTTTCCATAACAATATTCCCAATTGGGATCGCAGTCTAAGTCTACGTCTTCACAGGGGACACAGGAGGTAATTGTAAAAGATATTCCCTCCGAATTGTTCACCCATGTACCAATAGGAAATTCTCCTTTTGCTACATCATCATTATCAGTATCGTCGTTATTAGTATCATCATTTGAGATATTCGTATCATCGCTGGAGTGGTCATCATCTCCTCCGCCACCGCCGCTGCAACCTGCTGCAATTAAAAATACAAAAACAAATAAATATAATAAAACCTTCTTGGAAATTTCTTTTTGTTTCATGGACTCGTTCTCCTGTATAATGCCTTGCTCCTTTTGCAGCTTTCCTTTTATTGGCGCGCTTTGAACTGGAGTACACCATTAAAGAACTTCTTCAATAGTTTTAATTTTCATACAAAATTCCCAATGTGATAAAAGAATGTTAAACGTTTTTTAACTTTTATATCCGTGAATTTTTCGCTTTGTTTATCAAATTAGCCAAACAACGGTTTATCGGCATTGACACCCTGTCACTATCAGAGGTACTTCTGTTGATCATTTTAATAATTTCTTCTCCCGTTTTTGCATCCACCAACTTAATTTCAACCTGAATCGCTGTGAGATTCATGTGTATAATCTCTGATATATTACCAAACAAGATAGCATCTGCCTGAGCGTTTCTTATGCTATTAATATCATTATGATCGATTCTTTCTGCACTCCTTTTACATTGCGAAAAAACACTACCATCGAAAGCATTTGCTATATTATCAGGGATATCCTTTCTTAAATTTTTAAATTCTGTAACTTGCAAACCGGAAATTTTCTGTATGTCTGGCGTAAGCGAAGTAAAATCATTAATTATGATTTTTTTATATTTTGACCAATCTACATTTTTAGATATATAATAAAAATCTGGAAGGTTATCAGTACCACTCTTTGTCATAAAATCGTCAGAACGTTTAAAGAAATTTATCGGTTCAATTTTCGCTGTTTTTCCTGCGCCTGTCACAGCCACTTCTATCATTTCGGCACACCCTGACATGAAAACGACGAAAATTAATAATCCTATGCAAAAAAATCTTTTCACTATTAAGTTCATGATTTCTTTCTCCTCTTGTTAATATTTTTATTAACGTTTTTTATCGTTTTTCCCCTGCAAAAGTAAATTTTACGGGAGGGTTAGCAAACCTTGTACGTTTTGATCAAATGTAGATTTCACAACCATATTATCTTTAAGATATATTTTCATAATATCAACATAAGGGCTATCTTCTCCTGAAAGAACTCCAAAGGAAGTAATTGCTATTGCCGTATTCTTAAAACCAGAATCTTGTGATGATTGGCGATACTCTAAAACTTTTTCACCATCACTATTGATAGATTGTTTATAAGGTTTGCCAAATTGGGAAATTATTTCTCCTTCAGCTTTCCCTTTGAGACCGGATACAGTATCTGATCCAAACTTTGAAGACGATGTTGAGGCGCATCCAATAACCATTATTGCTAGAAACATAACTGCAAAGATACAAACAACTTTTTTCATACTAATTCTCCTTTCGCAAAAAAATAACCCATGTATCCGCGAAAGACACATGGGTTTTAAATTTTAATAAATAATTTTTTTCTAGAATTAAATCTGTCTGTCTGTCTGTCTGTCTGTCTGTCTGTCTGTCTGTCTGTGCAAATCGTACGCCATCATTTACCGATGCAATCACTTTTCAGAATTTTTTATTGCAGACAACTTTTTTTTTAACGAAACTGTTAAGTTTGTTTTACAGTTTTAATATGTTGGTTTTGTTTTAAGTAGACAATATTCAATAACACATGTCAATCCCTCGAAAGTGGGATTTTGATGTGCACAATAAATCAATCTAACTGTTTATTATGGTTAGTATTTTAATCTATTTATGGCAAATTTCAAAAAAAATAATTTAAAATGTGGGTTATGCACAGCTTGTTTTAAAAAACTATTCGTATTCTTCAAGATACCCTTCGATATAGGAGCGGGTGCGTTCTTTGGAATCAAAGATTCCGAAATGTCCCTCACAGAGAATATCCGCGTTGAGATCCAGCAATTTCCGCATGGATTTTTTCCAGACGTCGATATCGGATTCGAAATCCTTGTGAAACGGTCCGTGGATATCCTGGCCGAAAAGAACCCTCTTGCCAGCCCTGTCCAGATAAAGAGAAATGGAACCGGGCGTGTGGCCGGGCGTATGCAGGCAATGCAATGTTTCACCGCCGAAAGTTAATATTTCGTATTCCCCTTTGAGCTTCCGGTCAACTGCCGTCGGCGGAAAAGTCGTGCCATACCAGTTGGCCGCTGTTTTGCGTGAATCTCCTTTTTCCACCGCCGGGGCGTCGAGCTCATGAATGAGTATTTTCGCGCCGTATTGCTTTTTAAAGAAAGGCGCCGAGCCGATGTGGTCGATGTGGCAATGCGTCAGTATCAAATGGGAAATGTTTGCGGGATTCAGGCCGAGCATTTCGATGTTGCGAATAATTTGTGAGGAACTTCTGCCCGCTCCCGAATCAATCAGAATCAGGTCGCCGTCAAAATCGATCAGATAAATCGCCGCGTCATCGGCGGTTGTCATTCCCGCGCCGCCGATTAAATAAACGCCTTTGATTATTTCTTCCGAGTTTTTTCTCATGGACTATTTATGGTTGGAATGTACCGATGATATCGTTGATATCTTTTATCTTATGCTCTGCCAGATAATTTTTCATCCCTTCGATAACTTCCATTGTGACGAGGGGATTGATAAAGTTGGCCGTGCCGATTTGGACTGCTTTGGCGCCCAGAACCAGAAACTCCAGAGCGTCTTCCGCCGTCATGATACCGCCGATGCCGATCACGGGAATGGAAACTCTCTGCACAACCTGCCAGACCATCCGCAACGCCACCGGCTTGATTGCCGGACCGGACAATCCGCCGGTGATGTTTTTCAGATGCGGTTTCCGGGTCTTCAAATCGACGGACATTCCCGTCAGCGTATTGATCAGCGATACGGCATCCGCGCCCGCTTTTTCCACCGCTTCGGCGATGGCCGCTATATCCGTCACATTGGGAGTAAGTTTCACAATCACGGGCAGAGACGTTTCATCCCTGACCGCGCGCGTCACCCGGGCGGCAATCTTCGGATCGGAACCGAAACTCAGACCGCCATTTTTTACGTTGGGGCAGGAGATATTGACTTCCAGCGCATGAATGCCCTTGACCGAACTGAGTTTGCGGGCAACCTTTTTATAATCATCGTACGTTTCGCCGTAGATATTGGCGATGACCTTCGTATCGTATTGTCTCAGTAAAGGCATTTTCTCTTCGATGAAAGCGTCGACGCCGATATTCTGCAACCCCACAGCATTGAGCATCCCGCCGGTGGTTTCCATGATGCGCGGCGGCGGATTTCCCAGCCGGGGCTTGAAGGAAAGGCCTTTGGCAACAATGGCGCCCAGTTTGTTCAAATCAACATAGCCGGCATATTCTTCCCCATAACCGAAGGTACCCGAAGCCGTCATGACGGGATTGTTCAGCTTCAGTCGTCCGAGGCTGACGGCTATTTTCGGGGATGGTTTTGTGTTTTTGTTCGTCATTATATTTCATCCCAGATAATATCGGATAAATGAAAAACCGGTCCGTCGGCGCATACCCGCTTGTAGGTCATTGCGCCCGTCTGATCCTTTATCGCCACCGCGCAGCCCATGCAGGCTCCGGTCCCGCAGGCCATGCGCTCTTCCAGTGACACCTGACAGTCGAATTTGCTCTTGTTCAATATCATTGCCAGCGCTTTGAGCATTTCCCGGGGGCCGCAGGCAAAAATTGACGTCTTTTCCGGTGTCCATTTTTTCAAGTCTTTTTGAAAATACTGCGTGACAAAACCTTTACTACCCAGCGTTCCATCATCGGTACAGACGTTGACATCGCGGCATATTCCGCGCATTTTATCCAGGCCGACAACGGCGGCTTTGTTCTGAAAGCCCGTATACATCATCGTGACCGCTGAAGCCTGACGGGCCGTCTGCCCTATATTTTCCATCAGCATCGACAGCGGTGCAATACCGATACCGCCGGAAATCAAAATAATATTTTCCTTGAGGTTTGCCGTCCCGAACCCGTTGCCCAGCGGCCCGTTGATTTCCAGGTAAGAACCTTCAATCAAACCTGCCATGATTTGCGTTCCCTTGCCCACCACTCGATAGAGCAGTTCAACGGTACAAAAATTGGCCTCGCGCGTAAATGCATAAACACTGATGGGACGGGACAGAAAAGGATCATTCAATCCGGCGATGCGCACCATCACAAACTGACCCGGCAGCGGATTTTCAAACAACGCTGACGTCCGCACTTTCATGAAAAAGCAGCCGTCCTGAATCTCGTCGTTTGTAATGATTTCTCCGATGTAAACATTTCCGGCCATCTTCACAATCCTTTTATTCACTGACAGGATTAATATCTGCCCACATGATCAGCGCGTCTTCATGGGTGTCCGAGTAATAAAGCGGTCGGACTCCTTTTACTACAAAACCGCACTTCCGGTAAAGCTTTATTGCTTCGACATTCGAGGCTCTGACTTCCAGCGTCTGGAATAAAACGTCGTTTTTGCCGGCAATGGTTTTCATCGACTGCATCAGACGAAAAGCGATTCCCTTCCCCCGGAATTCCTTTTTTACCGCTAGACTGTGCAGATGGGCTTCATCGATAATCAGCCAGAAAACAATGTACCCGGCAACGATCTCTTTCCCGTCGGAATGGATCCGCGCGCAAAGGCAATGGGAATGATCGCTGGAGATTTCTCTCTTGAACATGCCCACCGTCCAGGGAGACAAAAACGATTCCCGCTCGATCTTCATGATTTCCGGCAGGTCGGATTTCTTCATGGGATCAATGGTCAACGGCAAAGAAATTTCCTTACAGGACATGGAAAAATTCCAGAAGCATGGACACGACTAAAAATACGGCGCAGATGACGGGAACGGCATTGCGCAATTTAAGCATATTCAGGGCCACGGCAATTCCCAAAAGCGGCAGAAAATAATACGTGAAGGAAAGGGCCTTCAGGAGCGGTTCATTCAAGCGAGGATATCCCCAGATGACGAGCGGGATCACAACCGCTTGAGCGGCAAGCAGAAAAACACCGTAAAAGAAAAATACCTTCAAAAGCCCCAGATAATTTTTTCGTTCAATGGCGCGAAGGTTGTTTTCCTGCGCGTCCCGGAGGGCCTGATCAGAAAGGACGTTGTTGGACTGGATAATCATGACGTCCATTTGTTTGGCCAAACTGCCAAAGGGGATGGCCAGAATGACGGCAAGCGCGATGATTTGCGGGGTAACACCCCCTGTTGCCGAACCGGAGATTAAAGCGATAGCCACGGCCAGCACCGCCGTGAGGGAATCATTGGGGGGAATATACGTTCCGATCGGCAGACGATCGATCCAGATCAGTTCAATGATTGCTCCGATGATCAGTCCCGCGTACAGATTTCCCAGCAATAGCCCCATGAGCGGGGCAATCACCACCGGGCGGGAAATCATGGCCTGCATAAAAACGCGATCCAGACACAGCAGGCTGCCGCAAAATGCCGTTAAAATAATCTCTTGAAACAAGTCACTCGCCCCAGATTTTCGAACAGAAACGCATTGCGGACCGGTACAGCCGCAACCAACACAAAAACCCTCTACGCGAAAAAAGACACAAAGAATTTAAAGCAGCATATCATATGAGCAAATGCGCTGCTTACTTTACACGCCAATAATCCTTCAGCGCTTCTTTAATATTGACCGCTCTTCCTTTCGGCACTCTCTGCAATTCGACAAAAACTCCTGTTTCTTTCAGCAAATCCTCCAGACGAATAATTTCCTGATCGCACAGGAAAACCGAAGAGGAGCAGCATACCTTGTATTCGTTATTATAAACGTTGCCGATATTCAATCGGTCGAAACGGAAACCATGTTCAAAAGCATGACACGCATCGGCTATGCTGCCGAACAAAACGATCGTTTTCTTTCCGCTGCCGTGAGCAAAAGAATAATTCCGGACAAAATCATCGAGGGAACTAATGATGACTTCGATATCGCTGGGCACCGCCATTTTGATGACTGTTTCAAGAAAAGGATCCGCGGCCACTTTATCGTTAACGACGATGATGCATTTTGCCTTAATGAAGGGCACCCAGGCTTCTAAAATCTGACCGTGAACCAACCGGCTATCAACACGAACCAAAGCTATATTCAGATCTTTTGCCAAGTTTTCCCCCTGTCGCGGAATCCTAAGACTCCCTTTTCAATAGCGCGGCCATCTGCGGGTAAAAGGGCGTGGATTTCATGACCTGTTGGCTTTTTTGCTTAAAATTTCACTGGCCAGCATAATGTTTTTTTCGCCGTAACTCTTCACCAGGCAGGCAAAATCGCGCAGCGTCATATTCCCCTTCGCTTCAGACAACTTAAGCATCATGGGCAGGTTGACGCCGGTGAGAACCTCTACTTTACCTTCTTTCATGAACGAAAGCGAAATATTGGACGGGGTCCCCCCGAAAAGATCGGTCAGAATCAATACGCCATTGCCTTTATCGAGCTTTTTGATGGCATTGCTTATTTCTTTTTTCAAATCTTCGACGTCTTTCGTCTGGTCAATGCAGATATGCATTATATTTTCAAGCCGACCTTTGATCAGTTCAGCCGATTTGATCAATTCATCTCCCAAATTGCCATGCGTGGTAATAAGTGTGCCAAACATTATTAACCCCCTTTTCAACCCGTTTACGCAATGATCATGACCGCGTCTTTGCCTTCGAATTTAAAGCGTTACGCTAATGGATTGCACCATAATTGTCAAGGTTTATGGAAATAATTTTTTAGTGCTGTATCGGTCGGAAATTCACCGCACCGGAAAGAAAGAATTTATCATTCAAGAGGGCCTGGGGAACTGCTCGATCTTCAGGAGGTTGTGAAATAATACCGTTAAGATCCAGCCGATCGAATCCCGAAATCCGCCGCAATTATTCCTGTGCTTCGTCGGCAAAAATATAGCGGCTCATCATGTCGCCCAGTTCATCAATAAAGTCTTCAGGTTTGATTTCATCGGAAACGGAGATGATATAATCGTGAAAGACAGCCTGCACCGTCGCCCAGATAATATGTACCCCGATTTTCGGATTTCGGACACGGACATTGGAAAAATCACGGAACACCGCTTCCATGGTCGCTTCCATGTAAAGACCGAGCTCCCGGCGTTTTTGAATAATGGTTTCGGGCAAACCGATCTGGCTGATGAACAGTCGATTCTGTACGCGTTCATAACTGACCAGTTCCAGAGCAAGATTAAGCAGAACCGGAACAATGCTGCGATCAAAAGATCCTTTTTTTCGGATATCCTGATCGGCCTGGTCTGTTATGACTTTGATCTCCTTCTCGTACTTTTCCCAAAGACCGTATAATATAGCCTCCTTGCCGGGGAAATAGTTATACAAAGTACCTATCGAAACGCCCGCTTTTTCAGCTATTTGATCCGTGGTCGCTTCCGCGTACCCCGTATTGACAAAAATATCCGTCGCAGCTTCATAGATGGCCGCTACCGTTTTACGCGAGCGTTCCTGAGATGGAATTTTGCGCGGTTCAAGCAATGTATCGTTGGCCATAAACAGTCCTTCCGGGAAGCTTTGTAAGACGATGAAGCTGTAAGAACTTATAAAAAAACTTACTTGAACAGTCAAGCTGAAAAGATCATCGCCATTTTCAAAGAATCCTTCAGGACCTGCCAAAAGCGCCGCTCAATTCCCACTGACGGGTCATGCACCGTGAAACCATTCTGTGCAAGAAATCTTCGTCGACCACAGATCCATGTTGAAGAGGGAGCGCGCACGGTCACGATCGTAATGAATCTTCATCGAAAAAAAATATTATGTGATAAAATGATCGCCGATCGTCTGATCTGTGGTTGCTGCATTCGGACAAAAAAGGGCTCATGTCTTTTTTTCCATGTCATTCAATTCCATTTTCAAAGACAGCAGCGCAAGCATATCCTTCAGCGAAAGGATCCCCTCAAGTTCATCTCCCTGAACAACCAGCAAACGGCTGTTGCCGGTACGATTCATCAGGTCAAGGGCTTTATTCGCATCCTCATCGGGACCGATTGTGATCTCCTTGCTGCAAGGAACAGCCACAGACCCCACGGTATGCTGAGCCCATTGTTCACGCGGGATAGAGGCCACCTGTTTTAAAAAGATACAGCCGGTCAATCTCCCGAACGAAACGACGGGATACGCCTGGAAATGATATTTGTAAACATAATCGCGGATAAAATCCTCCAGGGATATGGCCCGCGGTACGGTGACCGGATTGGTGACCATCAAATCCCTGACTTTCTTCGCATGGAAAAGATTCCGCGCGAGAATCTGTCGGTAGGAACTTTGCGCCGCCGCGCGGACAAACAAACCGATCAGAAACCACCACAACCCCCCGACGAAATTTCCCTTAACGATATAAAAAATGCCCATGATGATCAGCATCAAGCCGAAGCCTGAACCGATCTGAGCGGCAATATTCGTCGACCAGCGGATGTCTTTCTTCCATTTCCATAGCGCGGAACGCAGGATTCGTCCGCCGTCCAAAGGAAAAGCAGGAATCAGATTGAATACTGCCAGAATCATGTTCAGCCAGGACAGATAATTCAGAACCCCCGTCAGAGTCACCGGCCACCCGCTGTAGACCCCGACCTTGTAAAGCAAAAAAGCAGAGGCGGCCAGCAGAAAGCTGGACACAGGCCCGACCACGGCAATCATGAATTCAGCTTTGGGACTGGACGGATCTTCTTCCATGTGCGCAACACCGCCGAAAATAAAAAGGGTTATTTCCTTCATCGATACACCGTAATGACGGGCAACAATGGAGTGGGTAAGTTCATGCACGATAATGGATAAAAAAAGGCCTATGGCGCCGGCAATGCCCATCCACCAATAGGCGGATTTAGGAAGGTCTTTGTAATACTCCGGGAAAAGACCGCTGGCCAGCGACCAGGTGATCAACGCCGCCAAAATCAGCCAGCTCATATCGACTTTTATTTCAAACCCAAACACTGAAAAAAGGCTTACCGGTTTTCCAAACATAAATGCTCCTTATAGAATGTGTTTCATATAATATAGAAGAAAGATGAAAATCAATATTTTTAACAGAAGCATCCGGAATGCTCTCCTCCAGCCCCGCAAGACGCAACGATAAAGAATTTGACAACGCCGGATGATTTAAGATACTTTTAATTATATTGTAACCGGTTTGATCGTGACGTTTGATGAAAGCCTGATTAAGCCGGCCGGAAAAGAATCACTATTTCTTAAAACAGCTTATCGTGAGGTCAGGTTATGAAAAAGTATGTCTTCCTATCGGTTTTATTCTCCGTTTTTCTGTGTCAGACGGCAACGGCTGATTTTTATAAGTGGGTTGATGAAAAAGGAGAAATACAAATTACCGATTATCCACCGCCGGAAAATAAGGCTGTAAAAAACATTGAAATTCATGAGGTCGGCTCCGAAGATCCACTGAACGCTGAAGGCGAAGATGATGCATCGAAGGCCAAAAACCAGAAGAAACCGGAAATTGTGCTTTATACCAAAAACAATTGTCCGGACTGCGAAAAAGCCAAAGAATTCTTGAATTCCAAAAACGTTCCCTTCATTGAATACAACATGGATACCGATGAGAAGGCCGTTGCGAAAAGAAAAGAAGTGGACCAGGGCGACGAAGTGCCCTTCGCGATCATCAACCGCAATCAGGTATACGGATTCTCGGAAAGCGTTTATAACAAGGTCCTGCAAATGCAGCCTTGATGTGGCTCAATGGAAACAAAACTATTTTTCTATACCGGAACGGGAAATTCTTTCTGGACGGCAAAAAAACTTTCTCTGCTGCTCCATGACGCTGAAACCGTTTCCATGGCACTTAACCTCAGTGGCAGGATAATTGCCGATGCTGAAAAAATCGGTTTCGTTTTTCCGGTTCATATCTGGGGAATTCCTGCACCGGTGATTGATTTTCTAAATCGTCTGGACATGGATCCGGAAAAATATTATTTTGCCGTGGCGGTCAACGCCGGCCAGGTTGCCGCAACGCTGATCCAGTTGGAAAAATTGCTGCAACAGAAGCATGTGAAACTGTCTTCGGGATTCTCGGTTTGCCTGCCCAGCAACTACATTCCCTGGGGAGGCGCTGAAGCTCCGGCAAAGCAGAAGAAGAAATTCAGCGCCACGCTGGATAAAATCAACTGCATCGCCTCATCGGTCCGGGCCAAAAAAGAAAAACCGCCGGAGAGAGGCCCCTTCTGGCAGAATATTCTTTTTTCCGCCATCTACCGCATGACGTTTGAACGCGTTCCCCGAATGGACAAACCCTTCTATGCCGATGCAAAATGCACGAGTTGCGGAATCTGTGAGAAAATTTGTCCGGCTCACAATATAGATCTTGTTGACGGGAAACCCGCATGGCAGCATCGTTGCGAACAGTGCTTTGCCTGTCTGCAATGGTGCCCGGAAGAAGCGATTCAATACGGCAAGGGTACCGTCAAAAGAAAACGATACCGTCATCCGGAAATCACTCTGAAGGAGATGCTGGCCTGTGTCCCGGGGAAAAACAGATTATCTTAATCGACGACTTTTCCGATATACAGTTTTAGTATCTCACGGTTTGAGAATGTAATCAAAAAGAAACTGCTCGTTGATTTCCAGCGGTCGGAGGCTTTTCTCCACTTTCATGCTCATAATGGCGCCTTCCCAGCTGTTAAAGATATAGTGCGCGGTTTTATCCGCATCAAGAGACCGTGAGAGATGCCCCGATGCCTGAGCCTCGCGCAGCACATCGGAAAAATACCTGACGATGGTATCAGCGGATTTTTTAAGCCTGGCCTGAAACACAGGGCTTGTGTCTCCAAGCTCCTGAGCGAAGTTGCCGATCGGACATCCCAACGTATAATGATTAGCCCGGAATGATTTATTGAACGATTTATAAAGGCGCCGGATTCTTTCCAGAGGCGGAACGGATTTATTGTCCATAAACTTGGCAAAGATTTTATTATAGAATGCCATATAGTAATCAACAACCAGCAGTCCGAAGTCCTCTTTGCTCTTAAAATAATTATAGAAAGAACCTTTGGGAAGCCCGGCCTTACCGAGAATCTCCTGAACGCCCGTGTCATTGTAGCCCTTCAGATGCATGAGCTCCGCGCCAATGGCAATCAGCTCCTGTTTTTTATCCGTCTTCATAAACATTCCCCGCCAATAAATGATGATGATAAATAGACCGGTCTGATAATTTCTGTCAAGCATTTTCCCCTGCGACGCTATTTTGAGAAGAAAATAATTCTTGACAAAATAAATAGACCGGTCTAATTTGTACGCCATGAAAAGAAGCATTGTAGTCTTGCTTCGATTTTTTATAATTAAAAATTATTATTTTAAAAGGACAATTTATGAAAACAAAAATCGCCGAATTGTTTGGGATCCAATATCCGGTTATCCTTCCCGGCATGAGCTGGATCAGCGTGCCGGAACTGGTTGCCGCGGTCTCCAATGCCGGAGGCATCGGCTATCTCGCCACGGGACCTTTAAGCCCGGCAAAAACACGGCAGTCCATTAAACGAATCAGAGAATTGACGGACAAGCCCTTCGGTGTGGGCGCGACGCTTCTGATGCCCGGCGCATATGAAAACGCGCTGGTCGCCATCGAGGAAAAAGTCCCGGTTCTCAACATATCTTTGGGCAAGGGCGGAGAATTAATCAAAAAAGTACACGCCTACGGCGGGAAAGTCATATCGACGGTCACCACGGTCGAACACGCGCTTGCCGCCCAGAAATCCGGAGCGGACGCTCTTCAGGTGACGGGCTTTGAAGCCGCGGCGCACGGCAGCCAGGTGACCACGCTGGTTCTGGTTCCGACGGTTGTTGATGCGGTTAAAATTCCCGTGGTCGCTATTGGCGGCATCGCGGACGGCAGAGGCATGGCCGCCGCTTTCGCGCTCGGCGCCGAAGGCGTGGGTATGGGAACTAGGCTCTCGATCACAAAAGAAAGTCCCGTTCATCAACTTGCCATGCAGAAGCAACTCGAACTGGGAGCGGAAGACACCATCTACTCCAACCGGTTCGACGCGCTTTACTGCCGGGTTCTGAAAACTCCCTCCGCCGAAAAAGCCGTCAAGCAGGGGCGTAATCTGGCCAAGGGACTTGCCGCATCATTCGACATCGCCAAATCGCTGGATTTATCCTGGATGAAGCTGGCGACATCGATTTTAGGCGGCTCGAAAAAAGATAAATCGGGAAAACCCAAAGAAGCCGATACCGCACCGAAACAAAAAAAGGGGGAAATATCGTTATTCCAGAAGATGATGAAAGGTCCGCAAACCGGAATGAATCTGGCACATATGGCGCAGGCCTATGTCGCCATCAAGAAAGCGACGGAAAACGGCGATCTCAAAGACGGCGTGTATCTTTCCGGTCAGGTACAGGGCATTATCCACGACATTCCGACCGTGGCCGAAGTCATCAATCGAACGGTTGAAGAATTTACCAGAATTCAAAAAGATATGGCGGGGGAAGCCGTTTAGAACATTATCTTGTAGATATCTATAATTCTGGATTCCGGCCTCTGAGCCGGAATCCAGAATTATTTAAACTGGACCCCGGCCTCCGCCGGTGTGACAAGTGTGATGGCTATCTTCCCAATGTCGTCACTATTGTTGGACGGTTAATCACTGACTTGTTGCATCGTTGCAATGTATTTTCTGCAAAGCTCCCGATAATAGTTAATCCCCTCTTTCGCCATCAACTTCTGATCATCAGAAACATCGCGGGTGATTTTCGCCGGATTGCCCGCAACCACTTTGCCGGCGGGAATCTGCATGCCTTTGGACACGACCGCACCCACGGAAACAAAAACATCTTCTTCGCAGACCGCGCCGAAAAGCAAAACAGCGCCAATGCCGATTACACATCGGGATTTGATGTGCACATCATGAAGAATCACGCCATGAGCCACAATGACATCCTGCTCAATAATGACCTTTGATCCGGGAAAGACATGAATGACGCTGTTGTCCTGAACATTGGAACGATCTCCGATGATGACCGGACCGAAATCGGCGCGGATGGAAACACCGGGCGCAATCAGACATTCATGGCCGACTTCGATATCCCCAATTAAGGCAGCCTGCGGGTGAACAAAGGAATCATCCGGGACCCGCGGTCTTTTACCGTCAAATTCATAAAGCGCCATACAATTATTTCTCCTGTTTTTTTAATATACAAAAAATACAAGCATGGTGCCACATATTTAGTTAACCGTAAGCAGGATGATATTCTTACCTCTTGAAATTATTAAGAAAACATTATTGACAAGTACGGGCAATTCATTTATAGAATATCAGTCTTATCGAATCAAAAATATAATGAGACCCTCTGATAGTGAGCCAAGCTGAAGACGAATCCCGACGAGTCGGAATGAAGTCTGAAGCGTAAGGCGAACTATACCAGGCACAAAGTGCCGTGGTAAAACGAGTCCCGATGTATCGGGACAAAGTAGTGAGACTCAAATATTACAA
Source organism: Smithella sp. (assembly GCA_017993615.1). Taxonomy (GTDB): domain Bacteria; phylum Desulfobacterota; class Syntrophia; order Syntrophales; family Smithellaceae; genus Smithella. The sequence goes on along the minus strand of JAGOMJ010000024.1, from coordinate 15,540 downwards.
TCGTAGTGCAGTAATATTTGCAAGTCGAACTATCCCAGGCTCAAAAAACCGTGGGATTTGAAGAGTTAGTCGAATTAGTGAGTCCCAAGTTTCAGAAGTGGAACGTACTGAAATTTGTGGGACGAACAATCCCAACCGCCTCTGTGGTAGGGATATCCCCGAAGCGTTGCGTACGGGGGCTTCACAAGTTTTCACAAAAACAGTTTTAATGAGACTCTCTGATAGTGAGCCAAGCTGAAGACGAATCCCGACGAGTCGGAATGAAGTATGAAGCGTAAGGCGAACTATACCAGGCACAAAGTGCCGTGGTAAAACGAATCCCGACAAATCGGGATGAAGTTTGAAGAGTTAGTCGAATTATCCTGGGAGCGTAGCGACGTAGGATAATAAACACCTTTAACGTGGATGGGGAATCAAAAAGTCTGCGTTGTATTTCAATA
>JAGOMJ010000024.1:0-15000 GCA_017993615.1 Smithella sp. | reverse complement strand
ACGAATCCCGACAAATCGGGATGAAGTTTGAAGAGTTAGTCGAATTATCCTGGGAGCGTAGCGACGTAGGATAATAAACACCTTTAACGTGGATGGGGAATCAAAAAGTCTGCGTTGTATTTCAATAGACAATTCAAGTTGGGAGAAAAAGTGCAAGATCCTATTGGTCAAAAAGTGTGCTGTATAATACCAGAACATGATGGGATCTCATATTCCGGTTTGTCTTCGCTGATCTAAAGTTGTTTATATTTGTGTCTGAAAATATACTGGGAAAGCGGGACGCCCTTAAAATTGTAAAATAATGGAAACAGGTTTGGTAACCCAAGGATAAGCGATGGGAATAATGGGGACGGTCTAATTAATGGTATGAACAATACTGGATCCCCGATAAGCCCATTCGGGGATGACAACTGGGGGAACAGGTCAAATCTTTGCTTGGCTCTTGCAGACTAACCATTTTTATCACATATTGTGTCAGGTCTTGAAGGATCAGTATTTCCTGAGCACGCGCAAAATCACGCAAGAGAGATGCTGACGGAGCCGCCGCGGCCGAGGATGTCATGCAAGTGGACGTATCCCTTGAGTTCGTGTTTTTCATTGACCACGGCAAAGGAGGTAATTTCCCGCTTCTGCATCATTTCCATGGCCTGAGCCAGAGACATTTTTTCATCTATGGTTTTCGGGTCGGGGGTCATGACGTCGTCGATGGATTTTCCTTCAAACGATATGCCTTTGCTGATCATACGGCGCACATCGCCGTCGGTGAGAATTCCCAGTAATTTATTTTTTTTGCCGGTAATCAAAACAAATCCGACATTTTTGCGGTTGATTTCCTCTATCGCCTTCTTCACGGAGCTTCCTGTCGGAACCTTGGGAATTTTCTTTCCCACGATCATGGCTTCGCCAACCTTTTCGCGCAATCTCGAACCAAGATTTCCTCCGGGATGAAATTTATAGAAATCTTTTTCATTGAACTGCTTTTCCGCGAGCAGTGCAATCGCCAGGGCATCGCCAATCGCCAGGGTGGCGGTGGAACTGGACGTGGGAACAAGATTGAACGGACAGGCCTCCTTTTCCACGGACACATCAATAACGATGTCGCTTGCCCGAGCCAGCGTTGAAGACAGGCCGCCGGTAAAAGCGATAATGGGAGCGCCGATATGGCGAACGGAAGTGATGACGGGCATCAGTTCTCTGGTTTCGCCGCTGTTGGAGATGGCAATGAGGATATCTTCTTTGGTAACGATGCCCAGATCGCCGTGCAGGCCCTCAACCGGATGCATAAAGAGAGCCGGTGTGCCCGTGCTGGTGAGCGTTGCTACAATTTTACGTCCGATCAGACCGGACTTGCCGATGCCAGTGATGATCACCCTTCCCTTGGATTTGCATATCAAGTTAACGGCTTGAGAAAAGTTACTATCCACTCTATCCACTAATCGCAAAATGCTCTGCGCTTCAATTTTCAGAACGTCTTTTGCCCGTTTGATGATGTTTTGTTTTTTTGTCATTTTTCGCCTTCTCTGCAAACATTGAATTCTGATCACGTTTCGGTCATGACGAGCTTTCACTAGCAAAAAAATCCCGACAAAACAAGGTCCAATTCAGCCGGGTTCGGGAAAAATCATTCGTCCGCCGCCGGAAATGTGCCGATATTGCGTTCTTTTTTATGTTTATTGACCTGAAGACCTGTATCTGCTAAACAAGATTCACTTTAAACACGCGGATTTAACCTATGAAAGCCATTTTCATTTCCGATGCGCATTTACGAAAAGCCGGCGATGAACGATATAAGAAACTGCTAAAATTTTTTGATGCCGTTCAGGCAGGCCATGTGATGACGGCAGCCGATCCGGGCGCAAAATCCGGGAGAACGTTGATTGATCATCTTTATATTGCCGGAGACTTGTTTGATTTCTGGTTTTGTCCGAAAGAGAAAATCAATCCGGAGTTCAAACCCGTGATTGACAAATTAAACGAGATGAAAAATTCCGGCATCGGCCTTCACTTATGCGAAGGCAATCACGATTTTTTTATGAGAGACTATTTCGCCGATGTGCTGGGATTGGATGTCGCCGAGGAATTCATGGAAGCCCGGCTGGATCATCTGAACGTGTTGATCGCCCACGGCGACACTGCAGACAGCACCAATTCCAATTACCTGATGTTGCGTAAAATTCTGCGCAGTAACGTTTTTTACAACTTTCAGCGTTTTATCCCGGCGTCCGTTCGCTGGTCCCTGGCGGGGCTGTTTTCTACGGCCAGCAAGGAGCTCACCACGGAAGACGGCAACGCTCTAGTTAAAAAAATGGAGCCGTTCGCCCTGAACAAATTTCAGGAAGGTTTTGATGCCGTTATTCTAGGCCACTGTCATGTGCCGGCCATCAATAGTTATGATGTGGACGGCCGGAAAAGAACGTTTGTAACTCTGGGCGACTGGATAACGCATTATTCCTTTGTCTATTATGAGAATAATAATTTTTTTATTCATCGTTACCGGGGCTGATGACCCAAACCGAATTTAATTTAAGAAAGGATGACCATAATGAATTTTGGAGGAATTTATCCCGCGCATTCACTGCATGAAGCAACATTTGTCGTGGTGCCGGTTCCCTATGATCTGACGTCGACATATCAGCCGGGAAGCCGCCGCGGACCGATAGCCATCATCGAGGCGTCCACCAACATGGAGCTCTACGATGAGGAATTGAAGAAAGAAACGTATCTGGCCGGAATTCACACGACGCTTCCGGTCGATGTTGACGCCCGAGGGCCTAAAAACATGATCTCAGCCGTGCGGAAAAAGATTTCCAAAATTGTCGCTCTGAATAAAATACCCGTCATGCTGGGCGGCGAACACAGCATCAGCCTGGGAGCGGTGCAGGCGCTGAAAGAAAAATATCCCAGACTTTCCGTTCTACAACTGGACGCTCATGCCGATTTAAGGGACAGCTACCAGGGAAGCCCCTACAGTCATGCTTCCGTCGCCCGAAGAATTTCTGAGCTTTGCCCGCTTGTTCAGGTGGGCATCCGGAGCATGAGTAAGGAGGAAGGCGATTTTTTGCCGACGAGCAACGTGAAATCCTACAGCGCGGACTTTGTCGGGGAAAGAAAAGACTGGTGTGAGAAAATCAGCAAGGACACCAAGGGCGATGTTTTTGTCACCATCGATCTGGATGTTTTCGACCCTTCCATCATGGCGTCCACCGGGACACCGGAACCGGGAGGTCTGTACTGGAGGGATGTGCTGCGCCTGCTTAAATCCGTTTCACGCACCTGCAAGATCCGCGGCTTCGATGTCGTGGAACTGGCCCCGATTTCCGGCGATATCGCGCCTGATTTCATGGCCGCCAAACTGATTTACCGCCTTATGGGCTACATAACCGGGTAAGATTATTCAATCCGTTGATATCGATCAAGGATTTTGAAAATTACTCCTTGACAAACAGTGGAGATAATGGTGTAAAGTCAACGTTTTTCAAATATCGCGGGGTGGAGCAGTCCGGTAGCTCGTTGGGCTCATAACCCAAAGGTCAGAGGTTCAAATCCTCTCCCCGCTACCAAGTAATTACAAGGAGTTAGCTGATGCAGTTAGCTCTTTTTTTGCATTTTGGAGGGGCTTTGAGCTACCTTCTGCAATAATACATTTCCCCCATGAAATATCTTCTTTGTGCGCCTTCTTTCAATGTTTTCGTTTTGCACGCTCATTTCTTCCGACACAACTTTCAGGAATAGTCCCCAAATATCACATCTCGTTTCCATAAGTATATTGACATCGCGGGATAAATCGTTTAGTGTTCCAATCACTCATCAATATCTTACCAATTGAAAAAAAGCACGGGGGGAGGAGTTTGTAAAATCCACTGCCAAACAACATTGCCATGAAAGGGAGGGATCATGAAACAGGTTGATTTGCTGCGTCTAGCCAAATGTTGTGGTACCATTGTAATAGGTTGTTTTTTAAAGGGTTTGATTTTTGCAGAAACGAAAAACAGATGGTTCCAATCGCGGCATCGTTTCAAGATCTGGTCCATATTCCTCGCTGTGACAGTGGGGATTCTTATAACCTCCGCTCATGTTCAAGCTAATACTTCGGATGCTGCTGCTCAAACGCAGATACAGGAAGCGCTGGCAAAAATGGGGGTTGCGGATGTGAAGGTTGATTTCAACATCGCAATTCCCATGACCAAAGCTGAAAATCCGGTCGGATACAACTGCAATATCTACGCCTCGGCTTTTTATCATACGTCTCCTTACAATGGCACGGGAAGCATCAAACGGCCGACGATTTTTCTCGCAACCGGTTACCACCGGGACCTCATCGGTCTGATGTTCGCCGTGATCGCCTTTGTGCCCCATGACTACAATGTCGTTGTGTTGGATATGCGCGGAACCGGTTCCGGTGAAGGCGTCTGGGATCCACTCAGCCCTATTGAACAATATGATGTGGCCTATATGATTGACAAGTGGATTCCCGCGCAGCCGTGGTCGGACGGTACGGTCGGCATGGTCGGAGGCTCCTATATGGGCATCATCCAATATCTTGCCGCCGGTCTTGTCGAACAGGTCAACGGCACTCCAACGCATCTTAAAGCTATTGCGCCGATTTCGGCCTATAACGACGTCTGGAAAGACATTGTCTGGCACGGCGGGAATTTTGATCTGGAATTCATGGCCATCTGGATCCTTATGACGGATTTTATCAGTATTCTTCCGCCGGACCTGATTGTCGGCGGTGTGGCGGAGCCGAACTTCAACAAAACAGATTTCATGAACGCATTGAGCATCTGGGCACAGCATTTCAAACAACTGACCGTGCCGCTGGAATGGTTTATGGATTCGACCAAAGGAACGAGAAACAGCTGGTATGACACAAAATCGCCGATGATTTACTGGCCGGACAAACCGGCCGGCGGCTGGAATTTTCCGGATATGCCCCCGGCCGTGGGCGGCGGCGTCATCCCGAAAAATCTTCCCATCCTAACCGCAACCGGCTGGTACGATATCTTCACCAGAGGTTCTTTCATGAACTATGAATATGGATTGAAAAATCATGCTCCCGGCAATAAGGCCATCATTGTGGGGCCCTGGTATCATATTGATGCAGCGTTTATGTTTCCCGGCGTCAAGGGGATGGGCATCGAAGGGAAGGAAGGTATTTTCACGTGGGATGTCCTCCGCCGATGGATGGACTGGAGACTCAAGGGAAAAGACGATCCGTTCCTGCAGGAGTTCCCGGTGCTGCTCTACGTACTGGGAGAAAACAAATGGCGTGCTGAAAAATCATGGCCTTTGCCTTCATCCAGACTCAGCAACCAAACGTATTATCTTTCCAAAGCTAAATCCTCTCTGATTTTCGGCGATTGGTTTGGAGTTGCCAATTATGACGACAATTATAAGCTGGTCCCCAGCGTGAAGACCACAGATTATAATAACGTGATTTTGGGGATTAAAAAGCCGAAAGTGAACCCTGTTCTATATCATAGCCCGACAGCGCTCAACGGGGCGTTCTCCCGCTCGGCTCAACGCTGGCTGGGATTCTCGCCTCTGACGATTGTGAGCCAGTTGTCCAGGTACACACTGGATATCAATCTTGACAGCACACTATTCTGGGAAGATGAGCGCAGTGATGAAACCGGTGTTCTGACCTTTTCGACTGAACCGCTGGCCAGTGATATGGAAATTTCCGGTCCGTTGAAGCTGACCTTCTGGGCAAAAACAAAGTTTACCGAGCCGCTGAAACAGGCGGCTCTCGATAACTTCATTGACCAGATCAAATCCACGTTCAACATTGGAGAGGACAAGGATATGATCTTACAGATTGCCGATAGAAAAGATGTCCAGTGGGTGGTCGAGGTCAATGATGTGTTCCCCAATGGTCGGGCAAAAAATATTACATCCGGATGGCTCAGCGCGGCGTTCCGCCCTTATAATGCGGCTAAACCTACGCAGGTGGATCCGGCATACAGAGCATTTGATCCTTTCTATTTTCAACCGGAAAAGAATCCAAACAATATTGCTGAAGAAACGGTCTATCAGTATGTGGTCGAATTGTGGCCGACAACCAATGTTTTCAAGAAGGGGCACCGCCTCCGCGTGAGTATTTCCGCTTCCGATTTCCCCCACTTGTTTCCTGTGCTTCGGCCGTCGAAAAACACCATCGTTATTGATGAGGCTCATCAGGCCAAACTTGATTTCAAAGTTGCCAACAAGAATGGGGAAGGAACGTTGTGGAAATGGATTGACGGAGACGTCGGCGACTATCTTTTGACCCATAAGAATTAACAGTATCCAATAATCAAAAGGAAAAGGGTGGCGCGAAAGCACCACCCTTTTTTCTTGCTCATCAAGCCGTATTAAAGATATTCAAGATAAGACTTTAGGCTATGAAGATTGTCTTGACAGAAAAAACTAATTTTTCTATACTTTTTACATACAAAGCAATTGCCGTTACACTCAAAAATCGCAGTTTTTTTGTGATTCCACAGATTAAAGTGCCTGAAAGAACGCTTCAGGACCGAGATCAAGTACCGGCTTTGCTTTTGTCCGTTATTTTGAAAACTTTATCAGGATGGTACAAGCATCATCAATAAAAAATGATTCATCGCCAGCGGTACCGAAATGAATGTCCAAGATAACATGAGCAAAGAATCCGAAAAAGCCCTTTTCATTCAAAAATCGGAAGAAATGAAAAAATTATTCGTTCAGCTTCTGCTGACGAGCAAGAACGTTTCTTTATATCCGGCAGGTCACAGTATCAGTCTGAATTCTATCGGAAATTTTCATGAAACGCTGGAAGCCTACATTCGCAAGCACGGCGATATCCGATTTGAATTTGAAAGGGAGCGCGTCACCTGCCAGGAGATGAACGTTCAAACAGGACCGCCTGAAGAAGGATCCCTGCCTTTTACGCTTTTCCGCGACGGGATACGATGGCTGGAATTCGCCGAAGGGATAACGCTGGAGGAAACCCGCGAATTATTAACGATTATTCACCAATATTCCGTACTGACCAAGGAACCGGAAGGGGATATCGTCACCGCTTTCTGGGAAGCACATTTCAATCATATCCTGTATCAGGCTGACGATTTTATTTCAGAACAAGCGACGGATTCTTTGGAAAGCATGACGAAATTTCAGGCAACCCCGGAAGATCAAGGAGACGGTTCTGAATCCGCCGACGTATCAGAAACCGCGGCTTTACACGAAGATGCACAAGAGCCCGAATCTTCCGAGCAAATCGGGCTGGATCCCGATTCTTTTGTGCTGACAGCCAGAGAGCAAATTGCCCTGCAGGACATGATTGCCCGCGAAGAAATGTTGTCCGCGACAGAACATTTGAATATGTTGCTGGACATGCTTCTGCAGTATAAGGAGGAGAAAGATTTCAGTATCATCCTCGAAGTCATATCGGAAGAATTTGACGGTTCGATTCGCCGTCATGATTTTGAAGCAACCCTGATTATTCTTGACGGACTCCGCAGAGTTTTGGATAGCGGCCGTTTGAGATCCCCTTACGCGCACGACTTAATCGAAAAACTTTACGGAGATATTTCATCGGCTGACCGCTGCCTGGAACCGTTGAAGGATGCCTGGAGTTCCTTGAATGCACAGCAGATAGAAATCTTTAAAAACATTTTTCAGCATCTTCAACCGCAGGCAATCCATACCCTGACAGAATTTCTGCTTTTAGGGCAGCCGTCACAGCTGGAGCAACTTCTGCAGGATACTATTATCGCCCTCATCAATCGCGATACCAATCCGCTGAACCAGTTGATCGGAAAGGCCGATGAAAAAGTCGCCGAAAAGCTTGTTTCCGTGCTGTCGAAAGTGGAGGGGAATATTTCCCTGAAGTATCTGATGAAACTTGCGCGACATCCTTCGCCGTCCGCCCGGCGGCTGGCCGTCAAAACCATCGGGCAAATCGAGGGTGATTACATCCCCAGTATCTTCGAATTCCTCAACGATCCGGATGAATCGGTCCGCCGGACAATTTTGAAGCAAATGAGCAGAACAAGGAACGAGGCGGCTGAAGATCTCTTACTGCAATATCTTCAGAACCATCAATTCGATAACGAAGAGGCCTGGTATATTTCGGAGTGCCTGGTTACTCTGGGCAGGTGCGGATCGGAGCGTTGCATTCCCTTTTTACGAGATATCCTGTTGCAACGAAAGCGGATCGCCGGCGCAAAGAAATCGGTATGCCGTCAGGGGGCGGCGTTTGCGCTGGCGGCTCTAAAAATGCCGGAAGCCAGTCGGATCATTGAGGCAGCGGCACGCAGTTTCAGCCCCAGCCTGCGCAGAATCGCCCGGAAAGCAGAAAAAGAAGTTGTTCAGAAAAACAAAAAAGGATCATAATCATGTCGGAACAAAAATCGATTTCGGAACGATGGGGACATGATTTTCTGAGAACCCTGTATCATATGACCAGCACGGTTCGTATGTATCAGGACAACAATCAGATTGTCCGTACAAGCGTCGAGTCTTTTCATAAGATCCTCCATGAATTGACAAACGACGGAGATATCAGCCTCCGTCTTAACCGAGGCCGGTTTCATCTGGGCGGAGAAAAAATTCCCTATCGCAGAGATGCAGCGGTTGTTGTTTACAATATGGTGGATTTCTTCTCAAAGCGGAGCATCGGAAGCCTCACCTTTTTAACATCCTCACGCGATGTGCCACCCGAAAAAATCATGACCCTGGCACGTCTGCTCAATGAGGCCGTCAAGCACGATCGTCATGTGGAATGGCTTGAAGAACAATTGACGAAAAATGATTTTTCATGGGCGCAGATTCAGCAACTTCAGGATGAAGACATCATCGCCGAAGGGGAAAACCTGGAAGAAAAGAAACTTGAAAAAGCGCGAAAAAATTATTTTCAGGCGATCGAGGCGGTCAAAGAAGTGGCGAATAAAGTATCCCATGGAACGGCGGGAGTCCGCAGAATCAGGCGTTTGGCACAAAACATAGTGGATCTGACAAAGCAGGATGCCGCGTTGATGATCGGCCTGACAACGCTCAAGGATTATGATGATTATACCTACATTCATTCCGTAAACGTCGCGCTTCTGGCCGCCTGTCTGGGAAGACATATAGAATTATCGGATATCGTGCTGGAACATTTGACGATTTGCGGGTTGTTTCATGATTTGGGGAAAGTGGATGTTCCCAAGGAAATTCTCTTTAAGCAAGGTGAGTTGACCAACGGGGAATGGGACACGGTCAAGAAACACCCTGTCATGGGGGTCAAAAAAATTCTCATGTTGAATGCCAATCCGTCCTTAAGATCAAAAATCATTCTCGGGCCTTTCGAGCATCACCTGAATCTGGATATGACCGGTTATCCTCAAACGCTTTTTATCAATAATGTAAGCCTTATGGGCAAGATCATTCATATCGCCGATGTTTATGAAGCCATGACCAGTGCGAGGGTTTACCGGCCAAAATCTTTCATGCCGGATGAAGTCCTTAAAGAGATGTGGAAAGAAGCGGGGACAAGCTTCGATACGATTCTGTTGAAGCGCTTTATTCACATGATGGGAACATACCCTATAGGATCCGTTGTAGAGCTCAACAACGGATCCTTCGGCGTGGTGATTGATTACCCTGAAGAAACTGAACGCAGTCTTCCGCTTATTATGCTTCTTGAAGATGACGGGAAAGGAACCTGGCAAAGCGGAAAGATGATTTATCTGGCGGATCAAAATTCTCTGGAGGTTAAAGACCGATTGAGTATCCTCCGAACAATTTCGCCGGAAAAATTTCACATTCATCCGGCGGAGTTTTTTCTGCGTCTAAAGTAACAGAAATATTTTTATTATATTTTTCCGATAATTATGCTAGTGAAGTTGCATACTAAACACTATTTATGGAGGCAGATATTATGAAAAAAACGGTTTTCCTTATCCTTCTTCTTTTGAGCCTGATGGCCTGCTCAAAGAGTTCTGAAAATGCTGAAGATATGATGAATGAAGCAAACCTCTTGTGGGACGGCAAACAATATACGGAACCGCAAAAGGCAGTCGAATTCCTAAGCAAAGCCATTAAGCTGCAGCCTGATGACGCCGATACCTACAACCAGCGGGGAGTCGCTTATAAGAATCTGGGGAACAATCAGCTTGCCCTGGAAGATTTTAATGCGGCCATCCGCTTGCAGCCGGATTTTGTTCTGGCTTATTATAACCGCGCAACCGTCCGAAACAATCTGGGCCAGTATCAAGAAGCAATCGCCGACTGCGGCGAAGCCATCCGTCTCAAACCGGATTTTGCAGAAGCATACAATACACGGGGCATCAATCATAACAAGCTCAGAAGCTACAAAATGGCGATTGAGGATTTCAACAAGGCCATTAAACTGGAACCCCGTAATGCCAATGCATACAACAATCGCGGCCTGGCTTATTTTATGCTGGAAAATAACACGCAGGGATGCAGCGACGTGAAGAAGGCCTGTGAACTTGGATTTTGTAAGGCGTTGGATTTGATTAAAAGTCGCGGATACTGTCTCTAGGCCGGCATTGATCTGATCGTGAAAATTATTCATGCATCGTATCCGTTTCATGAATTATTGGCGGACCGAATAGTGATTCGATTATCCAATAAGCATAAAGGGTGTCATGATAAGTTTTAATATTTTCAAATCATTCAAAAAACCGACGACGATTAAGACGCTGGGTGTTAAAAACTACCAGATCTATGCGTCTCTGAATAGACTTTCTCCCGGAGTGGACAACATTCATCTGGATGTCCATATCAGCTCCCAGGTGCATAACGCCCTTAAAAAGACAGCCTTTCTCTTGATGGTAAAACACAGCGGGGCTGAATTCTTTTTCAAAGAATATAAAAAAGAGTTTTGTGAATCGGAAAAAGACGCCCTGAGACGAATCTGCAACGATGTTTTGCTGGATGGAATCAATAAAGCGAAAAAAGCGTCGGAAGTGCAGATCGATCTGCTGGCGCAGACGGCTCTGGCAAAACTTTTTCTGGAAGAAATTCAGTTACAGTACAACATTCTGGTGGAACAAATCGAACCTCTGGTCAAGATGTACCAGTTGTCGACCAAACATGACCAGAATGATGTGTTCATGATCAAAGATAAGCTGTCGGAAATAAAACGGCATCATCATCACATCACCCGCCTCGCGGGAAAAGAGCTCTTTGAGCTCTTAGCCGATGTCAACACGCGGAAGCTCAGAGATATGCGGGAAACGCATTTTCCTCCGCGGGACATTTTGCCCGGCTTTTTTCTGGCAAATCCAATGCTGCACACGAATAATCCGAGCGATGATTTTTTTCTGATCGAAGAATATGTACTCATGGGGCAGCGGTCCGAAGATACTGACAATTACAGGAGCATCAAAATGATCCTGTACGACCTGTTCGGACAAATCGATTTAACAAACGAAGACGGCCGAAATGCGACAGAAGCCAATGAGCGAAAATTTCAGACGGTTCACGGCCTGGTCGATGCGGAGAATTGTTTATATGATGCGTTGATCATGGAACCGGATAATATCGGCAAGATGCTCGACTTCTATGAGACAGAGGAACAATATGAAAAGGCAAAAAACAACAAAGAACAGGAAAGCATTCTCAATAAGTTAAAAGAACGAAAAGAGATCCAGAAAAACCTGTTGAATCTTTTTTATCATCAATTCAAAGTTGCCGGCCTGCTGCCTCAAATTGTCGCCAATTTCGAGATGAAATCCGTCTACGAAAAATATTGTCCTCCGTTGTCTCCCCGGCAGGTAAGAGAATTTCTGGTTAATTTCTGGAAAAGAACATCCATGAGAAAGAACCTGAAACGATTGAAATCCCTTTACGGTAGTCAGTTCAATTTCGGCCCTCTCCTACAAACAGTCAAACACATCAAAGACTGCTCCACAAAAGAAAAAAAATTGTATTTGATTCTGTTTCTTAAACAATTTTCCCGATACTACCGCGACCTGTATAATTTTTATCTTATCCAGGATGCGATGAATTCCATTAACCTCGTTACGGAGGAGAAAATTATTCTGTTATCACGGGAAAACCACTCGCTTTTTGAGTTTCTGCTGCCCGACGAAAAAATTACGGAAGAAAAACCCATCGCCAACCATGTCATTATTAAAGCGGACATCCGCGGATCTATTACGATCAATCATACCATGAGAAAAATGGGGCTGAATCCGGCCTCCTATTTCAGCCTGAATTTTTTTGATCCCATATCGGCTGTTCTTGCCGAATACGGGGCCTCCAAGGTCTTTATTGAAGGGGACGCCATTATCCTGTCCCTTTTCGAAAATGAGGACGCATCGGAAGGAAATTACAGTGTGGCCAGAGCGTGCGGTCTGGCCATCAGAATCCTGCGCATTGTTCATAGTTATAATGAAAAAAACAAGGAGAACAATCTTCCGGAACTTGAACTGGGCATCGGCATTTGTTACTCTCAGGATCCGCCGACGTTCCTGTTTGATGGCGATTCCAAAATCATGATCTCACAGGCCATCAATCAGGCGGACCGCCTGTCCAGCTGTGACAAATTACTGCGAAAAATATTTAAAAGCCAGAATGATATTTTCAATTTGTTTGTGTTTGAAAATGAAGCGGAAGAAATCATTGAAGCGGCGGGAGAAGACGCCACGTATCGCTACAACGTCAACGGGATTGAACTGAATGAAGAGGGCTTCCATAAACTCACCCGGGAAATTAACCTTCAAACCTATATCTTTCCTTCCGAAACCGATGAAAATATCAAATTGTATGCGGGGAAGGTACCGTTGACCAACGGCAATTATCAGCGGATTGCCATCCGGGAAGCGCCCATTCACAAATTACAGCCTAGCGCTCTGGATGCAGCCGGAAAGATAACAAAAAAATACTATGAGGTTTGCACACATCCGGATATTTACGATTTTACCGACAAACAATATTAATTGAATTTCCTTGATCCGGATGTTTCAATAGCGTATCAGATAAAACTGGTTTATCGTTCCCGGGAATTTAAGATATCCTTTTCTGTCCGATTCCATGGCCTCCGGAAGATACTGAGATTATTGATCGGAGTTTTCGTAAAAAAGCAATGATAAATAAAAACAACAGCCGTTACCCGACGTATCGCGTCCTGCTCATTATCGCGTTTCTGGCCGGTTTTGTCAGTCTGGCTTATGAAATAGTTGCAACAAAAGTACTGTATTATTTTTTCAACGAAAGCACCATTACGACCTCCACTGTGATCTCCATCTTTCTTTTCGGTATCGGGCTGGGAAGTTTTATTTTCAGCCGGGTTGAGAAAAAAATCTCCGATCAACGCAAATTAATTCTTTCGGCTCAGCTGCTGATCGCTCTTTACGCCGTTTTTATTTTCACGGATTATGATCTGGTTCCATCGGTTTTCAATTTCCTTTACCCGTTGTTCGGAAACGATGTCATCATGCTGCTGTTCAACAAACTGTTCACAAGTTTTCTCTATCTTATTTTTCCCACGGTTCTGATGGGCATGGTCTTTCCGGCCATTATCGTCATGTCTATCAATGCGATAGAGCAATTGCCGCAGAAAATAGGCACGATATACAGTTTCGATCTTTTTGGAGCGGTACTGGGAGCATTGTTCAGCGGTTTTGTTTTCATCCCCTTCTTCGGCATCAAAGCCCTGATTTTCTTTTCCGTCTCGGTCAACCTGATCATCGGTCTGCTTGTTTTCTTTCAGAAAAACAAAAAGTTCCTCATTATGCTCGCCGGTTTCGCTTTGATGTTGCTTGTTTTCTATTTCATTATTCAGCCGTTTAAAAGCGACACGGCCATTTATTCCAGTCCCGACAACAAAGAAAAATACATCCCCGGTGAGAATCTTCTTTTCCATACCGGGAAAGACACCCCCTATTTTCAGAAAGTAAAAATCAAAGAAAAAATTTTTTTTTCTCATTCGCCGTTCGGTGAGCTAAGCGTGTTTGATGAAGTTGCGGACACGGAACAGCATAGATATTTATACATCGAAACACGCGTTCAGTGCTCGACGGTGGGATTAAAACAAAAAGAAGTGAGCGAAATTAATTTTGCCAATGTCTCCATCGATGCCCTGGACAACAAAAATCTTCGGGTTTTAAATATCGGTCTGGGATGCGGTTTTACGCTTCACGAAATCGTCAAGCATCCGAACGTGAAAGCTGTTGATGTGGTAGAAATTAACCCGGTAATGCCCGAAGCCGCAAAATGCTTCAGCGCATTCACGGATCATGTTCTGGAAAACCCCAAAGTAAAAATCATTTTTGACGACGGTTACAAGTATCTTCTGGGCACCGACAAAACATATGACCTGATTATCATGGATATCGAGCATCCGTCCGTTATTTATTCAAGCAATCTCTACACGCTGGAATTTTACAAACTGGTCAAAAAAGCGCTCCATAAGAACGGGATCTTTACGCAATGGTCCTACAGGCCCATACCCGAAGCGCAGGTCATTAATTTTAATACTCTTAAGGCTGTATTCCCGGATGTTTTTCCGAAAATATCCGGCGTCTTTAACGATCTTTATTATATTGCCGGAAAGGAAAATATTGCTCTGGACGAACGGGAAGTGACGTTTCTAAACAAAATGCTCGGCTCCAATGACAAACGACTCAACACCCTGAACAATCCATACTTTGGGACAGAAATGATGTTGAGGGATCTGTTTCACGTTCATCAGGATATCTGAAAAACAATCAGATACGCAGGAGGGAAAAGCTGCCATCGCAATCCTTTTGGTTATGCAGCTTTAATCAACGCCTGGCCGGATGGAGACCGGATACCAAAGCACATGGATATGATCGGATTGCAAAAGCACTTCAAAAAACAGTCAATAATATTATGAAGCAGCCAAAATCGATGTAAAAAAGGCGCCCCTTTTTCAAAGGGCGCCTTTTGGTTTAAAGAGTTGAGTACTTCTTATTCACCAAGTTTTTCACTGGCAATTCTCATGCTATAGAATGAACGATACACGAAAACAATCGCGATCAGGAAGAAGAAAATAGCCAGACCCGT
>JAGOMJ010000023.1 GCA_017993615.1 Smithella sp. | reverse complement strand
TGGTGCCTGGGGCGGGAATTGAACCCGCACAGCCTCAAGGACCGAGGGATTTTAAGTCCCTTGCGTCTACCAGTTCCGCCACCCAGGCATGAATTTTATAATTTAAAAATTCGTCAAGCTTATATTATTTTTGAAATTCACTGTCAAGGATTTGCTGGCATACGATTCAAATATCTATAGAAATTTTTGATTTGATTTAAATCTCTAACAATTAAAATCTATAAAAAAATTTTCTTCAGATGGACTAATTTTATACAGCAAAATATTTTCGCCGACGGCAGATAATGATCCGTTTGTTTTTTTAAACCCAAAACGTTTGAAAAGATGTTTCTTGCTGACCCATATTAAACAATATTTTATTGACAAAAACATCTTTGCAGTTATATTGTTTAAAAAGTATAAATTTAATATATCGCGTAAATCTATCATCAACAATAATATTTGACCAATAATAACGGAGGTTTATAACATTAATATGGAAAATAAGAACCGTAAAACGTTTTTCATGTTTTTGATGGCGTTTTTGATCGCCTTTTTTATTGTCTCATTTGTAGAAGTGTTAAGATCGTCTCTTGCCCCTTCGGGCGCACCGGAAATTCCAGCCGCATCGGCACTGGAAGGAACGACACCCGGATCATTTTCCGATCTGACCGAAAGAGTCAAACCGGCTGTTGTAAACATCAGCACGACAAAAACCTATAAAGGAAGAACCCTGGGTAATCCGTTTGGGCGTTCTCCTTTTAATGATTATTTTGGGGACGACTTCTTCAATCGTTTCTTCGGCGACATTCCGCAGCAGGACCTCAAGCAGAGAAGCCTGGGATCAGGTTTTATTATCAGCAATGACGGTTACATTTTCACAAATAACCATGTTGTTGAAAATACTGATAAAATTCTCGTAAAGATATCAGATGGAAAAGAATATGAAGCAAAAATCATCGGCACGGACGCAAAGACGGACATTGCTTTAATAAAAATTAAACCGGACAATGGATTGCCGACCGTGGAAATCGGAGATTCGGATGCTGTAAGAGTGGGAGAATGGGTTATTGCCATCGGCAATCCTTTTGGACTTGAACAAACAGTCACGGCCGGAATTGTCAGCGCCAAAGGAAGGGTGATCGGCGCAGGTGCTTACGATAATTTCATTCAGACGGATGCCTCCATCAATCCCGGAAACAGCGGAGGACCTTTATTTAATATGCAGGGGAAAGTCATCGGCATCAATACAGCCATTGTTGCACAGGGCCAGGGCATTGGCTTTGCGATTCCCATAAATATGGCCAAAAACATTTTGAATGATTTAAAAACAAAAGGAAAAGTCACCCGCGGATGGTTAGGGGTTTCGATTCAGAATATTTCCGAAGACATTGCAAAGAGCATGAATTATAAAGGCAAAAGCGGTGTGCTTGTTTCTGATGTTTTCAAAGGCGATCCGGCAGATCGAGCCGGCATAAAAGTTGGTGATATTATTGTAGAAATTAATGGAAAGAGCATCAAAGATACTCATGAGCTATTGTTAACCACTGCCGGTCTGCACGTAGGAGAAAAAGCAATTATCAAAGTTATTCGTGATGGAAGAGAAATGTCCTTCTCAATTATCGTGGCGGAAAGAAAAGACAAACCCGAAACAGCTTTGACACAAAAATCGGGTGGGTACTTCGGTATTCATGCCCAGGAAATTACAAAAGACATGGCCAAACAATTTGGCATTGCAGCCAATACGGGTGTCATCGTTACGGATGTAGAAGGGGGCAGTCCGGCTGATAATGTCGGAATTCAGACCAACGATGTGATTATTCAGGTTAATAAAATTAAAATCATTTCACTCAAACAATATCTGGCTGAAATATCTAAAGCTGCAGAGAAGAAGAATGTGGTCCTTTTAGTGAAGCGAGGCAATGTCAACTTCTTTGTAGGATTAAGCGTAGAATAATATAATTTATATGATATTAAAAAAGGCAGGCTATGGAAAGCCTGCCTTTTTTTGTTACAGGGCAAAAATGTTTCACGTGAAACATTTCTTGTCCTCCATGATGTTAATTTTCATTTTCACATTTTAGCCATTTTGAATATTGATACATTTTTGCCAATGCCTTGACAGCCTTTTCCGGGGTCACAAAGTTTACTCCTTTATACTTACATCCATTTACATTTGTAACTGTCCTGGTTTGATCATCGCTCAACAAATAAACCCCAACAATTGGCTTATTATATTTTTCCATTAATTGTACCGTCTGCTCGATCGTTCTTTTTTCAAACGCCTCGATATACTGTAAAGAGCCTTCAACAAAGTTAGAATCATATTTATTATCCACCGCGGCAGTGGACTCCATAATCGATCTGATCATCACCTTTCTGCCGATAATCCCCATATGGATGATGGCATCACATCCGGACCATCGACTCAGGCTTTCCAGAATTTTCATATAAGTTTCCGAATTCATATCGCCTACAACATCGATGGGATTGGCATGACTCCAGAAGGGCGGCAATAATGGATTAATTTCAGCAATGATGTCTTCTGATAATTTTGGAACAATCAAATTATTTTCCTCGCACAAGTCGGAGGCGACAACCCCCCATCCTCCGCCCAACGTTAAAAGAGCGACACTACTGCCTTTGGGCAACGGCAATGAGGAAAATGCTGCTGAAAGGTCCAGTAAATCCATTGGGCTTTCGGCTTGTATAATGCCGGCCTGTTTACACGCTGCTGTAAACACTTTAATGTCGGAAGCCATTGCACCGGTATGACTCGCTGCAGCACTGGATCCGGCCTTTGTGCGTCCGCCCTTTAAAACAATAACCGGTTTATGTTTGCCCACACGTCTGGCAGTTTCTACAAATCTTTGACCATTTTTAATGCTTTCAATATATAAGACAATGTTCTTTGTCTTCTCGTCAACTTCGAATCCATCCATATAGTCTTCAATGGTCAACATTGCTTCATTTCCGGAACCGCAATAGGCTCTTATTCCAATATCCTCTTTTGCGGAAAAAGCCAGCAATTGCGTTCCCAGATTACCGGATTGGGCAAGCAATGAGGTCCCGCCCGCCGGTGGCCGGACATGCGAACCTATACAATAAAATGATATATATGGATTACAGATGCCCATCGTGTTTGGACCAACAATAACTATTCCGGCCTCTCGCGCCTTCTTAACCAGTTCTTCTTCCAAAATCTTTCCTTCTGAACCTACTTCACTGAATCCCGACGTGATGATTAAAACATTGTTTATGCCTTTTTCCTTGAATTGCGGAATCAGAGATAAAATTTTATCAGCGGGAACGGTAACGACGGCAAGATCTACAGACTCAGGAATTTCCGCAACCGACGAATAAACCTTTCTACCGGCAATCTCTCCTCCTGTGGCATTAACAAGATAAATGGCTCCCTGATATTTTCCGGCAACAACGCCGGCATACATGATATGCCCCCATTTGCCGATTTTCGAAGAAGCACCCACAAACGCTATTGATCGTGGATGAAATAATTTCCAGATATGCTTTAAATCAACCTGACGGACCATTTTTTTTCTTTCCGCAGCTTTTCCTAAAACGATCAATGCGTCAACTGCAGTCACTTTTCCGTCTGCAGAAACTAATAATGGATTAATATCAATTTCCTTGATTTCCGGTATCTCTAAACCGATACGCGACAAACCGACCAGTGTTTTCACTAGAGCTTTTTTATCCGGAGCGTTTTCTCCCCGAAACGCTCCAAGCAATTTCTGCGCATTTAACTCATCAATCATTTTCAACGCTTCTTTTTCATCAAAAGGAACTATACGAAAAACAACATCGCCGAGTGCTTCTGTAAAAATTCCTCCCAAACCAAACATGACGGTAGGGCCAAACTGTTCATCACGAAAAAGTCCGGCGACAAACTCCCTTTTCCCGTCCAACATGGGTTGGATTAAAAATCCTTCCAAATCATCACCGGCTGCTTCCTTTATATAAATGCACGCATTTCGAACGTCTTCCCTCGTGTTCAAGTTCAGCTTAACCAGACCTTTTTCCGTTTTATGCGTTAATTTTGCTCCCAATCCTTTCACAACAACAGGATATCCTATTGTTGCCGATTCGGTTTCTGCTTCTGCAATTGTTTTAACCGCTTTTTCTTGAACAACCGGGATACCATATTGTTTTAATACTTCTTTGGCTTCCGCTTCTGTTAATGTATTTCTTTTTTCTGATTTTGCTTTTTCGAGGATATCGATTTTCACCATTATTGACTCCGTATTACCGCATGCTGATTTTATTATTTATTAATATTTTTATGTACTTATCGGTTTTACGACTCTCCAGAAGAAATCAAAGAACTGATTTATCGTATCCGCAAGTTTCCATTTCATACCGTGTACATACCAGTTTTGTATGTGTCTTTGCGTAATCATCATATAAAGATCTGCAAAATAACGGTTTTCAATTTCCGATATAACAGCACCTCGCTTTTTTGCTTTCTCCACAACACCATTCAAGATGTCTATTTCCGATTCGCGTTTATATGATTTGCTGGCCATGAAACTTTTTGACGGAACCGTTATAAAAGCAGTAACTGCCAGATCCGGATTATTATCGAAGAAATTCATCGTCACCCAGAACAATTTTCGAAACATTTCACGGATATCCTCCGTTCCCTCAAGATGCATCCTTAATAAGGACGCCAGGTCCAATAATTTTTCATCAATGATGGAAAACAAAAGATCTTCTTTCGATAAAAAATATTTATAAATTGTTCCTGTGCTGATTCCGCTTTCCTTTGAGATGTCTCTAATATTAACGGCATGAAAATCTTTTCCGGCAAACTGCCTCAATACAACAGGATAAAGCCGCTGCTTCAGTTTCTGTGGCATTAAAGGTTTATCCATTACCACCCTTCCTTATATATATGTTTTGAATACCGGCAAAATATAAAACATTGTTTCATTTGTCAAGTATTTTTTAAAACATTGTTTTATTTTAATATGATAATGTTAATATTTGTCCAAAAAATACATTTCCTGCTTGACGTTGTCTTTGCGAACAAATAAATTTATAAAAAACTGGGACGCTGCTCATGGCAGAAAATAATATTTCGCAAATCAGGATCAATGGCCGTCTTGTTGGCATAGCGGATTTGGATCATGCGATAGCAAAGGCCGCCCGGCTCGACAGCAAGGATGATATCGACATTAAAAAATGTCTTCTTAATGAAATATCCGTGAACAATTATATTCCTCCTTCAGCACAAAACGCTTATGCCGATGCGCTGTTGAGAGAATTTAAGATTGCCCACGGGTTGCCCGTTGCCGAGGAACTATTTGAGGGGATGAATATCGAGGTGGTGGGTATGGGATGTGCACGCTGCAATCAATTGGAAATTGATGTGCGCGATTTATTGTCCGAGATGAACATTACCGCAGGCCTCAGGCACGTCACCGATTTTAAGGAAATTGCGCGATACAATCTTCTCGGCTCCCCCGCTTTGGTCATTAATAATAAGGTTGTTTCAGTCGGCGACGTTCCTCCGAAAAGCAAAATCCGTCAATGGATTATCGAAGCGCACCAGCGCACCGGCAAAGATTAGACTAATCTTTCTTTATTTCTGGCAATCAGGACAATAAAAAGTGCTTCGCCCCGCCTGTTTGATCCGGCAAATCTCTCCCCCGCATTTTGAACAGTGTGTCCCTTCCCGACCGTAGACTTTCAATGCATGCTGATTGTCACCCGGGCGACCATAAAGATCCCGCCAATCTGAAATCGACGTGCCTCTCTTTTCAATTCCCTTCTTTAAAATTTGCCGAGACGACGTTATAATTTTTTCCCATTCCCCTTCTGACAAATCCGACGCCTTCCTGAAAGGATGAATGCCGGAGGCATATAAAATTTCAGAGGCGTAAATATTGCCGATACCGGCAACCGCCTTCGGATCCAGAAGCAGCGTTTTGATAGAAACGCTCCGTTTCGCCTGTCTGCTCATAAACTCCTTTTCATCAAAATCTTTCATCAGATCGTTTTTTATTGTATCCTTTTTTATATCGCCGATCGTTACCGTGGCGAACCGTCGCGGGTCAACCAGATACAGATACCCTTTATCGAACGACAATCGCCAGCGGGCATAATCCGGTCGCAGCGAAACCTCCCGCCAGAACAATCGCCCCGTCATGCGCAAATGGATATTTATCGCACGGCCATTATCGAGCTCTAGAACAATGGTCTTGCCCTGCCGTTGAACGTTTATCGCCTTTCCTTTTTTAAACGATTGGACAGCGGACAATTTATCGTCATACACTTTACCTCCGGTAATGCTCCTGCCCGCAATCTTTTTCTGAAGCTGCCGGCAGAGCGTCTCTACTTCGGGTAATTCGGGCATACCTCGTCTCCTTTTTGAACATTCATTACTTTCATATCCGGACAGACCAATGGATTCTGCGTCGCAGGAATATTTTTTTATTCGTTTTCTGCTGCACCATGACACAGATCGCCCTGTCAGGCAACCCCTCCCTCCTGTGCGCATGGCTGAACGATTTTTATGAAACACGCCATTTCTGATAATCGTCTTTGCTGCATGCGAGCTGATCGTGGATGTTTTTATAAATTGCCTATCCTGCGCTGAGCCTGATTTGACGGCCTCCAGATCAGTATTCAACCTTTCTCATCGTTCTGGACATCCAACCGCTTTTCGAGGGCAGTTCCTTCAAAACCTGTCGCCATCATGCGGAAGCTTTTCCTCTGAACGTGTTTCGTCTGAAAACTTTTTTAAAATTTTTTTTGAAAATTGCAAAAAAATGTTGACAAATATTTTTGTATGAGTACATTTCATAATCAAAGAGATTTTTATTTTAAAATTTTTTTTAAGGGAGGGGCGTCCTCATCAAGGAGGCACAAATGGAAAGCGAGACCCTGTTTAAAGAGGAGGAAGAACCTCCTGGTCATTTGACCGGTCTTGTTCATGTTAAAAACAATGTCAGTGACTTTTTGTTATTCAAAGATGAGGTTCTTCCTTATCCGGTAAAACAAAAGTCAGAGAATGTTTTATTTCCTTTTAAAGATTCTGCCCGCTCCCGCCTCTTCCGATCACAGTTTTATCCCGAGATTACCCGTTTTGAATGGTTCGACTGGCGCTGGCAACTGCGCAACACCATCCGGGATGCCGACAGGCTCGCGCAGATCATCCATCTCTCCGATAACGAACACCAGGCCATGGCGCATCATTCCGGCGCCCTGCCTGTTTCCATTACGCCTTACTATGCCAGTCTGCTGAATCCCGATGATCCTGCCGACGCTCTGCGCCGATGTGTTGTTCCGGTGGTGGATGAGTGCCTGCATACGGAGGGGGAAGAGGAAGATCCTCTCTGTGAAGACGCGGATTCGCCGGTTCCGGGAATCATTCACCGTTATCCGGATCGCGTTTTGTTTTTAGTGACCGACATCTGCTCCACCTACTGCCGCTACTGCACACGTTCCCGCATTATCGAACGCAGCACGCATCATCTCATCAACCTTGAAAAATGGGAAAACGCCATTCAGTATATCGCCGGTAATAAGAACATCCGGGATGTGTTGCTCTCCGGCGGCGACCCCTTAACCCTGTCCGACGACAAGCTTGAATGGCTGCTGGCACGTCTTCACAAGATTCGCCACGTCGAACTGATCAGGATCGGCACCAAAGTTCCCGTTGTGCTTCCGCAAAGGATCACTCCCCGTCTGACGGCCATGCTGAAGAAATACCATCCGCTATGGATGAGCATTCATATTACCCATCCCAGAGAGCTGACGCCGGAGATGAGCGCTGCCTGCATCCGTCTGGCCGATGCCGGTATTCCGCTCGGAAGCCAGACCGTTCTGCTCTCCGGCATCAACGATGATGTTGCCACCATGACCAGACTGGTACAGGGTCAACTGCAAATCAGAGTCCGTCCTTATTATCTGTATCAATGCGATCCCATCCCCGGCTCTTCCCATTTCCGGACTCCGATCAGCAAAGGCATCGAGATCATCCAGGGCATGCGCGGACATACCACCGGCTACGCCGTACCGACTTATGTTGTTGACGCACCCGGCGGCGGCGGCAAGATTCCTTTGCTGCCCGAATACGCCATCGGGTGGGAAAACGGCTCCCTGTTGCTTCGTAATTATGAAGGCAATATCTTTCGCTATCCCGACAACCACGCCAAATCGAAAGATATCCACTAAACAGGCAGTCTTGACGACAGGGGGTATAAAATTCAACCGTGAGTCGCGTCAGCAAGAAACTCAAAATCGGTCTCACCTATGATATGCGCGACGATTACCTGAAGGAAGGATACGGTCTCGAAGAAACGGCTGAATTCGATCTTCCCGAAACCATCGAAGCCATTGAACGCGTCATTCTGGACAACGGTTTTCAGGCCGACCGGATCGGCAATATTAAAGCTCTGTCCCGAAGGCTTGTTGCGGGAGACCGCTGGGATCTGGTTTTCAACATTGCCGAAGGCATGTACGGTTTCGGCCGGGAAGCACAGGTCCCCGCTCTTTTGGAAGCCTACAACATCCCCTACACCTTTTCCGATCCTCTGGGCAACGCCATCACGCTGCATAAGGGCTTTACCAAACAGATTCTCCGTGATGCCGGCATTCCCACTCCCGCTTTTGTCGTGGTCGACACAGCCGCTCACATCGACACAATCTCCCTTCCCTTTCCGCTTTTTGCCAAACCGGTGGCGGAAGGAACGGGAAAGGGCATCACAGCCCTATCCAAAATCACCAGCCGAAAAAACCTGCGTGCCGTCTGCCTGAATCTTTTAAAGACTTTCCGGCAGCCTGTGCTGGTGGAAACGTATCTGCCGGGACGCGAATTCACAGTCGGTATCCTGGGAACAGGCAAAGACGCCCGCGCCTTGGGCGTTCTGGAAGTTATTTTAAAACCGGAAGCCGAAAAAAACGCCTACTCCTACGAAAACAAAGAACACTACGACAAACTGGTTGACTATGTCCTGGTCGATGATCCAGAGGCCCGAAAGGCTGCGGACATTTCATTAATGGCCTGGAGGGCATTGGATTTAAGAGATGCCGGTCGTGTTGACCTTCGCTCCAACACGTACGATGTTCCCCATTTTATGGAAGTCAATTCGCTGGCCGGTCTCAACCCGGTGCGTTCGGATTTGCCCATCCTGTGTTCTAAAATTGGCATGAGCTATCATGAGCTGATCTGCGCCATCATTAAATCGGCGCTCCAACGTGTAAAAAATCATCCTGAAAACCGGTGTAAATAATTTTTATGAAAAAAGTAGTTATTCTGCACAGTGATATCGCAACGGATGGCAGCCTGGACGAACTGGATTGTCTCGTGCAGGCCGAAGCCATTGCCGACGCCGTGCGCACGCTGCATTATGAACCGGTTTTGCTGCCTTTTGAACTCAACCTGAATCGTACCATAACCATGCTGCAATCATTGAAACCGGCGGTCGTTTTTAATATTGTAGAAACCCTGGACTCCAAAGGCAGCCTGATTCATTTCGCTCCCGCTGTTCTTGATGTGTTGCAGATTCCTTATACCGGTTGCCCGACACACGCCATATACCTCACGTCCAACAAGCCGACGGCCAAAAAAATCATGCGCGATGCCGGCATTGCCACGCCGGATTGGCTGGAACAGAATGGCATCATCTTCCGACAGGATGATGGCGGAAAATTTTTAATCAAGTCGTCCTGGGAACATGCCTCGATCGGTCTTGATGAAAACTCACTGATTTCCTATACGGACAAAACTGCGATCATCAAAGAAATGAAACTCCGCGAAAAAAAATTGGGCGGCTCTTGTTACGCCGAAGCCTACATCGACGGCCGCGAGTTCAACGTTGCTTTAATGTCTGATCAGGCCGGGGCCAGAGTTTTGCCGATAGCGGAAATGCTGTTTCAGGATTATGCTCCGGATAAATTGAAAATTGTTGATTACAAGGCCAAATGGGACGCGGATTCCTTTGAATACAATAATACAGTGCGAAAATTCAATTTTGATGACGAGGATGCCCTCCTCATATCGTCCTTACAGGACATTGCCCTGCAGTGCTGGAATATTTTTTCGTTGCGCGGGTACGCGCGTGTTGACTTTCGTGTTGACAAGAACAACAAGCCCTGGGTATTGGAGGTCAACACCAATCCGTGTTTGTCGCCGGATGCCGGTTTTGCTGCGGCGCTGGAGAGGGCTGAAATTAAATATCACGAGGCTATCGGTTTAATTATTGATAACGCGTTGAAATCTATATCCAAGGAGATCTAATATCTGTGTTAAAAACCATCATATTCCTTTTCTTTTCCAACTTATTCATGACGTTTGCCTGGTACGGACATCTGAAAAACTTCAACCACAAGCCTTTATTGTTTGTCATCTTGTTCAGTTGGGGCGTCGCCTTTTTTGAATATGTTTTACAGGTTCCCGCCAATCGTATCGGTTTTCATTATTACAGCCTGGGACAGCTTAAAGTGATTCAGGAAGTGATTACCATGATTGTATTTGCCGGTTTTGCGATCATGTATATGAAACAACCGTTGAAGATGGATTTTCTGTGGGCCGGCCTTTGCCTAGTCGGAGCGGTTTACTTCATGTTTCGTGAAGGCCTCCCGCATACGTGATGCAAAATATGAAAAAATTTATCTATCGCCAGCAAATTAAACCTTCCGACATCGAAGTCATTGCCGATATGGTGGAATCCAGCGGCTTCTTTTCTGATGAAGAAATCGAAATAGCCATCGAACTGGCTGAAGATAAACTGGACAAACAGGAGGTCAGTTCTTACCAGTTTTTATTTGCCGAAATTGAAAACCAGGTCGTCGGCTATACGTGCTACGGCCTCATACCGGCCACGGCCGGGAGCTACGATCTTTACTGGATCGTCGTTGCCAAAGATTTACAGGGGCTGGGAGTCGGAAAAATGCTGATGGCCGAAACAGAAAACCGCATTTATCAAAACGGCGGCAGGCAAATATACGCGGAGACCTCCTCGCGGGCACAATACACGCCCACCCATAAATTTTATGAGTCCTGCGGTTATGCCAAGGAAGCTTTTCTGAAGAATTTTTACTCGGAAGGGGACGGAAAAATTATTTACGCTAAGGTGCTTAAATAAAAGGATTTAATTCCTTTCTTCTTTGTTCTGGCGGTTTTAATTCTTGCATTTTTCCTGATAATTCGCTAGAGCACTGCCAGTAATTTGCTGACGTTCCGTCAGCACGGATTACACCAGGAACGCAAGGAGGTTTATCTCATGCGCTTGTTCCCCAAAGAAGAAAATTTTTTTGAACTTTTTGATGAACTTGCCGATAAAATTGAGGAAGGCGGCAAGCTGTTTCTGGAAATGGCTCAGACCCGGGATTATTCCGATGTGCGGGTCGCCAAACTCAAGGAAATTGAGCACGAAGCCGACGGCATCACCCATAAAACATACGAAAAAATGCACAAGACATTCCTTACGCCTATTGACCGGGAAGATATTTACGCACTGGTCAATAAAATGGACAGCATTATGGATGTCATTGAAGCAACAGCCGTCCGGATTCATCTGTATAAAGTCAAACGAACGTCGGATGAAATCATCAAACAGGCACAAATCCTGAATGATGCGATCAAAAAGCTGAAAACCATTATTCAGGCCATGCGGAACATGAAAAACTCCGACATGATTCTTGCCGGTTGCGTGGAAATAAATACCCTTGAAAATGCCGGAGATATCACGCTAAGGTCCATTATGGCCAATCTTTTCGAAACCGAAAAAGACGCCATTGAGCTTGTAAAATGGAAAGATATTTTTCAACTCCTTGAAGAAGCAATTGATGTCTGCGAAGACGTATCCAACATCGTGGAGGGGATCGTCCTGAAACATGCTTGATTCAATGGCGTTTGTTGTTTTTCTCATCATTGGTGCGCTTGCCTTTGATTTTCTAAATGGTTTTCATGATTCTGCCAATTCCATATCCACTGTCGTTTCTACCCGCGTTCTCTCACCCAAATACGCCGTCATCTGGGCCGCCTTTTTCAACTTTGCCGCCGTCTTCTTTGTGGGAACAGCTGTTGCCCACACGGTAGGTAAAGGAATTATTAATATTGACATTGTTGATAATCTGGTCATCCTTGCCGCGTTAGGCGGAGCGATTATCTGGAACATCATTACATGGTACTATGGTTTACCCAGCAGTTCGTCTCATGCACTCATCGGCGGATTAATCGGAGCCGCCATCTCGAAAGCTGGCTTCAGCACCCTGGTATGGGCAGGCATCATCAAAACGACTGTTTTCATCATCGTATCTCCGGCCATCGGAATGGCGCTGGGTTTTATTTTTATGGTCACGGCCATGAATTTGAGCCACAACTCCAACATCGGCAAATCCGACAAACTATTCCGGAAACTTCAACTTTTATCTGCCGCGGTGTATTCGTTGGGACACGGTATGAACGATGCGCAAAAAACCATGGGAATCATCGCCATGGCACTGTTCAGCAAGGGATTGCTGGGTGATACGTTTTACATTCCTGTTTGGGTCATTATTGCCTGCTATTCCATGATTTCACTGGGAACCATGTTCGGCGGATGGCGAATCGTGAAAACGATGGGAACAAAAATAACCAAGCTTCAGCCGATGGGCGGATTCAGTGCGGAGACGGCGGCGGCCTGCTCGATTATCGGCGCTACGGTTGCCGGTATTCCCGTAAGTACAACCCATACCATTACCGGCGCGATCGTCGGCGTCGGGTCCACGAGAAGACTTTCCGCTGTGCGTTGGGGTGTTGCCGGAAAAATTATCTGGGCCTGGATACTGACCATTCCCGCTGCCGCGATTCTCTCCTCGATCATCTATCTTTGTGTCCAACTCTTTATCACATAACAGATATGTCCCGTTTCAAAATAGTATTGATAATTTTCCGGTTTTGCCGTAAATTTAACAACACGCTTGATTTCACGTAAATTATTTTTATCCAGGAAGACTGTTATGCCTCAAAAGATTTTACCTTTTTCGAAAAAGCAAATCGAAAATATCATTAAAGATTATCCGACGCCCTTTCATATTTATGACGAAAAAGCCATCCGGGACAATGCCCGCGCTTTCATAAACGCCTTCAACTGGAATGAAGGATTTAAAGAATTTTTTGCCGTTAAGGCTGCTCCCAATCCCTATTTGATGAAAATCCTTCACAAGGAAGGTTATGGCGCCGATTGCAGTTCGCTGGCCGAATTGATGATGGCACAGAAAACCGGCATTACCGGCGAAGAAATCATGTTCTCCTCAAACGATACCCCAGTGGAAGATTTTCTGCTGGCCAAAAAATTAAAGGCCATCATCAATCTGGACGATATCAGCCACATTGCCTTTTTGGAAAAAAGTGCGGGCTTGCCTGCACTGATTTGTTTCCGTTACAATCCCGGCAAACTGAAAAAAGGCAATCATATTATCGGCCACCCGGAAGAAGCCAAATACGGTTTCACCCGCGAACAGCTTTTTGAAGGCTATAAAATATGCAGGGACAAGGGCGTTCGGCGTTTCGGCATTCATACGATGGTCGCTTCAAACGAACTTGACCCTTATTATTTTGTGGAAACCGCGGAAATACTGTTCAACCTGATTGTTGAGCTTTCACAGAAGCTGAAAATCAAATTCGAATTCGTCAATATCGGCGGTGGAGTAGGAATACCCTACCGGCCGGAGCAAAAAAGCATCGACGTAAACGTAATGAGTCGCGGCATCAGGAAAAAATACAATGATATTATCGTGGCCAACGGTCTGGCTCCTTTAAAACTATTTACGGAATGCGGCCGCTACATCACCGGACCCTACGGTTATCTTGTTTCCCGCGTGCGGCATATCAAAAACACCTATAAAAAATTTGCCGGACTGGATTCCTGCATGGCCAACCTGATGCGCCCGGCGCTTTACGGCGCCTATCATCACATCACCGTTCTGGGCAAGGAGCGCAAATCACACAATATCCTTTACGACGTCACCGGATCGCTTTGTGAAAACAACGACAAATTCGCCATTGACCGCAAGCTGCCCAAACTGGAGCAGGGCGATATTCTCGTCATCCATGATGCCGGCGCGCACGGTTTTGCCATGGGCTTCAACTATAACGGGAAACTTCGTTCAGCCGAACTGCTACTGAGAGCAAATGGAAAAGTGGTCCAAATCCGCCGGGCTGAAACCATAAAGGATTATTTCGCAACGCTGGATTTTAACGGACTGAAAGATTTCAACGCGTAGATATAAAAGGAATGACGCAGATCAGTGTTTCACTGATCTGAACGTGCGTCAAATAAATCGACTT
This sequence comes from Smithella sp., assembly GCA_017993615.1. Lineage (GTDB taxonomy): Bacteria > Desulfobacterota > Syntrophia > Syntrophales > Smithellaceae > Smithella. The sequence continues at coordinate 19,511 of JAGOMJ010000023.1, read as the reverse complement.
CCAGACGGATTGAGACAGAGGCATGCGGACATTAATGATGTTACCGTCATGTCTTCTTTAAAATTTTCTACAACCATCACAAAACCCTTTAGATATTATGGCTTCATTCAAAGATATTTTTAACGCAGCTGAACAAGGGAACCCCGCCGCACAGTATAATCTGGGGTTAATTTACCGGAAGGGCGAAGCCGTCCCGCAGGATGACGCTGAAGCCGTCGGCTGGTTTCTCAAGGCCGCCCAGCAAAATCATGCCAAAGCCCAGCTGAACCTTGCCTGGATGTATCAGGAAGGAAAAGGAGTATCACAGGACGATGTAAAGGCTGCCAAGTGGTATCTGAAAGCGGCTGAGCAGGGTAATGCACAGGCTCAATTCAATCTGGCCCTCATGTACAGCAAGGGAGAAGGTGTTGCACTGGATCATATTGAAGCGGCAAAATGGTTTTTGGAATCGGCGGAACAGGGTATCGCCAATGCGCAATATAATCTGGGCATCATGTACCAGGACGGGTTAGGTGTCCAAAAAGATTCTACCGAAGCTGTCAAATGGTTCAATAAGGCAGCCAAGCAGGGACACACGGATGCCCAGGCTAAACTCGATGCCATGCGCAAAGCCCTGCAGGACGAGCAGCGGGAAGCAGCCCGGGCGGTCAAGGAATCCCCTCGCATCCTTCCATCAAACGCCGCCGATGCTTCATCCATACCGGACGAGTTTCCCGACGAGAAGAAAGAAGCCCTGTCACAGGACCACGCCAAACAAATCCTTGTAAGTCAATATCTGAAGGCGGCTGAACAGGGCCTTGCCGATGCACAATATCATCTGGGCGTTATATACGAAGAAGGTTCCGGCGTTCCCCGGGATAATGAAAAAGCTATAAAATGGTATCGCGCCGCGGCCGAACAGGGGCATCCAGAGGCCCAAAATAAACTGGAGGCTCTGTCTCCGGCCGGTCACGAAACCATGCCAGGCGATACACAGCCCCCCGTTGACGGAAACGAAACCACTGCATATACAAAACCGGATGAAAGCGCGAACGCGCTTATAGTTGTAACTGATGAGCTTGCTGAACAAAATCATGATATTGAGCAGGAGGTTCCGGAAACAACAGCGACGGAAAGCAATCCCTCGCCGGAGATTTCTGATGACGAAAAAGGGTATCGCGAAGCGGCCGAACAGGGCGATGCCGATATTCAAAACCGGCTGGGCTTAATGTATAAAAACGGCGACGGCGTTATGCAGAACCACGTTGAAGCGGCAAAATGGTTTTTAAAGGCCTCGGAACAAGGCTTCGCCGATGCGCAGCTTAACCTCGGCAACATGTACCAGGAGGGGTCAGGTGTCCCGCAAAACGATGCTGAAGCGGCAAAGTGGTATCGCGAAGCGGCCGAAAAAGGGCATGCCGGTGCACAGTACAATCTGGGATTAAAATATTTTTTCGGGGAAGGTGTTCCCCGGGACTTTGCTGAAGCAATCAAATGGTACCAAAAAGCAGCGCTTCAGGACAATGTCGATGCACAATTCACCCTGGGCGGCATATACGAAGAGGGTGTTGTTATTCCGGAAGATCCTGCTGAGGCTGAACGGTGGTATCGCCGGGCGGCGGAAAAGGGCCATGAGCGGGCTCGGTATCGTCTGGAATTGATGCACAGGCACGTCTGATCGATTCAGCACAAGCCAACCGCAACGGATTTTAAGAAAAAATCCTGTCTTGATCCACCGCGCCAAAACACCGCTTGATTATTTGTCAGACGAACCGGGCCGTTTTCAGACCAATACCAAACATCCGCCTGCCGTTGCGCGTTTTTTATTCACCCGGCAAGCACTGAAAGTATAAAGATTTTTTTACGCTCTATAAACTTCATTTTCATCCTGGAATCCCCAACGAATAATTCATTGACACGGCAGGCTGATTATCATATGAACTCTCACATCAATAACAAGGACAATGGGTTACGGTGATTTTTCTTTTAAATAATTTTCAAAAAATAACTGCCTTCTCGGGTTCTATGTTGAAAATCTCGCGACACATCCATGAAAAAAGATTTCCTCAGATTCTCACACTTTTTTTTACGCTGATCCTTGTATGTCTGACGATGGTCTGGTCGGCCGATCCGGCTTATTCCAACGATACACAGGACAAACTTTATTCTCTCAACCTCTACTATGGCGAAATATCGAAAAATCATGCCGATGATTTCATTTTGGACACCGGAACACTCCGGCTGACCGATTGCCGCCTGGCAGCCGTCACGCTGGCACGCCGTCTCTATGCATACAAAGATCTCGCCAATCTGGAAGTTGAGGGACAGATTGTAAAGCATTTCTACGACATCCAGGACCACTGGGAATTTAACGCCATTGTAACGGCTCGCTGGAATGCCTTTTTTTGGGACAAGTATGTGGATACAAGCATCGCGTTCGGCCTGGGCCCCTCTTATGCAACAGAGAAACCGGAAATGGAAGCGATTCTTGACCGTGAGACATCCCAATGGCTGGCGTATTGGATGGTCGAACTGGAAATGGGTCTGCCCGCCCATCCCGGCATCTCCTTCATTACGCGCCTTCATCACCGCTCGGATGCCTTTCGCATTGTATCCCCGGGCGGCGCCTCCACAGCACCCGTTGTGGGATTGAAAATCCGGTTCTGACAATTCGCTGTTAAAATCCGCATCGATGTCTTCCCGACGGGGAAGCGGCCTTGTTTACAAAAAATATCAACAACAAACCTTGCTATGTTTTGATGAGTTATGATAAGCCATTTCCAGCGGCAAACATCCGCAATGATGAGATTTCTTTCGAGAAGATATAAGAAAAGGGGCCCGTTGTTTTTTTTTGCGGCCCGGTGTAAAAAACAATTAAGATAAAAGTTCCGTAAAAACATTACCATGAACACAAAAGCAAATCGTGCCATAGGCGTTTTCGATTCCGGCATCGGCGGTCTGACGGTCGTCCGGGCCCTGATGGAACGTCTGCCTTTTGAAAACATCATCTATTTCGGCGACACCGCTCGCGTGCCGTATGGTGTGAAGTCGGTGGAAACCATCAACCGCTACGCGGCACAGATTACCGAATTTCTGATCCAAAAAGATGTCAAAATGCTGATTGTCGCCTGCAACACCATGGCCGCAGTGGCTCATCAAACGATCATTGATTTATCACAGGTGCCTGTCGCGTTCGCTTATCAAAAACTTGTGGAACAGGTACCCGTCCTCGAAGTCATTGACGCCAGCGCCCGCATGGCCATCCAGCATACCAAAACCAAGTCCATCGGCGTCATCGGCACACCTGCAACCGTCAACAGCAATGCCTACGCCAGGGCAATCCATCTTCTGGATAAAGAGGCAAAAGTTTTCTCTCATGCCTGTCCTTTGTTCGTTCCCCTGGTGGAGGAAGGATGGTTTGATCATCCGGCGACAAAACTCATTGCTCAGGAATATCTCAAACAGGTTATCGCCGAACAGGTGGACACGCTGGTTCTCGGCTGCACGCATTACCCGCTTTTAAAACCCCTGTTACAGGACATTATGGGAAAATCCGTAACACTGATCGATTCGGCAGAAGCCATGGCCGGTATCGCCGCCGATCTGATCGATCAACAAGCGATCGGCAATCAGAACCATGCGGTACCGGAATACACGTTTTATGTCAGCGATTTGCCCTATCGTTTTCAAACCATCGGCGAACGTTTTCTGGGAAGAACGCTGGGAAAGATTGAACTTGTCAGTTTTTAGGAAAATTTCATGAAAATTCTTCTTGCCGGTCATAATCTGGACTATGACATCATCCGGACGCTGAAAGACAAAAGCGGAACAAAACAGGATTTGACACCTGAAACCATCTCGGCGGCTTACGCACGCATCAGCCGCAATCCGAAACCCGTTAACGAGCTGCGTGCCATCGCCCGCGAGGAAGTGGATAAGGCTCGCCAATCCAACCGTAAAATCGTTTTTGACATGGGGCACAACTCCGTGGCCGAGCATGCGGTTTTTAATATCGATGTGATCGGCGTCTCCCGGTTCCTGGTTGAAGAAATCGAAAAATTCCGTCTGTGTTCCTTCACGGAAAAATCACAGCGCTATGTTCTTTTCGATAAGGATTTTGTCGTCCCGGAAGAAATCCGGCAGGCTGATCTTGCCGGTTTGTTCATCTCTACCGTTGAAGCGCAAAATGATTTTTACCATGAGATGTATGAGAACTTGAGGCCGTACATTTTCGATAAACATAAAACTCTGGCGTCCGATCCGGCGAACCGATCCATGCTGGAAGGCTGGGCCAAGGAAGACGCCCGCTACGCGATTTCCATGGCTACCGAAACCCAACTGGGCATGACCGTCAACGCCCGCAACCTGGAACTCATGCTCAGACGGCTGGCGGCATTGCCCCTGGCCGAAGCGCAGGAATACAGCGCAAAGCTGTATGCCGCCACAAAGGAAATCGCCCCTTCTCTGATCCGTTACACGAAGGCGACAGACTACGATAAATTCACAAGAAGAAATCTGAATCGGTTTTCCGACGCATTAATAAAAAAATCGCAATCGAAGGTCAAAAACGCAGCCGATGTGCAATTGATGTCTGCATCGGCTGCTGCCGATAACCGGGCGGCTGCCGCATTGCTGTTTGCATCATCGGATGCCAATTATGCCGAATGCCTGAAGACGGCCGACAAGCTGACCGCTCAGAAAAAAAGATCCCTGTTTAAAACTGCTTTTGCCAACCTGCAGATACACGATGCCGTATTAAGGGAGCTGGAAACTGTGGATCTGCAGTTTGAACTGATCGCCAGTTCCAGTTGCTTTGCCCAGCTTAAACGACACCGAATGTCCACTATCATTGCACAGGAATACAATCCGCATCTGGGTGTCACCGTGCCGCCTTCCATTAAAGCCATCGGCCGGCAAAAAGATTTTCTGGACCTGATGCACCGTACGCAGAGCACATATGAAAAAATCAGAGAGAAAGCACCACTGGCTGCCGTTTATGTGCTGACCAATGCCCACCGTAAAAGGGTTTTGATGAAACTGAACGCCCGGGAAATGTATCATCTTGCACGACTGCGTGCCGATGCCCATGCCCAGTGGGACATTCACAATCTTACGGGAAAAATGCTCAAACAGGCGAAAAAAGTGATGCCTCTGACGCTGATGATGGCCTGCGGGAAGGATCATTTCCCGTCGCTCTTGAACAAAACGTATAGCTGCACGTAATTGTCCGTATTTATCATCCATCCATGAAAATCAACGCCAATAAAAATCATCTCTATGTGCTGCTGGTTACAACGCTGAGTTCTTTTCTGACACCGTTTATGGGATCCGCCATCAACGTTGCCCTCCCCGCCATCGCCGAAGAATTGTCCATGACCGCTCTGACGCTCAGTTGGGTGGCCACTTCTTTTATTCTGGCGGCATCCATATCGCTCATCCCTCTGGGACGTCTGGCCGATATCTACGGCCGCCGAAGAATTTTTATCTACGGGGCTTTGATTTTTACCGTGGCTTCCGCCTTTTGCATCTGGTCGCCCACGCAGGCTTTTCTCATTGCCGTCCGAGCTTTGCAGGGCATCGGCGGGGCCATGATTTTCAGCACCGGAACGGCCATGCTGATTTCAGCTTATCCGCCAAGCGATCGCGGCAAGATTCTGGGCATCAACATCACCGCCGTTTATGTTGGTTTGACTGTCGGGCCTTTTATCGGCGGGCTGCTGACGCAATATCTCGGATGGCGGTACATTTTTCTGTTTACCGTCTTCCTGGGCTTAACCATCATTTTCATCACGCTGGCAAAAATTGAACCGGAAACATCCGCCCGCGAAGACGAGGGCTTCGATTTAACCGGCGCGCTGATCTACGCCATTGCTCTTTTTTCCATTATGTACGGGTTTTCCCATCTGCCGGCATTTAGCGCGGGGTGTCTCATTGCGATCGGTATGATCTTTCTGGGCTTATTCATTTTTCAGCAGCTCAAAAGCCCCTTCCCCTTGCTGGACATACGCCTGTTTCTCGATAACAAGGTTTTTGCTTTCTCCAATCTGGCCGCCCTGATCAATTACAGCGCCACGTTTGTTATTAATTTCCTGCTGAGTCTTTATCTGCAAAACATCAAAGTTCTGACCCCTTCCGAAGCAGGCTCCATTCTGATCGCCGCCCCGATCATGCAGGCGCTTATTTCGCCTTTTGCCGGACGTCTTTCCGACCGTTTTGAACCGCAAATCATCGCGTCCATCGGGATGTCCATCACGGTCGCGGGTCTTGTCCTTTTAATTTTCCTCAACGGTTCCACGGGCATTCATTATGTTCTGTTTTGTCTTGTTTTACTGGGCATCGGGTTCGCGCTCTTTTCGTCGCCCAATGTCAATGCCACCATGAGTTCTGTGGAAAATAAATTTTACGGTATCGCATCGGCCACACTGGGTACGATGAGGCTTACCGGTCAAATGTTCAGCATGGGCATTACGATGCTGATTTTTGCCGTTATTCTGGGCAACCATCCGATTTCCGCCGCCAATCATCATCTCTTTTTAAAAAGCACCAAACTTATTTTTTCCATCTTGAGTATTCTTTGCTGCGCGGGGATCTTTGCTTCACTGGCCAGAGGGAAAATGCATGAAGGCAATCACTCTCTCTAGTTGTATTATCGGACTGGTCGCCGGCACGTTTGGCGGTCTGATCGGCATCGGCGGCGGTATCATTATGGTGCCGCTGATGGTCGAGATATTAAAGCTGCCCCAGCACAAGGCTCACGGCACAAGTCTTGTGGCCCTGGTTTTCACAGGCATCAGCGGATCAATAACCTATGCACTGAACGGATCGATAGACATCAAAGCGGCGGCACTGCTGGCGCTTACGGCAATCATGACGGCATCCCTGGGCGCTCGTTACGCCGGTTCCCTTACGGAACAAAAATTAAAAAAAGCTTTCGGGGCCTTTCTGCTTTTCTGTGCAGCACTCTTATTTTTAAAACTATACTTGCCGAATGTCGTCGTAAGCGATGATGCAAAACCGGTTATTTATCTGACAACAGGAGCGTTGACCGGATTTCTTTCCGGCATGATGGGCGTCGGCGGCGGCACGATTATGATTCCTGTGATGGTAATACTTGCCGGCTTTACCCAGCATGTGGCACAGGGAACATCGCTGCTGGTCATGATTCCCTCGGGCGCTGTCGGCGCACTCACACACTGGAAAATGGGCAATACTGAACAAGGAATCCTCTGGGGGCTTATTCCCGGGATTCTTTTAGGCACATACATCGGAGGAACTGTGGCTAATATCATCCCGAATGATACCCTGCGCCTGATTTTCGCCGGCATGCTGATTTTTCTAGGCATTCGTTATTTTGGGATGTCTTCCCCCCGAAGAATAGGCAAGGGTTGATTATGAAAAAAACAGATGGCTATCGTAAATTTTCATTTTTCACCGACGTTCGCGGAATGAAAAATGCGATCGGTGAAATGCGTGGATGGGGCCATCCTCATCAGCCAATATTTAATGCCGGTTATCAGCGCTTGCCTGATGATCCCGTATTCAATGAAGATTGGTTTATCAGTACCATCAAAGAAAAGATAGCCACTCATCCGGAAAATACCATGGAATATCCCTTTTACGGAGAGAAAATCTTCACGGAGCCGCTGATAGGATTTATTCAGGGTGACGATCCGATATTTCAACAGTATAAAACGATTATCGGACCGCATCACTTCACGCCGGAAGAAATTATGCAGTGGCAGGCCAGGCAACATGGCGTTCCCGCTCCCCGGGCAGAGGATTTAAGCGTCGTATCTTTCATCCTGCCGCTGACGAAAATTACAAAGAACGATAATGCGGCCATGAAAGAATGGTCCGCGGAACGTTGGGCGCAGACGCGCCTCTTAGGTGAAATATTCAGCCAGATATTCGTGCGTGAAATAGTTACCTGTCTTATGAAAAGGGGCATTTTGGCCATAGCGCCGGACGTCACGCCCATGTTTAATAAAAAACGTTATCCCAAAGTAGGCTGGGCTTCTCCCTGGTCGCACCGGCATATGGCGTATGCTGCCGGTCTGGGAACCTTCGGGATGCACGATTTTTTCATCACTGAAAAAGGCTGCGCTCACAGAACGGGCAGTTTTGTCGTCAATGTAAAACTTACATCAAACCGTGAGCGACCTGATGATATTCATGCTCATTGTCTGCAATATCAAGGCAAATCCTGCATGCAATGCGCGAAACGCTGTCCGGTGAATGCGATAACCGCGGAAAATGGCCATAATAAGGAGGTTTGCTATCAAAGGGTGGCCAAATCTCTGATACACTGCAATAAAAATTATCACATTTTTATCTATGGGTGCGGTCTTTGCGCAACCGGAGTCCCCTGTGAATCCGAAATCCCGAAAATCCTGCAAAAAAATTCAAAATGAAAATAACAAAAAAACCGGGGTTTATTCCGGCTTTTTTGTTATTTGTTTTTAAAGTTTCAGCTTTTTAGGAGCTGTTCAAAAAAGCTTAGACACAAGGCACGTGCCCGGCATTCGCCGGGTTTCCCTTTATTTTAAAACGGGTGCTACGCGAGCATCTTTGTCTGGACGCCTTGCAAAATATCTTCCGTCTCCTTCATGATGTCCTGCACCATGTCACTGACCTTGGGCATATCATTGATGCGTTGCGCTGCTTCGCCTGCTGCCAGAAGCGCCTTCTCTTTGTTGCCGTCGTAAGCAGCCTGCATCGACTCCATTTCAAACTCAATTAATTTGAAGTCGATCGACAGCATATCATCCGGCGTTCCCAGATAACATCCGGGCGATTTCTGCAGTGTGTTTTGGGCGTGCTCTTCACTGCGCGGATTTTTAAGCCAGCGCGCCGGCCCGACAAAGCCGCGGGCAACCAGAGTGCCTCTGTCACCTGCCTCGACCACACCTTGCCGCCAGATCGGGGGGAAATCGCTTTCTTGTGTTGCAAGAAAACGCGTGCCCATCTGGACGCCGTCGGCGCCCATCACCAGGGCCGCAGCCAGCGTCTTGCCGTCGCAGAAACCGCCGGCTCCGCATACCAAAGTTTTCTCATCGGAAACCGCGTCTACAACCGCAGGCAGCAGAATCATGGAATGCACCGGTTCCCAGGAGGTATGAAATCCTCCCTCGTGTCCGGACGCCACGATGACATCAACCCCTGCTTTTTTGCAGCGAAGAGCCCCTTTTACTGAAGGCACCACATGCATCCAGGTAAAACCGGCGCCTCTGATTTTTTCTTTCCAGGGCACCGGATCGCCCGCAGACGTGAAAATAACCTTGAAATGTTTTTCCATGCCCGGATTGGCTGCCCGCACCTGAATGGCCGCATTGATGATAAGCTCCGCCTGAAAAAGCAATTCGGCGGAGACCATTACGTTGATACCGAATACCCCGTTTGTGTCTTTAGTCAACCGGTAGGCTCTTTTGAGCAATTTCTCAATTGCGGTGGGAATGTCGTCATCCGGGTTGGCCTCGGCGCTCTTAATCCAGTCATTGTAAATAAAGGGCAGAAAATCCTTATTGCAGAGTCCGCTCGTGGAAAACAAGCCCAGCACTCCGGCGTTGGCGGCGGCTACGCCGAGATTGTTGTTACTGAACGGTCCCATGCCCGCCTGAATGATGGGATATTTGATTCCGGTCATGTCGCAAAGTCTTGATTTGATCATATAAGACATCTCCTATAAAATTATTGTATCTTATACACATCACTCTCTGATGCGCTTTTTGAGTTCTCGAATCATATGATTGAGCACGTCGCTTGCATCACCGATGATGGCGACATCGGCCATTTTCAGCATGGTTGCCTGCGGATTTTTATTGATCGCAATGATGAAATGTGCCTCGCCCAAGCCTGCGGTGTGCTGGATCGCACCGCTGATACCAAAGGAAAACAGGAGTTTCGGCTTGATATGCTTTCCGGCCTGACCCACCAGTGCGTCGTGGTCCGCCCATCCCGCGTAAACCACCGGACGGGTGGCGCCTACATCGCCGCCTAAAAGTCTGGCCAGTTCCTGAAGTTTTTTAAATTTTTCCTTATTGCCCATGCCGCGGCCGCCGCAAATAATAACCGACGCGTTTTCGATGGTATGCTCTTTTTCAACGGAACGTTCATATTCGATAAGACGAACGCGGGGTTTGGGGAGATTTTTCATCAAAGGAAGGCGTTCAACCAACGCTTTCCGCTGGTTATCGTGAGGAATTTCCTTAAAGGTGCCCGGACGAACCGTAGCCATCTGCGGACGATGGCGCTCCGTGACGATTTCCGCCAGCATATTGCCCCCGAAAGAAGGCGCGATCTGCAGTAGCAGTCCGTCATCGGCGATATCCAGCCCGACGCAGTCAGCAGATAATCCCGTTTTCAGTCGTTTGGCCAGTCGGGGCGCAAATTCACGTCCGAAATCCGTTGCGCCGATCAGAATAATTTCCGGATCTCTTTCTCCGGCCAATCGTTCAATGATGGCCAGATATTTTTCGGTGCTGTAACTTTTCAGCGCCGGATCATCAATCGCCAAAATACGGTCCGCGCCATGCGCAGTATATTCCATAATCCATTCGTCTATTTCATGACCGAAAATCAATGCGCAAACTTCCGCGTTGATGACCTTGGCCAACGCAACCGCCCGGGCGATCAATTGCAGGGTGACCCGGTTTTGATAATAATTGCGGTAATCGCCGAATACCCAAATACTTTTTTTACTATTTTTTGTCATCGGACTTCTTTTCTTCAATGGATTTCCCTATGACGGTGCCGATTTTTCTTTGATACTTGTCCAAAAACTCCGTCACCACCGCAGACGCCGCTCCCTGCAGAAGCACGTTCCCTTTCTGCGTCTTCCTCAGAAACACCTTGCGGACTTTGGTGCGGGAGCCTTTTTTTTCAATGGATGCAGCCGTCAAGCCCAGAGCTTTCGCATCCAGGATGACAACATCATTCTTGTCGAAGGCGCTTTCCAGACCCGCCAACCCCGTATAACGCGGTTTGTAATTTTCCATCGAGATGGTCACCAGCGCCGGAAATTCCATTTCCAGTGTTTCGCGGAAATTATCCACCAGACGCCGGACGCGTAATGTTTTTCCGGAAATTTCCAGTTTTTCCACATACGCCGCCGCGGGTAAATCAAGCTCCTCGGCCAGTTGCGGTCCGACCTGGGCCGTTTCGCTATCGGCCGTGTAGGCTCCGCAAAGGATCAAATCAAATTTCGGACATTTCTTTTTGATCGCCTCTTTTAAAATAAGGGACGTGGCAAACGTATCCGATCCGGCCAACAGCCTGTCGCAAACCAGCACGGCTTGATCGGCGCCCAACGCCAGCGATTCCCGAAGCACTTCCTCGGCGGCCGGCGGTCCCATCGTGATTACGGTGATATTGGCGGGATGGTGTTCCTTGATTTGCAGAGCCGCTTCCAGGGCGTGTTTACAGGCCGGATTCATCATGCCGGCGGCAAGGTCGCGCCGCAGCGTTCCCGTCTTTTCATCCCACGGCAGTTCGGTTACCATGGGAACCTGTTTTAAACAAACGACTAAATTGAGCATGTTTATAATATCAACTGAGACAGTATGGATCGCGCGATAACCATGCGCTGAATTTCGCTGGTACCTTCGTAAATTTCCGTAACCTTCGCATCGCGGAAATACCTTTCGACATCGTATTCCTTGCTGTATCCGTAACCGCCGTGAATCTGCACAGCCAGAGACGTCACCCTGGATGCGACCGTACTGCAATACAACTTTGCCATGGACGCTTCACAGCCAAAAGGCATTCCCTCATCCTTCAACGAGCAGGCGCGATACAAAAGCAGGCGCGCAGCGGCGATTTCGGTGGCCATATCGGCAATATAATTCTGGATGGTTTGCAGCGAAGCGATGGGTTTTTTAAACTGCTGTCTTTCTTTGGCATATTTAACCGCCGCTTCAAAAGCACCCTGAGCGATCCCCAGCGCCTGCGCGGCAACGCCGATGCGGCCGTTATCCAGCGTAGCCAAACCTATTTTCATGCCGTCGCCGATCCTCCCCAGCACATTGTTCTCCGGCACACAGCAATCTTCAAGAAAAAGCGACGAAACAGGATTGGCGCGCATACCGCAGAGATCTTCCAGTTCGCCGCGTAAAAATCCGGGATATTTGCTTTCGACGATAAAAACGCTGCTTTGCGGCTTGCCCTGTTCAGAGCCGGTCAGCGCAAAAATCAAAGCCAGATCGCAGACGCCGCCGTTGGTCACAAATATTTTCGTCCCGTTCAAAACGTACGCATCATTTCTTTTGACCGCCGTCGTTTCCACGCTTGCGGAATCGGACCCGGCGTTGGCTTCCGTCAGACTGAATGCGCCGATCAACTCGCCTTCGGCCAGTTTGGGCAGATAGTGTTTCTTCTGCTCTGCGTTCGCAAACCGTAAAAAGGGATATACGGCAACACCATTATGCACCGTCACGCACAAACCGATCGCGGCGCAAACACGGGAGATTTCTTCCACAACAATAGCGGCGCTGACGGAATCCAGGGCGGCTCCGCCGAATTCCCGCGGCACCTGCAGGCCGAAATAATTCAACGGCCTCATTTTCTCGATGATTTCACGGGGAAAAGTTGCAGCGCGGTCTATTGCGGACGCAACAGGCGCAAGTTCCGTCTCTGCAAACGTTCTCACGGAATCGCGAATCAGTTTATGCTTGGCGCAGGGATTCAGCTGCAATGTTCTCTCCTGGAAGAAAATGCTTTGCACAAATAACTTAAAATAACCGTAAAATCAAGAAAACCTTATTCCGAAGGTCTTTGCCCGTTTCCGTGCACCGGTACTAATCCTCAGGGTTATCAAACGCATGATATGTCATTGACAGCCGCTACGGTTGACTCTATACTTCTATGCTATGGTACACCGCGAGGCCAAAAATAAATCAAGCCGGAAGACCAAAGCAGTCCATCATGACCCGGACGCTCTTCCCTCGTTAATGGCCAATCCTCAGGAAAAACTCGCTGTTTCGCTCCCTTTACGGCTTATCATCCGACTGGCTTTAGGATTTGTCGATCTTTTTCATATTTGGCGTTTTCCCCGCAAGACCGACGGTTGCTTCGAACACATGACCCTCATCGATAAGTTGCACTGGCTTTACAAATCGGCAAACCCGATCCGTTTAGCCGAAAAAAAATCTTCTCTTGAGGACTTTTTCGCCGGACAGGCGGAAACCAGCCTTACGCTGCCGCCGGATTTTGAACAAACCACTCAAATACAACTGGCTGCCGTGGGCGATCTGATGCAGAACGATCTGCTGACGCATTCGGCGGATTCGCTCTATGAAGGCATTGCCGCCGAATTATTTACTGCGGATATCTCCTTTGCCAATCTGGAAGCTCCCTTGACCACTCAGCCGCAACGCAATTTATTATTCGTCCGCAGTGAGACCCCGTCAACCTACATTTCGGCCGGGCAATTTCAGGTGCTCAAAGGATACAAAGATCAGAAATTCACCGTCTTCTCAACTGCCGGCAACCATGCCTGGGACTATGGCGAGGAGGGCGTGCTCAGCACCCTCGACGCTCTGGCAAAAGAAGGGATTGTCGCCGTTGGAACGAATCGTGAAAAAGCGGATCGACAGAAGGCGGCGATCATTGATGTCCAAGGCATCAGAATAGGCTTTGTCGGATTAACCTTCGGCCTCAACGGCAAGAAAATCGATCCGGAACAGGAATATCATGTCAATTTGGTTCAACTGAATGCTTTATCTGCGGAGGTCGATCTGTCTGTGCCCATCCGGCAAATCAACTACTGCCGGGAACAGTACTGCGATTTTATCGTCGGGTCCCTCCACTGGGGTCTTGAATTTGAATTTTTTCCCGCCCGACGCCAGTTGGCCGTTGCTCATCAACTGGCCGAAGCGGGGCTCGATCTGATCATCTCTCACCATCCGCATGTTGTCCAACCTGTTGAGTTTTACCGGACCCGGCGCGATCCGCAACGGACGGTGGTCATTACCTATTCCCTCGGTAACATGGTCAGTCCTTTCCACGACGACGACCTTAACCTGAGTTTTCTTCTGCAGGTGACCCTCGCCGACGGGAAATTGAAAAATCAAAAGCGAACCTATATTGCCGCCTGCCGCATTATTCCCGTCTGTCAGAGAGCATTGATGGCCGGCGGAAAGCCGACGGTGCGGCTGGAAAAGGTAACCCGTTTGGCCGCATTCCGGCTGCCGTTTGACCTCAAGAATCTTGCTCCATAAAAATTCCGCATGAGGTCAAGCGATGACATTTTGTCGCTGCCGATTGTCCGGAGCCGTGGGATTTGCTATGTCAGCGGCTTCGCCGCTTGCAATGACACGCTATCCGTTCACGGTACAACAACCTTTCTTCATCAACCCCTTAATGCACTCTTCTCTGTTGATTTAAAACGTTTAATGGTTATTATATACCCGATGAGCAAGGAAAAGATTCCAACAACACCGGCGGTTTTAGCCCTCAAAGCACAACAGGCTGATTTCACTCTGCATACGTACCCCTATGAGGAAAGGGGAGGAACAAAAGCATCCGCCCGGAAACTGGGCGTTGACGAACACATGGTCATTAAAACGCTGGTAATGGAGGATGAAACGGGTAAACCGCTGATCATTCTGATGCATGGCGATCGGGAAGTGTCCACCAAGTCCCTGGCCAGGCAGATCGGAGCCAAATCCGTCACCCCATGCAAGCCGGCCGTCGCGGAAAAACATACCGGTTATAAAGTCGGCGGGACATCGCCGTTCGGGACCAGAAAAGTGTTGCCCGTGTACATGGAACAGACCATCGCCGATTTGCCGGATATTTTAATCAACGCGGGCAGCCGCGGTCTGCTGGCAAGGATGCCTTCGGCCGAACTGGCGCGTCTGCTTAAGCCGGTCATGGTCGGCGTTGCCATATGATTTGCCTTTTTCGGGCAAAAAAGAGATAATGCCTTTGAGGATAAATGCTATGCCTGATGACGTGATTATCCGCTGTCTTAACTGCGGAACCAAAAACAGAATACCGAAACAAAAACTGCAGGGACGATCGATCTGCGGCAAGTGCGGCGCTTCGCTGGATGAACTCATCATCCGCTGCCTGAAATGCAGCACGAAGAACAGAATACCCGAGGACCGATTAAATCAACGGCCTTTATGCGGCAAATGCCATGAACCGTTAATCATTCCTCAGCAAAAAGTTTTGCCGTTCGATGTCACAGACCAGACCTTTGCCCGCGAAGTGTTGACGTCCGACTCTTCGGTTCTGGTCGATTGCTGGGCGCCCTGGTGCGGCCCTTGCCGGACCCTGTCCCCGATTATTGACGAACTGGCCTCCGACTATGCCAACGGCGTGAAAGTCGTCAAGCTCAATGTTGACGAAAATCCGCTGACCGCCTCGCAATACGGCATCCGCAGCATTCCGACCATGCTTTTTTTCAAGGAAGGCAAAATGGTGCATCGTGTGACCGGCGCACTGCCCAAAGAAGAAATCGAGCAGCATCTCTTAACGATCATCAAAACCAACTGACCCTGTGGAGTATTCATGGCCGACAACAAATCCTCTATCGTCTACCAATGCAAAATTTTTGATGTCCGGGAAGAGGAGGTCACCTTCCCAAACGGCAAAACGGCCAGACAAAGCTGGATCAACCATCACCCCACGGTGGCCATTGTTGCTGTCAATGAAAAAAATGAGCTGCTGCTCATCAAACAGTATCGCAACGCCGTGAAACAGGACCTTTTGGAAATACCGGCCGGATCGCTCGATGGGATCGAAGAATCTCCTGCGGTTTGCGCGCAACGGGAGCTGGCCGAAGAAACCGGTTTCAAAGCCAAATCGCTGATCAAGCTCTACGAAGGCTATCTGCTGCCGGGTTACTGCAACGAATACATGTATTTTTTTCTGGCCCTTGATCTTTTCAGCGCACCGCTTAATCCCGACGACGACGAGTTCATTGAAACCATACCCGCCACGTTTTCCCAAGCACACAAGCTCATCGACAGAGGCGTCATCATCGACGCCAAAACCGTTCTGGGCATTTTGCTGGCTGAAAAACTTTTAGGGCGGCAAAACGCCTGATGGATTCTTGTTTCCCGAGAAAGCTTCTTGCCAGAGACAAAAAGTTTTGTTAGGCTTTTACACGATTCCGATATCCGTTAATCCATGAGGAGGCTGCGCCATGATCTACAACGAAGAATTTGAAACCATGCCCCGCGAAGTCAT
Organism: Smithella sp.; assembly: GCA_017993615.1. Classification (GTDB taxonomy): domain Bacteria; phylum Desulfobacterota; class Syntrophia; order Syntrophales; family Smithellaceae; genus Smithella. Next base: position 3,341 of record JAGOMJ010000023.1, on the reverse strand, counting down.
CAAAGCCCTGCAGGTTAAAAGACTGCAGCAGGTTCTGGAGCGTGTCTATCACACCGTCGGCTTTTACAAAAAATCCTTTGATGCCGCCAAAGTGAAACCCGATGACATTCGCTGCATGGCCGACATGAAAAAGCTTCCGTTCACCACCAGAAAAGATTTGCGCGACAACTATCCCTTCGGTTTGTTCGCCGTGCCCATGAGCAGCGTGGTCCGTCTGCACGCATCGTCCGGAACCAGCCGCCGCTCTGCCGTTTTCGGCTACACCAAACGCGACATCGACACCTGGTCGGATCTGATCGCGCGCTCGCTGGTCGCCGCTGGCATCACCAAAAACGACATCATCCATAACGCTTTCGGCTACGGCCTCTTCACTGGCGGACTGGGACTGCATTACGGCGCGGAAAAAATCGGCGCCAGCGTCATTCCCATCTCCGGCGGAGACGTCAAACGACAGTTGATGATTCTGCAGGATTTCGGTCCCACCGTGCTATGCGCGACGCCCTCCTATGCCCTGCATCTGGCCGAAGAAGGCAACGCCATGGGAATTGACATCAAAGCGCTGAAACTGCGCGTGGGCATTTTCGGAGCCGAACCCTGGACCGACGCCATCCGCGATGACATAGAAAAAGCATTCGGCATTACCGCGCTGGATTTGTTCGGACTGTCGGAAGTGATCGGACCGGGCATGGCGATGGAATGCCTGGAAGGCCGCCACGGCATGCACATTTTCGAAGACCACTTCATCGTTGAAACCATTGATCCGCAAACAGGCGATGTGCTTCCCGAAGGGGCCGAGGGCGAACTGGTTTTCACCACGCTGACCAAAGAAGCCAATCCGCTGGTCCGTTACCGCACCGGCGACATATCGCGTCTGATTACCGAACCGTGCCGCTGCGGCCGGACCCACATCAAAATGGAACGAGTCCTGAAGCGTAGCGACGACATGCTGATTATCCGCGGCGTCAATGTTTTCCCGTCGCAGATCGAAGCCATTCTGGTGGAGATCGAAGGTCTCGAGCCCAATTATCAGGTCATCATCGATAAAGCAGGGGCGCTGGATGTCCTGGATTTGCAGGTCGAAGTCAACGACAAAATCTTCAGCGACTCGGGCAGCATCAAACAATTGCAGAAAATCGAACAAAGAATCGTCAAGGACATGAGAGATTATCTGGGTGTTTCCGCACGCGTCAAGCTTGTTCAGCCCAACACGTTGAAGAAAACCGACGCCAAAATTATCGACAAACGCCGTATTTGATTAACCACAAAAGGGGGTTGCCATGAAAGTAGAACAAATATCCGTATTTCTCGAAAACAAACCCGGCACGCTGGAAGACGCAACGCGCGTTCTGAAAGAAGCCAATATCAATATCCGCACATTGTCCGTAGCGGAAACCGTCGATTTCGGCATTCTGCGCCTGATCGTCAATGACGTCGAAAAAGCCAACAAAGTCCTCAAAGACAACGGTTTCCGTGTAAGCAAGACCCCCGTCGTCGCCGTGGAAGTCCCCGACACACCGGGCGGACTGCACAGCATCATGGAAGTGGTGTCCAAAGAAGGCATCAATGTGGAATACCTTTACGCCTTTGTGGAAAAAAGCGGTCAGAACGCCGTCATCATCTTCCGCTTCGACAACCCCGAAAAAGCCATCGATGTTCTGACGAAGAAGAATTTCACCGTCATTCCGGGAAGCAAGCTTTACGAATTTTAGTGAGACTCGAATCTTACAAGCGCAGCACAGTAAGATTCGTTAGTCGAACTACCCCAACTGCGCAGCAGTTGTGGGTAATGACATCATCTAGAGATATAATGAACTGAAACTTGATGGTTGAATTATCCTAGGAGCGTAGCGACGCAGGATAATGAGTCCCCAAATTTCTGAAACACTGTGCACAGTAAGATTCGTTAGTTGAACGACCCCAACTGCGAAGCAGTTGCGGATATTGACATCCTTTAAAAAAACGGTGGATCAATAATTTTATCCACCGTTTTCACTATCCACCAGCCACCATCAACTATTAACTATTCACATTTTCTTCTGCCACGGCTTGGTCTTCCACCGCTGGTGGAACCAGAAATATTGATCGGGGTATTCGCGGATAACCTCTTCAATGATCTTTGTGAAGCGTTGCGTATTCACCACCAAGTCGTTTTCGTAATTATCCGTACAAACCGCTTCAATCGTCGGTTTGATGATAAATTTATATTTGCCTGATTTTTGTCGGGCCATAAAAGCGGGAAGAACGGGAGCGCCGGAACGCATGGCCATCACCGCCAGGCCGACTCCCGTACAGGCGGTGCGACCGAAGAAATCGACAAACACGCCTTCATAATGGGCGACGTTCTGATCGCTGAGAATGCCGATCAGGTTATTTTCGCGAAGCAACTCCATAATTCTTTTTCCCGAGCCCCCTTTGGGAATCATATCGTTGCCCTGCATGGTCCGCACATATTCCACGATATTATCGATGACGTGATTATCCAGCGGCCGGTACACAATGTACATCGGTTTGAGATACATCGGACCGGCAATCGTCATCAATTCCCAGTTGCCGAAATGCGCCACAATCGAGAGCATTCCTTTTCCTTTGGCAATACCCGCCTGAAAATTTTCCACACCTTCAACATCAACCCATTTATGGATATTGTCTTTGGTCATGTAAGGCAAATCGAAAAACTCAGCGACAACGATGGCAAAATGACGGTAAACGCCTTTGGCGATTTTGATAATTTCCTTCGTGTCCTTTTCGGGGAAAGAACGCATCAGATTATGCAGCGTAATTAAACGGCTTTTTGTTCCGATGTGATAAAAAAGAAAAAAAATCGATAAAAACATTCCCTTGCGCACACATCGGGGAATGCCGTGAAAAACAGAAAGCAATATGTGGGTGGTTCTGGTTTTTTCAACTGGCATAGTTATTTATATTTACAGCGGCTTGCCGCATTCCTTGCATTTGCCGTCCGGACCGATCACACCGATGCATGATCCGTCGGAGCACAATACTCTTTTATCCCAATCGTCATCCGAGTGATCATCGGAGGAATCTGGCTTTTCCGAACTTACTTCATGAACGATTTCATTTATTTTGCCTTCCGGCAATTTTCCTTCGTAAGGTTTGCCGCATTCCTTGCACTTGCCGTCCGGACCGATGGTGCCGATACAGGACTCATCGCTGCACAATATTCGCTTTTCCCAATCTTCATTTTCATCAAAAATGATTTCCGTCATGCCGTTCTCCAGAAATGATTAAATATCTTGTACAACAGCTTCACAATTTTTTCCATAAAACACTTAGCCTTTTATGCACGCAAGAGATTTTAAACGCGCCACCTTCTTGGCAAT
>JAGOMJ010000074.1 GCA_017993615.1 Smithella sp. | reverse complement strand
AGTCGATCCCGTTACGACCACTTCGGTACCTCTCCGTATTTTATCACTTCGCCGAAGCGGGTGCGGATGTTACCCTCTTTTCGCGAAAAAATCTACTGATAATTTCTCCGCACTCCTCCTTTAATACTCCTTCCGTTACTTTCACCTGATGATTCAACCGTTTATCATCCAGGATATTATAAAGAGACACAACCGCTCCGAATTTTGGATCGCGCGCTCCGAAAATCACCCGTTCCACGCGGGCGTGGATAATGGCGCTCGCGCACATGATGCAAGGTTCGATGGTTACATAAAGCTCCGTCCCCGACAGCCGGTAATTGCCCAAAATCTCCCCAGCTTTTCTTAAAACCAGCATCTCCGCGTGTGCCGACGGGTCATTCGTTGAGATAGGTGAATTATGCGCCTGCGCCAGAATATTGCCTTCGCGCACCAGCACCGCGCCAACGGGCACTTCGCCGCGGCGGTACCCGGACTCGGCTTCCTCCAGCGCTATTTTCATGAAATCGTAGTCTGTTGCCATATTTGTTAGATTAAATTTTGACCGTTCTTATAATGACGCGGCCAAGACAGCTGCTCCGATCGCCCCGTTAACCTGCGCGTAAGGCGATACTTCGATTTTCAGCCCCAGTTTCTTTTCAAGAGCGTGCACGACTCCAACGTTTCTGGCCACTCCTCCCGTAATCATGACGGGCTCTTTAATGCCCAGACGACCGATCATGGAGGAAATCCTGGCCGCAATGGATTCGTGAATGCCTGCTATGATGTCCTTCCGTTGTTCACCTTTTGCAATCAGGGAAATCACTTCCGATTCCGCAAATACCGTGCAGAGGCTGCTGATTTTGGCGGGTTGATTTGAATTGATGGACATAGCGCCGAATTCATCGAGATTGACTTCCATGGCTCTGGCCATAACTTCCAGAAAACGGCCTGTTCCGGCGGCGCATTTATCATTCATGACAAAGTTTTTTACCTTGCCTTTGTCGTCCAGAAGAATGGCTTTGCTGTCCTGGCCGCCGATATCAATGATGGAACGGATATGCGGATTCAAAAAATGTGCTCCGGTGGCATGACACATGATCTCCGTGTAGGACTTATCAGCGAATTTAACGCTGTTGCGGCCGTAGCCGGTGGAAACAATTTTTGCCACGGCATTTTTATCAATGCCCGCCTCTTTCAGGGCTTCTTCATAAACCTTGAGGCCTGCCGCTTCGGCATTGTAGCCAGTGAAAATAACCTTTGTGGCAATAATTTTCTTCTCGGCAAATAAAGCCGCCTTCGCGGTAATGGACCCTATATCAATTCCTGCTGTAATCATTATATCCTTTTCTACAATCTACTTTTCTAATTTAAATATTCTTCTTTCGTCATACCCAAGTTTGGTCGAGTCTTTTGCGGGCTGTTGCCCAAATAATCTTTGCAAAGAAGATAAGAGACGTTTATAGAAAAAGCAACAAATTAATGGAGTGGAACCGCCATGATGGGTCACCAATCAGATGCACAGCCGAAACTCTTTTATCATTCATTCAATCTTGATGATCGTATTCCAGCTACTTCCGTTTTGAGGAAGATTCGAAAACACATTGATTTCGCATTTATCTATCAGGAGGTCAAAGACTGCTACGGTGGGAAAGGGAATGTTTCCGTGCCGCCTCCAGTGATACTCAAGATGATGTTGCTCTTGATTTTATATAATGTCCGCTCCGAGCGGGAACTGATGAATACCCTGCCGATGAGGTTAGATTGGCTGTGGTTTTTGGATTATGATCTCGACAGTGAGATTCCGAATCACAGTGTATTAAGTAAGGCTCGCAACCGTTGGGGCGTGGACGCCTTTCAACGTTTTTTCGAGCGGATTGTCTGGAAATGTGTGGAATCGGGACTGGTGGACGGTTCCAAGCTTTTTATGGATTCCAGCCTTGTCCAGGCCGACGCCTCCAACAACTCAGTAATCAATGTCAATAAAGAGGCGTTAAAAATCCATCTTGTCAGAGGATTTAACGAACTTGAATCGCGATTAGAAGAAAAAGAGAAGACAGACGACGACCATCCACCGAAGACCGGACCGGCCAATCAGCATTATCATTCGACCACGGATCCGGACGCATCGGTGACCAGACAGGGAGGCGGTAAAAGGACCCTTCGATACAAAGCCCATCGGAGTGTTGATGGCAAAGCTGAAGTCATTACAGCAACGGAAGTTACACCGGGAGAAGTCAATGAAGCCCATTTGCTCTCCACTCTGCTATCCATGCATCAGGCGAATACCCAAACGAACGTTGAAACAGTCGTTGCGGATATGAAGTACGGGATAGCGGATAATTATCTTGCCTGTTGTGATTTTGAAGTAAAGGCTCATATCCCTGATCTGAAGAAGAGTCATAATGATTTTAAAGATATCTTTGATGAAAAGGATTTCCAGTACCAGCCGGAGACGGATACTTACCTATGTCCTGCCGGCCATCATTTAAAGAGAAGCAGCTATAAACCCCAACGCGATGTTTATGAATACAGAGGGTCGAGCAAGGTTTGTCGGAACTGTTCATTCGTCACGCAGTGTACAAAATCGAAAAACGGTCGGACACTGAAACGTCATCGGCGACAGGACGACTTGGACAAGATGCGAAGCGCAGCGCAATCTCCTGCGTCCCAACGAGACATTCGCACCCGTCAGCATCTTATGGAGCGATCCTTTGCCCGGGCGACAAGGTATGGATTTAAGCGGGCACGCTGGCGAAGACTTTGGCGCGTTCAGATTCAAGAATTTCTCATATCGGCCATACAGAACATCATGGTTCTTTTATCGTACGGTAAAAGTTGTGGACGGGCACAAGAAGGCTCATTATCCTTTGCTCAAAAGCTGTCATCAGTCTTACATTTTTTATTTGTTTGTATTCAAAATGCGATTTTCGTTTTTAACAACATTCTTTTTTTATACGGAAAGCCGCGTTCTATGTCGGTAGGCGTCTAAAAAAGTGATTTGGGCAACAGCCCGAAAAAGACTTGGCTGAACTGCAGAGCAAAAGACAACGGTTCTATTTACTTGCCTTTATTCGCCTCCATCAACTCGATGAAGCCCTCGACTCTCGTTTTAATCTGTCCTTCTGAGTATGCTCGGGGATCGTTCATGTCGCACTGGAGAATCAGCACCGGAATGCCCTTGTCCTTCATGATGGCCTCCGCCAGATCGACCATCCCGGCGCTGGATGGCCTACACGACATGTTTTCGTGCAGAATGACGCCGTCAATTTTATATTCGTCAATCCATTTTTCAAAATTCTCGATTCGTCTCTCGAGGTTGTAGGCGTAGGGCGTGTCCATGATGAGTTTGGCGACATCGCGCAATGTCTCTTCCATGGTGTTACACTTTTTCTTTTCGGGAGCGAAGGAGTAGGTGTAAGGCTCGAAGGTAATGACCGCGCCGTATTGCGCGAGGTCATACATGAACCGCATTCTGTACCAGAACGGGATACCTTCCCACATCACGCGGTATTTTTCTTTGCCTTTGGGCAGGGTTCCCTCGCCCTTTGCGGTGAGGTTTTTGATATCGGCAAGAATTTTTTTGAAAAAATTTATGCCGACCTGAACACCCGGCAGAACCACCAGGGGGAAAAATGACGCCGATGTCTCCGCTCCGCTGTAGGGCGACGGCACCGCCTTTCTATGTTCAAAAATTTCCCGCCACAGGTCGGACAGTTCCGTCGATTTATCCAAAACTTTGTACAGTCTTTTCTCATCCATTTTTTTACCGGTGTGCTTTTCAATAAATACAATCAGGTCGTAAAACTGCTCTACCACGTAATCAATATTACCCTGGAGGGTTTCCTCATCCGTACCGCTCACCCATTTGGGAATATCAAACATAAAAAACGGGACGTTCATTTTATCGGCCATAATCTGAAACCACTTCCAGTGGGTATCGCAGATGGCATTGGTGCACACCACGATATCGGGCTTGCTGATTCCGCCGAGCGTCTTTTTGATTTTGGTATCGTAGGCGGCGATGCTTGTCTTGCAGTAGGAACACAGGTCACGTGAATAACCCATTCCCTCGGCATGCTCAATCAGACGCTGGGACTGCTTGCGGGCGGCCGCCACGGTTGCCATATTTTCAGGGTGATCGGGAAAAATATCGTAAATCCACATGAGCTCAATGGGAAAGGCGGCACATGTCCAGGCCGTCTTTTTCCAAGGCAAAGCATGGTATATTGACCCCATGGTAAACCACCACAGCATCGGCCACTTCAGGTCTTTCGCGTGAGGCAGGGTTTTGAGTTTTATCTTTCTGTCATTCTCAGCAGAATTGTTTGTTTTAGCCATTGTTCCCTACCTCCATCATTTCCACAAAGGCCATAAGCCGGTTGGCGAGTTGCTGGTCGGCCGCAGGAGAAAAGTCTCGTTCCAGGTGGATCACCTTGTAGCCTTTGTCTTTCAGGGCATTATTGACGGGCACGGAATCATAGGCAAAAGGCTCGCAGAATTTCACATTTTGCGAAAGAACACCGTCAACCTTTGTCTCACCGAGAGCTTTATAAAGATAGTCCAACCGTTTCTGAATGGTCGGCCTTGTCGCGGGCTTGGGGATGTTCATGTAATATTCAATAAGGGCATCCAGCGGATCGCTCTTGTCGGGAATCAGTGTCGCGAAAAATCTTTCTCCTACGGAAAGGTCGTCACGAACAATCCGTATTCCGCAATCTTCCAGCGTGTCCATCCATTCCACATACGTGATGTCGCTGCCGGTTAATAAAAATTGTTTTTTGCCGGACGGAAAAGAGGGCTTTGAATTCCAGGCCGCTATCTCTGAGTCAAGCCAAGCCGAAACTTCATCCACGGGATTCGTAAGACATTTTATCATCGCGGCAAGATAATCGCGGTTGGGAATGTCCTTCTGTGCTCTGAGCGCAGAGCGACGTTGCAGCTTTTTCTTGATTTCGTTGGATTTGATAATCGCCTCTCTTATTTTTTCAGGCGTAATTTTTATATTAAATTGATTTTCCAGATGGCTAATCAGTCTTTGCAGTTCAACCCGGTAATATTTTTTCGCGGCATCGCTCTCCAAGAGAGGTGCGCTAAACCAGTGCAAGAAAGGCGTTTGGACATGAACCTTCCAGATGTCGTAATGCCGGTTGGTATTGTTGCACCCCTGCGCAAAAATTATGCCGGCCCATTCTTTGGAGCGGGCCAGAGCTTCCGTGAGCCAGCTCTTTGCGGCGCCACAGAAAAAGTTGGATAGATGTTTATCCGCCGGGTCATTGGATTGGTGGACATCCCCCATAATTTTATACGGGGTAAATCCCGCCGCCATGATAATTTCCAGCGGCATCTCATGCGATGTGTCAAAATAGGCAAGTTTTTCCATTTTGATAATCTTTACTCCAAAAAAATTTCTTTCTTGATAGACTAACTCTTAATTAATATCTCGTTGTTATGGATTTCCCCATGTTTACATTTAGGTTATTTAGGGTACTTTGCTCTCCGAATATCTCTGTGTGCTTTTTGCTAGGAACCATTCACCTTAGGTTTTAATGAACCTTGATTTTCTGATACGCAGTGATCGGAAAATCTTATAGTGAATTACCCTGCCACTTTCTGGTGGCAGGGACAAAGATCATTTCGCTTGTTTCAAACTTTGCTCACCAGAATATCTTTTGCTTCTTCAAGGGTCTTACAAAGAACAAGGTTCTTCCTGCCGGTGAAGGTCAGAACGCTTTTAAATATTATTTCCTTCAAACCTTCAATACCGTAAACAGCAGCGAATTTGACATAAGGTTCGTTTCCCTTCGCGAATTCCTTCAGGGCGGCTGTTACTTCTGTGTCAAATTTTGCATTTTTGACATTGAGCAGAGCAAGAACAGATTTTTCAGGCTGACTGCGAATAACTCCTTTAGCTCTTTCGATCCAGGGTAATACGTCCTCCTGTTTGGCATTCTCAAGATCTTCATACAAAATTCTTACGCCCTTATAAGTAATAAAAGTTATTTCTTGCATATCCCCACCTTTTTATAATGGAATTCTATTTACCTTCAAAGGTTAGCGTATAATCACTTCACGTCGCTAGTCTTAATTCTTGGCTCATTATCACTTATTGATAAATCATACTCACATCGAAAAATAAATCAATATTTTGTGCCTCTGTTGTATTTCCACTTTATCTGGTACAATATTTTGAAAAGTAACAATTAATGACGGGAGAAAAAAAATGGAACAAATTAGGGTCGGCATCAGTTCCTGTTTGCTGGGCAATAACGTCCGCTATGACGGCGGACACAAGCTGGACAGATTTTTAACCGACACGTTGGGGAAATATGTGGACTATGTTCCGGTTTGTCCGGAAGTCGAATGCGGCCTGAGTATTCCCAGACCTTCCATGCGCCTGGAAGGCAAGCCGGACGCGCCGAGGTTAATCGTTACCAGCACCAGAGAGGATCTGACCGAACGTATGGACGCCTGGGCGAAAAAACGCGTCGCTGAGCTGGAAAAAGAAGACCTCTGCGGTTTCATTTTTAAAAGCGATTCCCCCAGCAGCGGCATGGAACGGGTCAAGGTTTACAATGAAAAATCCATGCCGGTTAAAAATGGCGTAGGACTGTTTGCTGCAATGTTCATGAAACATTTTCCGCTGCTGCCGGTGGAAGACGAAGGCCGGTTACACGACCCCGGCCTGCGCGAAAACTTTATTGAAAGAATATTCGCGCTTAAAAAATGGCGCGAAACGTTAACCGAGAAAAACTTCAAAAAGAGTCTGATCGGTTTTCACACCAAACATAAACTATTAATCCTCGCGCACAGCACCAAACATTATCAAATGATGGGCAAACTGGTGGCAGCACAAAAAAACTTCTCGGCAAAAGATATCCAAAAACAGTACCAGGATCTGCTGTTGGAGGCGTTGAAAATGAAAGCCACGCCGGCTAAACACGTCAATGTCCTGCAGCATATGATGGGCTATTTTAAGGAACAATTGTCCGCCGATGAAAAAAAAGAATTGCTGGAATTGATTCATGCTTACCGCGACGGATATATTCCCCTCATTGTGCCGGTGACGCTGATCAGCCACTATGTGCGCAAATACGACGAACCTTATCTCAAAGATCAGGTGTACCTGAACCCGCA
>JAGOMJ010000022.1 GCA_017993615.1 Smithella sp. | reverse complement strand
AAAATGGACGATGCCTTTGGCCAACTGGGCTTTGACAATTTCTCAGCTGGCTGTTATGTACGAGGGCCGTTTTGATTTGGCGGCAATATGAAAAATTATCCATTTACACAGATTAGTTTACAGTCTCTGCCGCTTTTTTTAATCTGCCTTTTTTTTAAATGCATAACGGCTTCCGTCCTGCAGAGCCCCGTCCAGACCGACTTCGTTGCCCCACTCGTCAAGAACGATTCCGCCCTTTTCCACTTCCGGCAGAAAGCCTGCTTGAATCAGGGCTTCGCGAACTTTCATTCCGGGAACCACATCGACCGGTTCATTATTTAACCAGACACGCATCAATCAATCCTCCTTTCTGATCCTGTTTTCCACGGCGGCGGAAATCATTTTATTGTCTCTGATAAAATCAATGACCATGTCGCGAATGTCCTGTCCGGATGCAAAAAACAGCGCGCGATTTTCCGATGCGGTGTTTTGTCCCCCGTCATTCATGGTCTTAAGAATTCGGGTGAACGCGGCATAGCCGTCGCCTCCGGCGGCCAGAAAATCACTGGTCGCCAGTGTGTACCGTTGGTCGGTCTGCAACGGTTTCCCGTTGATCGTAAAGCCGGTAATTCTCTGACCGGCGGGGTTGGCGGGATTGTAGGTCAGTTGCATTCCGGAAACCTGAGGATAACGTCCCGCCTTCCCTTCCGGATCGGAAATGCCGTGTTCGAAGATATCTTTGATTTCTTGTCCGCTGACCTTCAGGACAATAGCGCGATTGGAGAAAGGCAGGACGGAAAGAATATCGTTCATACGAACCGGACCCTTCCAGATATCCGCCCGGATGCCGCCGCCGTTGATCAAAGCGATATCGGCGCCGGTTTGCTGTCTTAAAATATCGGCGACCAGATTGCCCAGAGAAGTTTCCCGGCAGCGGGACTCCTTCCCCGGCAGATCGACCCGGGCTTCGCCGATCACATGGTTGAGAATGCCGGCCGCCTGTGTCTGATAGCGATCAACAATCTGTGCCACCGGCGGATCCGGCTTGTTTTGGACCGGATCGATGACGATCAGCCGTCCTTCATGTCCGCTGATTTTTTTATTGCGGACCGTTACATCCAGAACCCCCAGCACTTTGCCGTGTTCCCACGCCTGAACAATCAGTGTGTTACGAACGATCATCGGTTTTTCAACGCGGGTATGCGAATGTCCGCCGACAATGATGTCAATTCCTTCAACGGCCCCGGCCAGGGCCACATCGGCCGGCAGGCCAAGATGGGAAAGAATGATGATCAAATCGGTCTTATTTCTCAACTCGCGGACAAGTTGTTGCGCGGTATCAATGACCGGAGAAAAAATCAGGCCTTCAACATTTTTCGGATGCGTTGTGGTGGATGTTTCTTCCGTGATCAATCCGATGATCCCCACTTTCAGGCCGGAGATGTCTTTGATCACATACGGTTTGACGGACGGGAAACCGCGGACATTGGCGGCCAGAACCGGAAAAGCTGCTTCGGCAATCCTTTTTTTGAGAACATCCTGTCCGAAATCGAATTCGTGATTTCCGAGGACCATTGCCGAAAACCCCATGACATTCATCGCCTCGATGGTGGATTTGCCTTCAAAAAGGTTTGTCCACGGATGCCCCTGAATAAAGTCTCCGGCAGCCAGAAGCAGTGTCGGCTGATGTTTTCTGAACTGATTGATTGATCCGGCAAGAAAAGATAATCCGCCGGCGGTCTGCGCCGATCCGGACAGGCGTTGCGGCTCGGCAAAACCATGAAAGTCATTCAGATGCAGAATCCGAAACTGAACCTGTTCCGCACCGAAACAGGATGAAGCGGTCAGAAAGAAAAACAAAAGAATGCGGATCAATGTCGGAAATGTCTTCATGGAAAAATTCCTTCTTTTCCAAACTTTTTTTAATATAGCCCAATGGCCGGAAGAATTCCAGAGCTGTTTACGGGACGGAAAGAGCGGCAGGCGTTTTTATGATAATTTTGTTGACAGAATGTCCTTCGGACCATATGTTCATTCGTGATGATCGAACTCGACGCCGTGACAAAAAAGTATGGCTCCCTGGTTGCCGTGGATAATGTTTCATTTTCCGTCGGCGCAGGCGAGTGTTTTGCTCTTCTCGGACCGAACGGAGCGGGGAAAACGACAATCGTTAAACTGCTGCTTGATTTTACCCGCCCGACTGCAGGACATTTGTCGTTGAACGGTCTTTCCACAACAAACGCGAAGAGCCGCGCTTTTGTCGGCTATCTGCCGGAAAATCACCGTATCCCGACGCATCTTTCCGGGTGGCAGTATCTGAAGCGCTGCGCGGCACTGCTCAATCTCAAAGGTACCGATGCGGATAAGCAGTGCCAGTGGGCGGTCACACTGACCGGCATGCAGGGAAGGGAACATGACAAATCCGGAACCTATTCCAAGGGTATGATTCAGCGATTTGGTCTGGGCGCCGCTCTGATCGGCCGGCCGAAACTGCTGATCCTGGATGAACCTGCCGCAGGACTTGATCCCATCGGTATCCGGGACATACGCCGGTTACTGGAATCGCTGAAAAAGGACGGTATGACGGTTTTTCTGAATTCCCATCTTTTGTCGGAAGTGGAAAAAATATGCGATAACGCCGCGGTGATCCGTCGCGGAAGGCTGATGGTCAGGGATAAAATATCTTCTCTCGTCCGGGACGGCGATACCCTGGAAGATGTTTTTATCCGTTTTGTGAAGGAAGGTTGACATGAGAGTTCCGGAAAACTGGGCTTCCGTCATCCGCCTGGCCTCATTCACCATTGCGGACGAAGCCCGTCAAAAAAGTTTTATCGCGATACTGATCATCTGCGCTTTGTTTATCTTGATGGTGCGCGGTTGTTATCACGGCGATTACATGATGAACGGACAGGTCGTCGATTCAGCAAAAATCATCATCATGGTTTCGAAAATCACATTCCATATCATTGCCGGGGGCGTTTTGTTTCTGGCGGCTCTGCTGTCCATGCGCATTTTCCGCCGCGACCGCGGTGACGGCACGCAATCCTGCATCCTTTCAAAACCCGTCAGCCGCCGGCAGTATGTCTCCGGAAAAATTCTCGGCCTGTGGGTTTTGCTGACGGCCGTCATGATTGTTCTGCATGGCATCGTTTTTTTGATCACATCCGTCAGCGCCAACATGGTCATGCCGGAATTTTTTTCGGCGTCGATCTGGTGCTCGCTGAATGTGCTTTTCGTGGTGCTGACCGTGCTTCTTTTGTCGATGATGATGCCTGATATTGCCGCGTTGCTTTGCGTTATCGGCATCGGGATGATCGGTGTTGCAGCCGACGGCGTCTTTGCGGTTCGCCATAGTCCGATCGGACAGGCGATGATGCAGCACGATGCGCCATCTGACTTTTCCGTTTGGCAAATAATTTATACGGTGTGGCCGAAACTTTTCGGCGTGCAGTCCTTTGCCGCTTCCCGGATCGGCGCCGAAGGATTCGGCGGACCGGTTTTTGCCGTCCCGATCTTGAATGTCGGCATCTACTGCATGATTATCGGCGCACTGCTGTTCTGGCGTTTCGGAAAAGAAGACATTGATTGACATCCCTGGAATTTTTTGCAAAAAAATCAAATTCAAAATTGACTAATTCGAAAAAATTCTGTATGATTCCAAAAAATTAACTTTGAAACACAAGTTGGCAGAGCAAATGCCGGCATTAAATTGACACTCAGGTCTTTGTTGCAAAACTAAAGACGTATCTTGAAGATCGGGAGAATGCATGGCAAGTAAATTCAGTAAAAATTATTTTGTAGTCATTTTATGTGCAGTTTTTTTATTATTTTCCTTTAACGACGTATTTGCAAAATCCTCCAAAAAATCGTCCCATCATCGAAAACATTCCACATCACAATCCGTCCAGAAGAAAAAGGGCGGGCTGGTTTTGCGTTCGGCGGCAGTGATTGTGAAGGATCAGCAAACCGGTAAGTTGTTGATTCAGAAACAGGCCAAAGCCGTCATGCCCATTGCATCCATCACCAAACTGATGACCGCCATGGTGGTTCTTGACGCCGGACTGGATCCTGATGAAACGATCACCATTGAGGAGGAAGACGCGACAGCGGTTCGCGGGACAAGCTTTCGGCTTGCCGTGGGCACCGACCTCACCCGCGAGGAAGCGTTGTTGCTGGCGCTGATGTCTTCGGATAACCGTTGCGCCCATGCACTGGGGAGAACGTATCCGGGCGGTTACTGGAACTGTGTCCGGGCGATGAACGCAAAAGCCGCTGCGTTGGGATTAGCCCATACGCGTTTCAGAGATACGGTTGGCCTGTCGAGCAATAACGTTTCTTCCGCAAAAGACCTGGCGCGACTGGTTGATACCGCCTATCAGTATGAGATGATCCGTGATTTTACGACCCGTAAAAAGGCCACGATCTTTACCGGCTGGCAAATGCTGAAATTCCGCAACACCAACCAGCTTGTCCGGGACGGTTGCGGCTGGAAAATCGGTCTGTCCAAAACAGGATTTACCAATGAAGCCGGAAGGTGTCTGGTCATGCAGGCCAAAGTGGCGAAACGTCCGCTGCTGATCGTTCTGCTTGATTGCCGAAACAATAAGGCACGCATTAACGATGCCAACCGGATAAAATCCTGGTTGGAATCAAAATCACATTCTCAACATACATAATAATGGGTATATCGTATCGGTTGAAATTGAGAGCCGGTGTGAAGCGGTTTTCAATTGAAAATTAATAACATCCTAACCACCGCCTTTATTTTTTTATCTATTTTTTTTTGATATTTAATTGACATATAGGACATTTCTTTATATGCTCCGCAAGCCAAAAAAATGATTGCTTTGCAAAGTGTCGGCCGCAATCCATGACGGTTTACCGTTGAGTTTTTCCAGGGGGTATAAAATGGCTTTAATTGAAATGAAGAGTATCACCAAGGACTATCATCTTGGCGAGACGGTTGTCCATGCGCTGAGAGGCATTGATCTCCAGATCGACAAGAAAGAATTTGTGGCCGTTTGGGGACCGTCCGGATCGGGCAAAACAACCCTCCTGAATCTTATCGGTGCCATTGATGATCCCACATCCGGAGAATTGGCCATTGCAGGGAAAAATGTCCAGAAGTTGACGGACGATCAGAAAAGCGAGCATCGGAATGAGACCATCGGTTTTGTTTTTCAGAGCTTTAATCTGGTGCCTGTTCTCTCCGCACTGGAAAATGTCATGCTGCCCATGCAGATCAGAGGCGCGTCGGTGGCGGAAGCCAAAAAACAGGCGCTGATGCGTCTGGAAGAGGTCGGCCTGAAGGATCTCATTCATAATCGTCCGGCGAAAATGTCGGGCGGTCAGCAGCAGAGAGTTTCAATTGCCCGGGCGCTGGTCAATAATCCCTCACTGGTTATTGCCGATGAACCGACGGCCAATCTCGATTCGGAAACGGCCCATATGGTAATCGATATTATGCGTGAACTGAATGAAAGAGACCACATCACGTTCATTTTCTCCACACACGACCAGAGGCTTCTGGATAAAGTCAAACGGCTGGTACGTCTGGAAGACGGCAAAATTATTCAGGAGTGATAACGTCTGATGCTGCAGTGGATTAAGCTGGCCTACCGGAATATTTTAAGAAACAAACGCCGCTCTGTTGTGACGATGATTGCCATTGCCGTGGGGTTTACCTCCATCAGTATTTATCACGGCTATATTAATAACGCTTATGAGGGACTCCGGTGGCTTGCGATATGCGGCGAACGGTTGGGCCATTTAAGAATCAATAAAGCGGGATGGGAGGAACAGGGCAAGCTAGAACCGCACAACTATATGTTTTCGAAAGAGCAGACGGATAAAATTATTCAACTGGTCAAGGAAGAAAAAGATGTCGTGCTGGTTACACCGCAGATTCAGGTGATGGGCACGGTAACCAACGGTCTGACCTCCATTATTTTCATTGCCCAGGGCGTTATCCCGAAAGATGAGGAATTTATTACACAGTTCTGGTTTGATGTCGTCGGTTATGTGGACGAGGGGTATGATGCGGTCATCGGTGAAAAACTGAACGAAAGTAAAACTTACGGTGTGCTGATGGCCAAAGACATGGCCAGTTATCTAAAGATGAAACCGGGCAGCGACGGAATCGTCATGGCGCAAACCTTGAGCGGTCAGATGAATGCCATGGATATGCAAATCAGCGGCGTCTATGATACCGGAAACGATTTCTCCAATGACAAATTTATGCGGTTTAATTTTAATTTCGCCCAGGCCCTGCTCGATACGCAATCGGCGGAGAGGGTTGTGGTCATGCTCAAACACTGGAAAGATACGGAACAAATGCATGATGTCATCGCAAAAAAACTTAAAAACGCCGGTATTGATGCTGAAATCAGAACCTGGCAGGATCTTTCCATCGCTTATAATAAAATGAAATCGTATCTGGATACGATCTTTATTTTTCTTTTTTTCATCGTGGTGACGATCGTGCTGGTGACGATTATCAATACCATGAGCAATACCATTGTTGAAAGAACGAAAGAAATCGGAACCCTGCGGGCTTTGGGGATGAAACGCGTTGGCGTGGCTAAGCTTTTTGCTCTGGAAGGCGCTTTGCTGGGCGTTTTCGGCAGTATGGCAGGCGTTGTCTTGCATACGATTGAATGGTCGCTGATCAGGCTCTTCCCGCTGCACTATACACCTCCGGGATTGTCAACGCCCGTGGCCATGAGAGTCAATATGGCGCCCTGGGCGTTGATGCTCTTGATAGTCTGTTTCATCATCATATCGACCATTGCAGCCGTCATTCCCGCAAAATCAGCGGCAAAAGCGAATATTGTAGATTCACTGGGACATCCCTGAAATATTTTTGGATTAAAAAGATAAACTGAACATTTCTGAAAGGCGGCTGGATTAAACCTATGATGAACTGGATGAAACTGGCATTCCGGAATATTTTAAGAAACAAGCGGCGATCCTTTGTGACCATGGTGGCCATCGGAGTAGGGTTTGCCGCGATCGGCCTTTACCACGGCTACATTCACAATGCTTATGCCGGACTGCGGGTTATTGCGATTCGCGGCGAAGGACTTGGCCATTTGAGAATTAACAAGGCCGGGTGGAACGCCAAGGGCAAGCTGGAACCTGAAAAATACATGTTTACCCGGGAAGAAACCGAAAAGATCATGAAACTTGTCGGAGAGGAAAAAGATGTCGTCTTGTCCACACCGCAAATGCAGGTCGTCGGAACGGTGACAAACGGGGCAACGTCTACGGTTTTCATCGCTCAGGGGGTTGTGCCCAAAGACGAAGTCATCATCAAAGGGGATTGGGTGGTTTTTAAGCCGCGCGCGGGGCACAAAATAAGCGACGACGTACTCTACGGAGTTGAAATGGCCAAGGACCTGGCTGCCTATCTGAACATGAATGCGGGCAGCAACGGGATTGTCATGGCACAGACGCTGGCCGGTCAGGTGAACGCTTTGGATATGCAGGTCAGCGGTGTCTACGATACCGGCAATGATTTTTCCAATGACAAATTTATGCGCTTCAATTTTAAATTTGCGCAGTCTCTGCTGGATACGCAATCAGCGGAACGCGTGGTGGTTCTGCTGAAAGAATGGGAAGACACTGAAATGATGCGCGATCGTCTGCTCAAGAAGCTGAAGGCCGCCGGCATTGATTGTGAAATCAGAACCTGGAAAGAACTCTCTTTGGGTTATTTAAAAATGAAGTCCTATCTGGACATGATATTTATTTTTATTGCTTCCATTGTGCTGGGGATAGTGATAATGACAACCATCAATACCATGGGGATGGCCATTCTGGAGAGGACCAAAGAGATCGGAACCCTGCGGGCGCTGGGACTCAAAGTCAAGGGTGTTTCCTTGCTTTTCACTCTGGAGGGAGCGTTGCTCGGATTTCTGGGCAGTATCGTGGGTATTTTGCTGCACATTGTTGTGTGGGTCATTATCCGGCTGTTTCCGCCTCATTATGTTCCTCCCGGCTTTTCGGAGCCGGTGCCCATGTTTATTGATATGGTGCCGTGGATGTTGCTGCTGTTGGTATTTTGTTTCATAATATTGTCCATGATTGCAGCGATCATTCCTGCAAGAGGTGCGGCCAGGAAGAATATTGTGGACGCGCTGGGACATGTATAAAAATTATAGATCAGGGAGAAAATGATGAGTCGATTTTTAAAGAAAAACTATTTTACCCTATGGAGTTTTGTTGTATTATTCTTTCTCAATGTTGCGCCGTTGCAGGCGATGACCAATCAGGAAATGCTGGAACAGGCCGACAAGGCGCGGGGCAACGAGGAAGGCATTCAGTGGGAAATTAAAATGCATTCCGTGGAAAAAGGACGTGTGCAGGATAGAACCTTGCTGGTTATTGCCAAAGGAAACAGCGCCAGCGGTTATAATTCCCTCATTGATACGCTGGAACCCGGCAATCTGAAGGGGCAAAAGCTGCTGATGCAGGATCGCAATATGTGGTTTGCAAAACCGGGTCTGTCCAAACCCGTTCCTATTTCACCGCGGCAGAAACTGATGGGCGATGCGTCCAACGGCGATATTGCGGCCACAAACTATGCGGGTGATTATAAAATTATCGGATCGGAAGACGGGCAGTTTAACAACGAAGATTGCGTCGTTTTGAATTTACAGGCAGTGGACAAGAGAGCCACGTATGACCGGATCAAGTACTGGATATCCAAAAAAAGGGTTTTGGGCGTGAAAGCTGAATTCTACACGATTTCCGGAAAGATGTTTAAGACGGCGATATTCGAGTATAAAAACAGAATTACGGTGGAGGGTAAGTCTCAGGAATTCATTTCCCAGATGACCATCACCAATGCGATCATGAAGGATGATATCACGGTCGTGAAATACAGCCGGCCGGTGCTGAAAAAAGTTTCCGATGCAACATTTAATTTAAATTTACTGACAAAATAGAGGTTATTTATGAAAAAAAAGCACAATACCATAATCAGGGGAGCGGGTATTTTTCTCATCATCCTCTTTTGTTCATGGTTGCCTTCAGCGGTGCTGGCCGCCGAAGATCCTTTCGCCTCTTTTCTGCAGTCAAACGTCAAACAGTACACGGCGACCGATGCCGAGTATGCGGACCGGCCTTACCTGAGGAAATTACAGGGCGCTTTTAATGCGGATTTCCGGATTTTAACGTACGGGGTTCTTCAGGATCCCGCCAAATCAACGCAAAACCCGAACAACGATCCGGTTGGATTTCCCAATTACATCGGGAATATTGATGTCAGACCGGATTTCCGTTTCAATACCAAATACCTTGATCTGGTTTTCAAGCCGCGGGCGATGTTTGACTATCGCTACTGGAAAGAAGGCCAGCGTGAAGGTGAGGATGACTGGAACGATGAATGGTATGTCAATGAATGGCTGGTCAGATTGAAGGCCGCAGAGAGAGTCTTCTTGTCCTACGGACGGGAAAACCTGCAATGGGGACCTTCTTTCCTTTATTCTCCCTCGAATCCGTTTTTCTTTGATAACGGCCGCAGCAACCCCCAGATGGAAGTTGCCGGAATGGATTTTGCCCGTGTCGTGTTTGTTCCCCACATGCTCTGGACGGTCTCTTTCATGGTCAATACGGATCAGGGACGTAATACTCTTATCAGCACCGATCCTTTTGAGGAAACATATGCCGCTAAAATAGATTACACGGGAAACCAGAATTACGCTTCTTTGATTTTATCTCACAAGGATGATGATACGACCTTGGGGTATTTCGGCGGCTGGACGGTTTCCGACGCCCTGTTGCTTTACAGTGAAGGCAGCATGCGTCAGGGAAGCGATGCTTTGTATCCGAATCTTAAGAGAAGATCACTCGGTCAGTCGTTCCTGGAAGCTTTGTTTGCGCCGAATTCCGAATTGAGGCCGATTCTGGACAGATACACCTCGCTTCGGTCGGCGTATATGGATAAAACACGGGAGGATGACTCTAAGATTTATCCGACAATTCTGGTCGGCGGAGCCTATACGTTTGAAGATATCGGTACCCTCACCCTGGAATACATGTATCATGCGCAAGGTTATGATGAAGATGAAGCGGATCTCTATTACTCGCTCAGAGGCCGGGCCGCCTATGCGTATCTTGACATGGGAGCCTATCCGGGACTGCTGGGCCAGTTTACGCTGTATCAGACCGGCAATACGGGCTTAAGATTTTTGCGTAAAAATTACACAATGCTTCAGTATTACAAGGGAAATATTTTCAATAGAATGGAAACTACGCTGCGCTGGACACAGAATGTGGATGACGGGTCGGCTCAGTTTCTGGGACTTTTATCCTATTCCCTCGGCAATCATGTCGAATTGTTTTCATCCGGTGTGCTGAATACCGGAAAAGAGGATTCGGAATTCGGCACCTTCATCAATTATCAGGTTATGTTCGGGTTGAAATATACGCTCTAGCGTCAATATACGACGGAGCATGGAATAGCTCCGTCGTTTCATTCCCCTCGTGATGCTTACGTTTTACAGCTCAGAGAAGGTCTGTGTCGGCCGCTTCGCGCATAGATGTTTTTTTCAGTTGTTCAATTTTCCGTACATGCTTTTTCCAGGACAATTTTCTTTCGTTGCTCAATCCATTACGTTTCCCATATAACCCAATGCGCCGTCAATCCGCCCTGTTGCCAAATCCTTGACAACCGCAGCAATTGTGAGTATTCTAATAGTGTGAAATAGAGACGATGCGTTCAACCTTTCACTGATTGTCCGTGGTAAGCTATTCTGATCTTTAACCCGCCCAAAGGATACAAGATGACTGGAAAAAATAAAAACCGGGATCAGGCTCCGGACCAGGAACAAAAAAATCCTGTCCGGTATGCTCTTCCCGTGAAAAGGCCGCTCGGGACCATTCTGGTGGACGGCAAATTCATCAAGCCGGAAACCCTGGATGCCGCTCTTGATCAACAGAAACAAACCCGGGACCTTCTGGGAAACATTCTCGTGAACATGGGCATGCTGGATCCTGCCGACCTGAATGCCGCTCTGATGGTTCAGCGTGATTTTTCGACCATTGAAGATGCGATAAACGCTGCCGCAGGCGTCCGGATGATGCTGGGAGAACTGCTTCTGGCCTCATCGCGCATTACCCGCGATCAGATCGAGAAAGCGCTTGAAGAGCAAAAAAGAACAGGCGAAAAAATAGGAGAAATTCTTGTAAGGCTCGGGCTTTTCTCGTCAACGGAGATGGATATCGCGCTGTCGTTTCAATCCCGTCAGAACGCGGGGTATGCGTCCTGCCTGTCCCTGGGCGAACTCCTGATCGCTGCAGGATACATCACGCACGATGATCTTGAAGACGCTCTGGAGCGTCAAAAGGGAAGCAACAAGAAACTGGGTGAAATTCTTGTTGATGCCGGCCGATGTAAACCGCATCACGTCGAGCACGGTCTGCGAATGCAAAAGCAACTGGTTGCTGCTGCGCTCATTGCCGCTTTATCCCTGGCGCCGGTCAAGGAAGCCGTATCCTCGGTAAATCCGTCTTCCACGGCCATGACCACCAATATCAAAGTGACTGCAACCGTGCTGGCGCGTGCGAGCATGCATGTTCTTCGTCAACCGAACGAAATTGTGGTGACGGATGCCGATATTAAACGGGGATACCTCGACATCAGCGCCGGCTCTCTGGTCGAAATAAAAAACAATTCCCGAGCGGGCGTCGATCTGACTTTTGAAACTCATGGCCTGCCGTTTTCAGAAGTTCTGGTCAGCGGCTTTGGCCGGGAAGTGGCACTGGGACCCAACGGGGGAATCATAACCCACCAGCTCCTCGGCGCCAACATCATTGCGTTCAGCTATCGTTTTGTTTTCGACAGAAACTCGCGGGCCGGAACGTATGCCTGGCCTCTGGTCCTCTCGGTGAGTCCTGTCGAATAAAAGATAGGGTTGAATTGCAGCGGCTTGGACGTATCATTCAGACGGGGAAAAAGCCGATTTTAACATGACAGCCTTTTTGCAATCATAAAATGAAAAAAGTGAAAGCGGAATCTTCCTTAAAGAATGAAAATAAGCAACAGTTCTTCGAACTCGACAGACTGATTCTGAGACTTTCCAAGCAGTTTGCCGGATCTTCCGCAACTGAAATCGAGAAAAAAATAGGGCTGGCATTGCAGCAAATTGTCGAATGTCTGGATATCGGCCGCTGCACATTTTGGGAAGTATCGGAAGATGAAACCGAATTGCGCTGTATCCGCCAGTATGTTGTTCCAAAACTGGAGAAGGTGTACGGCGTTACCCCTCAGCAATCCCCATGGATTTCCAAAGATCAATGGAACGGCAATTGTTCGTGCAATGTCCGTAACGAAGATTCAGTCTCGGGAGCGAAAGCCAACAAGGACGCCTTGTTGCTGTTGGGGGCAAGTCTTTCATTATCAGTCCCTTTCATATCGCCGGCAAGGCCGTTGCCGGCATGACGTTTTCCACCCTGGAAGAGGACAGGGAATTTTCACCGGAGCTTGTTTCCCGGCTGAATTTGATCGGGGAAATCATCACCGGCGCTTTTTACCGGAAAAAAATCGAGGAAAAGTATCAGCAGTCGATTGGCGACATGCGTCAGCAGAGCGGTCCGGCCCGGGCAGAGGATTTCCCGCTGCGGGAAGACACGAAAAAAGAATTCAGATATCAGGGCATCATCGGTAATTCCGAAGCAATGCAAAATGTTTTTATCAAAATGGAGCAGGTTGCGCCGACCGATTCCGTTGTTCTCATCCTCGGCGAAACGGGAACGGGAAAAGGCGTTTTGGCCCGTACCATCCATGAACTCAGCAACAGAAACAAAAAAAGAATCGTAACCGTTAATTGTGCCGCTCTCACGCCCAATCTGATCGAAAGCGAACTATTCGGCCGGGAAAAGGGCGCCTATACCGGATCCACCGAAATGCAGATCGGCCGCTTTGAGCTGGCCGACAAGGGAACGCTGGTTCTCGATGAGTTTACGGAACTTCCTCTTGATTTGCAGGCCAAACTTCTCCGGGCAATCCAGGAAGGAGAATTCGAACGGCTTGGTTCTCCCCGGACCATCCGGGTTGATGTGCGCATTCTTGCTCTGACCAGCAGGAATCTGAAGGAAGAAGTTTCCAAAGGACGGTTTCGCCAGGACCTTTACTATCGTTTGGACGTTTTTCCCATCACCATGCCGCCTCTCCGGGAAAGATTCGGCGATATTCCGTTGCTGGTGGAGCATTTTGTGGAACAGTTTAACCGGAAAATGCAGAAAGAAATTAAAAACATTCCCGGAGGAATCATGGCGCAACTGATGAAGTATCCGTGGCCGGGCAATGTCCGGGAACTGGAGCATATCATTGAGCGTTCCGTTATTGTTACGCACGGCACCAGCCTTCAGCTTGCGGAAAAGCTGGAGGATCACTCCCTGGGTCTCATGGAAGAAAATGCAGTCACGAATCTTGCCGAAGTTGAAAAACGGCATATCATTAAAATCCTGGAAAAGACCAACTGGCGGATCGACGGTTCCAAAGGCGCCGCCGTTCTGCTTGGTTTGCATCCCAATACGCTGCGCGGACGAATGCAGAAACTGGGCATCCGGCTGCAGAAAACCCCATCCTAAAGATCATCAAATATACCGTATTTCGTAGAAATACTTTATTTAAAAGACAGCCGCCTCCTTTCTGAAAAACGAAACATCGATTATAATTCAGTAATATCAAGCATATATAATTATTTTACGTTATAAATATAATATGGCCTGCCTATTGCTTATGCTACAACATAACAATGATTGTTTCTTAATAGGATTTGAAATGAATAAGTTGCAGACAGATATTTTGGAAAAAGGATTTAAAGTGACGCCGCAGCGTTTGGCAATTTTGAGATACTTAAAGGAGAACAGGGTGCATCCGACGGCTGAAAAAATTTATAGCGAGATTACCAAGGAATATCCGGCCATCTCTCTTACGACGGTCTACAAGACACTGGCAAGTTTCGTGGAGGCGGGAATGGTGAAGGAACTGGATATCGACCCCCATAAAATGAGATTCGATATTTGCACCGAGGATCACAATCATTTCCACTGCCGGGTTTGCGACAATGTTTACGATGTGGATTGCGACGGATCAACGATAACAGGCGATCTGCACAGCAGCACAAAAATAGAAGGACATAAGGTGGACACGGTAAACATCCATTTGAAAGGTGTTTGCAGATATTGTGAGGCGGTGAGTTCCTGAGGGATCTTTGACGAAAAGATGAATAAAAGTTGAGAAACTTAAGGATCATAAAAACAATTTAACACAAATCAGGAGGTAGTTATGAAAAAATTAATGGCAGTTTTGGCGGCAATGGCGTTTGTTGTTGTAATGGCTGGCGGAGCATGGGCAGATGTTACAGGTGATGTTGATATCAACGCTACCGTGTCAGGTAAGTGTAATGCGATTACCGCAAACGATTTAACCCTTACAATTGATCCGGCGACAGCAAGCGCTGTCTCTTCCACCGGTAGCGCTACCACGGTACAATGTTCGAAGAGCAAAGCTTTTACTGTAACCGCTGCAAGTGCAGGCGCGGGTGGTGCAACAGATACGACCGGTTCTCTGTCCGGTGTGTTGACAGGCACCGGTGCTGACATACCCTATACGCTGACTTATACGAGCAGCTTTAATGGTGCGGGTTTCGGTTCTGCAACACCCACCACGCTGCTTACCGGCAGTGCGGCTAGTGTTGCGGTGGCTGATGCCAATGCCGCGGAGGAAGGAAGCGACTATACCGATACAGTGACAATTACGGTCGTGTACTAAAATAAACTGACGTAAAGGCAAGCGTCAATGAAAAAAATTATCTTGCTCATGGCAGCGTTGGCTGCCATGAGCTTCGCAATAAATCCGGTATTTGCGGCCAGCCCTGCGGGTTTTACATCGGCGGAGATAAAAGTCAATGCCCAGGTAGGCGTGTCCTGCCGGGAAATCCAGAAGGGATCGTTTCCATCGCCGCTGCTCATCGATACCCAGACAGCGGCCGAGCAGACCTTCCCGAACAGCGCCGATGAATTGGTCCGCTGCACCAGCGGCACGGTCTTTACCGTTAAAGTGTCCAGCACCAACGGGACGGCTCTGGACGAAACCTGCACGTCCGGCGGTGTGGGCGATATGGCTCTTCAATCGTCCAGCTGGCCTTCAGACGTGATCAGTTATACCTTTACGTGTGGCGGCGACACGGATGGCAACGGGCGTTTTACAGGCGCCGGGTATAACACCAATAAGGCATTGGGCATCGGCATCAAAATCGCCGCAGCCGATGCTCAGACCGCTGTCGCCCATAATGATTATTCCGATACGGTGACACTGACGATTACGTATTAGGATGCGATGACAGGCGGGAGAAAATCTCCTCGAAAAACTCGACCAAACAGGAATCTTTAAAATATTTAAAACTAGTAGTTCAAAAATTCATTGACGCAGCCTGTTTGCCCTAAAAAAGGATAATTGCACCAGGCTGCGTTTTCTATTATAATGAAATAAAGGTATTAAGTTATGAGATTGAACAACATTAAAAAGAGATACATTGTTCTAATATTATTATTACTGCTGGGAGGGTTGGCAGGCACTGCTCATTCTAGGTTATCCATTACGAATTGCCCCCCCACCAGCACGGCGACCGTTGGGACATTATATTCGTATCCTTTTTTGTCAGATTCACCGGGGTATACTTGGAGCATATCTTCAGGTACTACGCCGAACTTGACTATAAATGCAACTACAGGTGTTTTGTCAGGTACGCCAAATACACCGGGGACTTATAATTTCACGATATTGTATTACCGGAATCACGGCAATCAAGATTCGTGCGTAAGTACTATTAACGTGGTTGCTCTTGGCTGTTATTTTGTCGGCGGCAGCACGGGGAGTATTTCATTCGGCGTTCTTGATCCATCAAGCTATCCGGCGCCCGTCAATAATACCGTAACCCAGCAGATTAATTTTCAATGCGCTGCCGGTTTGGCTTATTCTATCGCGGTTACAAATCCGGTGGGTCAATTACAGTTGACCGGCGCAAATACCATTCCCTTTACGTTGGGTCTGCATGCAAACGGTACAGGCGCGGGTGCCGTGGATATCCCCTTGCTGACCACGAATTCGGCAATTACCAACTACGCCGGTTTTGTTGAAGGCGTCTCTTCCTTCAGCAACCCGATAACGGTTGAGATCAGCTGGGCCGGCGGTTCGCTTTCGGCTTATGTCAATGTTTCGGATGTCACGGTGATTCCCGCCTGCGGTACGCCGACAAACGGCACGATGAATTTCGACATCGATCCGTCTCTGAATACCACCATTACGGCAAGCACGAACTTCCACGGGACGTCGCCGACCGTCAAATGCACCAATGCTTCACAACCCAATGTGACGTGCGAAACGTCGAGCGGCTCCACGGCAGGCCAATTGAAAAAAGGAACGGATAACATTAATTACAATGTCACGACCTGCGGGGTTTCGGGGAAAATAACCGGAAATGGTTTTGGCGCGGCGCCGGCATCGGAAATTCCCGTTGGGATATCGGTTGTGCCTTCAGCATATCAAAGTGCACCGCCCGGGGATTATTCGGACAATGTCACAGTTACGATTGCATATTAGGCCAAGGTCTGCGGCTTGCAGTGCAGGTCAATCTGTGTTATTTGAGAAACGGCGTTTGGGTGTAAAAATAAAATAATCGGAGTTATATGATGAAAAATAATTACCGGGCCACAAGGATATCGCTCCAAACTTGTAAAAATTTCGATCCACCCATGAACAAAGTTGTCGGATTCCTGACTGTTATATTGTTCGTAATCATCTCCTCTACGCATGCATTGGCCGCCGACTTTCAGGTGCAACCGACGACAATGGATTTAGGTGGAAAAGTAAAAAGCGGGGTTTTCTCGGTGATTAATAACAGCAACGAGAAAATCGACTTTCAGGTTTCCGTTAAAGCATGGAATCAGGACGAGAACAGTAAAGATGCTTACACCGATACAAATGATATTGTATTCTTCCCGAAGGTTATGAGTATCGATCCGAATTCTCAAAGGGCGGTTAGAATCGGACTCAAAACACCGCCCGGCGCCAGAGAAAAAACATACAGGCTTTTTGTTCAGGAAATCCCCACCCAGAAAAAAACACAGGATATTGACGTCAATCAAAAGGTCAAGGCCGGTGTGACCATCGCCTTCCGGTTCTCCATGCCGATTTTCGTCAAACCGCTCAAGCCGCAGGAAATATATGCGATCGACAAAGTCGAGATGGCCGCCGGGAAGGCAAGGGCGGTTGTCAAAAACACCGGCAATGTTCATGTGAAACTGCGTTCAGTCACGTTCAGCGGGAAAGCCGCCGATGGGAAAGAGTTGTATTCCAAGGAAGTGGCCGGCTGGTATATCTTAAACGGGATGTCATCCTCTTACGAAGCGGAAATTCCCAAAGACGTATGCGGACAACTGGCCAAAATCGACATCAATGTCCGAACGGAAGACAAAGACATCAGCGGAATATTGAATGTTCAAAAGAACATGTGTCCCGAATAACTTTACGGATTTTTCAACCAGATATTTATCGCGGCGGGGATCGTGCGAGAAGACATTTTTTCTTGTTGCGGTCGTGTTTTTTCTGATAACCTTTTTTGCCGCACCGGCATATACGGCCGAAGAAACGGCTCGCAGTGCGCGACAGGTTCCTGCCGAATCCGGGAAATCCTCTGCGTTCACTCCAAAAGAAACCACCCCGATTGTCGTCAGTGTTATTATCAATACGCAGTCCAGGGGAGATATCTTTGCTGAGCTCGATGATCGCGGTAATCTGTATATCAGGCCGGACGATGCCAAAGCTCTGAAACTTCAATATTCCGAAGACCGGATCGTCATTCTGCGCGGGGATGAGCCGCATGTTCCTTTGAACGCTCTTCTGGATGTGACGTCCACATTCGACGAAAAGAAACTCACAGTAACGGTGATCGGCAAGACCACGGAATCGACCAGAACCGCTGCCGATCTTTTTTCCCTGCGGGCTGAAACCAAAAATATCTATTACCCGAGAGAGACGAGCGCCTTTGTCAATTACGGGGTGAACTACGCTTTTACCGGTCAGGGCGGATTTCAGACGTTGTCGGTCACGAACAAACTGGGGTTCAGAACCGGAGATATGTTTTTCACATCGGATTCTGTTTTTACAAAAACGGAATCCGATTATGATCTTGTACGGCTTCAAAGCAGTGCGACGTATGAGCGCCGGAAAGATTTGCAATGGCTGGTGATGGGGGACCAGTACGCCAATTCCGGAGAATTGGGCAGTACGGTGAATATGGGAGGCATCGGCTTTTCCAAGGTGTACAGACTCGATCCGTATTTTATCACGCAACCCGTCATGGATCTTCAGGGCACAGTTATTTATCCCACACAGGCGGAAATCTATCTGAACGGCGTCCTGATCGGGAAACAGGACATTGCCCCCGGATCATTCGATTTAAAAAATATTTATTCCCAGACAGGCTCTCACAACATTGAAGTTGTTCTGAAAGATCCCTTCGGAAATGTTCAACGAATTTCCTATATGGCGTATTTCAGCGCTCAGATGCTGCGCAAGGGCTTGCATGAATACAGCTATAATGCAGGTTTCCTTCGGGAACAGTACGGATCAGAAAGCAATGAGTACGGCGATCTGGCCTTTTCCGCTTTTCACCGCTATGGCGTGACCAATAAAGTGAATATCGGTGCGAGTGCGGAAGGATCGGATGGCGTTTATAACGGAGGCATCTCCACAACCTTTGCCGTTCCCCTTGCCGGACAGTTTACCGTGCAGTTGTCCGGAAGTTCTTCGGATGAAATCGACAAAAGAGGCGATGCGGTCTCTCTGCAGCACAATTTGCAACTGGGGAATTTCAGTACGAATTTACTGCTGCGCAAGTATTCGCGATACTATGCAACCATCGGCAATCCGCTGCCGACGGAAGATAATACGCGCCACGAAATCAGAGCGGGCATGGGCTTTTCTTTAAATCCGCTGGGAAGTTTCTCCGTTAATTACGCTCAGACGGAAAATTTTAAAGGGATGGATACGCAAGTCATATCATTGAATTACTCCCGGACACTGTATAGATCTATCAGTCTTTTTGCGACCGGTTCGGCGACACGCGCAACAGGGGAAGATACGAACTACAGCGGATTTATCGGTTTGAACTTTGCTTTAATGGATAACGTTCGCGGTTCGGCACAGGTGAATTTCGGAAGCGACGATGTAAACTCCGAAACGCTGCAAGTGCAAAAAGACATTCCGGTTGGAGAAGGGCTGGGATACCGCGCTTCCGTTAATCGTTCCGAAACAGCCGCCAATACCGTGTATACGACCAACCCGTACGTTCAGTATAACGCCCGCTACGGCATTTATTCCTTTGATGCCCAGATTCAGGATTCTAAAAACGGAATCTCAACGGAATCGTATAATTTGTCGGCGGCGGGGTCGATGGTTTGGGCCGGGGAATATCTGGGCCTTTCGCGGCCGGTCAGCGACAGTTTCGGCGTGGTGCTTTTCAATAAAAACGTTCCGGGTGCGTCAGTGCTCAACAACGGTCAGGAAATCGGGAAAGTGGGTTCTCTCGGCACAATGGTTGTCCCCACGATGTCTTCCTACGGTCAGAATAAGATTACTCTCGACACGAAAAATATTCCGATTGATTTTACAATATCGGATGTCAACAAGACCCTGTCTCCTTCTTTGTGGAGCGGTTCCTGTATTTATTTCGATGCCCAGCAGTTGCGCGCGGTTACGGGGACGATCTTTGCGAGAAAAGAAGGAAAGAAAATTCCGTTGGAATATGTCGAGATCGCCATGAAGATCGGTGAAAAAGAATTATTGTCTCCTACCGGGAAAGGCGGAGAATTCTATCTGGAGAATTCTTTTGGCGAAGATGATGCTGCCGGATCCTCCACCGTCGCGGATAAGCAAAGTTGCCAGGCCATTTCACGGATGATAAAAGCCGGAGGCAGCACGATTTCCCCCGGAACCTACAAGGCCAGTGTTGAATATGAAGGTGGCGAATGCGGGTTTGCCGTAACCTTCCCCGAAACGGAAGAGGTCATCACTGAACTGGGAGAAATCGAGTGCGTTGCAACATCCAATTCGCCCCGACGCAAGGATACATCGCTTCGTCGGAGGAGTCTCTATTATGCAGACTATGCAGGCAAGGCCCTGTCTGCAATTCCTGAATAGACTTTACCAAAACCTTAACAGGCTGTAGCGTCTGTCTAAGCGGTGGGGAAAATTGTTTAAGATCAGCGAACAGGAATCGATCCTTCTTTTCTATATGGGGCGGTCGCCCCTGGGAATCCTTCTGTATCCCGTTTATGCTTTTTTAGTCGGCGACGTTCTGATTGATACCGGTACCAATCGTGCGGGGCATGAATTCCTTGAAGCGTTGAAGGGCAGAAGGATCGCCGGGATCATCAACACCCATCATCATGAAGATCACATCGGCAACAATGCCGATGTCCAGCAACACTTCGGGATCAATATATACGCGCATCCGCTGACGCTGCCGTATTTGGAAAATCCCCGTTTGAATGATTTGCATCTGTATCAGCGGATCGTGTGGGACTGGCCCAGACCGTCAAAGGGCGAGGCTGTCGGCGCCTCTGTAAAGGCGGGACCTTATCATCTGGAAGTCATTCATTCGCCGGGGCACGCCGAGGATCACATATGTTTATATGAGCCGGATAAAAAATGGCTTTTCACGGGCGATCTTTTTTGCGGAACAAATTTCGTATATTTAAGGCAGGACGAAAATTACTTGCAGATACTGGACACACTGAAAAAACTCAGTGCCCTGAACATAGAAACTATTTTTTGCAACCTCAAGGGCGTTGTGAAAGACGGCAAAATAGCCCTGGCAAAAAAGATTTCAACCATGGAGCGTTTGCGGGATGATGTTTTCAGACTGCGCGACAGGGGACTGTCACCGCAACGCATCCGGCAAAAAGTTCTGGGCCGGGAAGATGCAAGGCATTTTTTTACGCGCGGGCATTATTCCAAACAGAACACGGTTGACAGCATTCTTTCCGGAAAGAGGCCGGCCAATCGATAAACGGAGAGACGGATCAGCAAACCAAAGAGAAAGGCGTGTCCGGAAAACACGCCTTTCTCTTTTTACGGGAGGTCTGGAAACATTATCGGATTATTTGTCTTCTTTGTAAAGCGCTTCAATCCGGTCATTCAACTTGTCCAGAATAACTTTGCGCTTGAGTTTCATCGTCTGGGTCAGCATGCCGTTGTCCAGACTGAACGCTTCCGGAAGAATGATAAATTTCTTGGGAATTTCATAACCGCCGAATTTACCTTTGAGTTGGCCGGTCACGGCTTCACTGATCATATGGATAATATCCTCTCGTTCGACCAGCGTTTTGATATCCGTTGGTAACCCTTTTTCTTTGGCGTAGTCCAAAAGTACGTCGAAGTCGGGAACGACAATGCAGACATTGTAGGGACGGTTCAGACCGTAAACGACAGCCTGTTGGACAAAAGAAGCCAGGCAAATGTTTTCTTCCAGCGAGACGGGGAAGCAGAACTTTCCGTTTTCCAGTTTGTATTGTTCCTTGATGCGGCCGGTGATGAAAAGGTATCCGTCCTTGTCCAATCGTCCGCGGTCGCCGGTGCGGAAACCGCCGTCCGGTGTGAGAGCGGCTTTGGTGTCTTCCGGCCGGTTGTGATAGCCTTTCATGACATTCGGTCCGTAAGCGATGATCTCACCGTCGGTCGCCCCTTCTTCAACTACGGAGGAGTCGATGACGACCTTGACCTTATCGATGGGTCTGCCGACACTGCCGATCCGATAAGCCTGAGAGCCATTCATGGTGATGCCGGGTGATGTTTCCGTCAGGCCGTAGCAATCGTAAATGGGAATGCCGATATCGAAGAAGAACTTGGATATTTCAACGTTCATGGCCGCGCTGCCGGTCATGGATCCGAGCATTCGACCGCCCATCCGCTCCCTGATTTTCTTGAAGACAATTTTATCCGCAACGGCCACTTTGAAGTTTGTCATCAGATCGGACTGGCCTTTTTCCGCTAGGACCCTTTTTTTCTTGGCGGCTTCGACGCCCATCACAAAGAGCGCTCTGGCCAGTCCTCCGTCCTTGTTCATTTTATTCCACAGACCGTCGTAAATTCTGTTGAAAACGGTGGGGACGGCAATGATAAAGGTAGGCTTGATTTGAACAATATCATTGATGATGGTTTTTGTGCTTTCAATCAATCCCATCCTGCCGCCCAGGCGGATGATGGCGAATAATTCGGCGGTCTGGCCGAAAACATGCGCCCACGGCAAAATGGTGAGAGAAACGACTTCATTTTCATAGAGTTCAGGATACATTTTCAGGCCGGCATGTGAATTGCTGGTGAAGTTCATATGCATCAGCAAAACGCCTTTGGGATTGCCGGTTGTCCCCGATGTGTAGATCAGTTCGGCGACGTCCTCCGCTTTCGGACTCTTCGGTGCAACCGGTTTTGCAGCGCCTTTCTTCTCGAGAGAGGCCATGGAATTGTCACCATCGGACTCGATGATAAAGATGTGTTTGAGCGTCGGGATATCTTTTGGAAAATCTTTTATCTTTTCATATATTGCAGGATTGGAAACAAAGAGAACTTTTGCCCCGCTGTCGTTAATGATGTATTTCCAGACCTGAACCAGTTCTGCTTCGTACATGGGCACGTAACGGGCCAGGCATCCCCAGGTGGCAAACCCGATTACCGCCCATTCCGGGCGGTTGTTGGCAATGATGCCGACGACATCATCTTTGCCGATTCCCAGCTGGGTCAGTCCCGCTCGAAGGTTGTCAATGCGGTTGCCGATTTCTTTGTAGGTCGCCCATTTATAAACGCCTTCTTTGTTTTTGGTGCCGAACAGCGGTCTATCGGCAAACCTGGTTACGCTTTCTCCCCACCAATCGACCAGATTGTCGGGCTTGTCCAATGTGAATTTGTGCATAAAATACTCCTTGTTGTATGGTCACGCGGACGTTGAGGTCGCGCGCGGATTTCTTCAGAAATAAATATTTTCGTTTACGGTTTGTGACTCTAAGTCATTTTTATGAAAAATTCAATCGAAACATGAATATTAAATTATGGATTGAATATTCAGAACTTATAATAATCATTTGACGTTTCTTAAAAATGAATTATAATTTAACAAAAATTCATAATCTGTTATCCCTTTCTGTGATTTCCCTTTTGTTTTGCTGCCGGGTTGTGTTTTCCGATCTGTAAACGGGTATGAACGTTGTGTTTTTTCTTACTGGATTGCCCAGTGCGTTATCCAGGATTGACGGCCGGAAAGCCGCCGTGAAATGTTTAAATATTTTTAAACCATTCAGGCGAAAGGAGGGCAAAAATGAGCAGCATTTATAAAGTTATTGAAGTGATCGGGGGCAGTGAGAAATCATGGGAAGAGGCCGCTAAAAAGGCGGTTGAAATGACAGCGAAAAGCTTGAAGGAAATCAGAATTGCGGAAGTCAAGGAACTGGATATGAGGGTTGAAGACGGGAAAGTCGTTGAATACCGCGTTAAGCTGAGGGTGTCGTTTAAATATCTGCCTGATTAAAATACCAAAATTGATTTTAGAAAAGCCGGCCTGTTGCAGTGTCTGATCAATCAGCCGCTGCAACAGGCAAAAACAAAACGCCGCCTGTCCGGAATCCGGCAACGAATATTTTATTGACATGCCTGCCGCTTCTTTATATATCCAACTCAAAACAGAAATAATCTCATCAAAACAGCAGACGTCTTTGCGGAATCATTGAATGCGTATTGAAAAAATCGAGGATAAATGCAGTGAATGCATGCTTTGCGTCCATGACTGCGTGATGGGCGTATGGCGTGTAGTCGACGGTCAATCCAGACCGGTCGCGGTTGATCTCTGCAATGGCTGCAGTCACTGTATCGCGATATGCCCCTGTGACGCCATTGTTCACGACGGTCTCAGAAAAGAAGAACTGGCCGGGATCAACAGAAAAAACCTGAATCCGGATGTCTACCGCGACATCGTCATGAGCCGCAGAAGCATCCGGCAATTCAAAAACGAACCGGTGCCACGCGAATTAATCGAAAAAGTTCTTGATCTGGTCCGGTATGCGCCTACGGCGAGAAATCATCAGGATGTCGGCTACATTGTCGTGACGGATAAGCCGCTGATCGAAAAGACGGCGGCGGATTTATTCGGCTGGGGAAACCGTTTGTATAACATGACAACATCAGGCATCGGCCGGCGGATAATCAATCTCACCGGCCTGAACAAAAACCCTTATTATAATCTGATGGCGTACGTACAAATGCAAAACGCCGAAAAAGGCAGGGATTACATTTTGCATCATGCCCCTGTCGTGATACTGATTCACGCGGCGAAAAGAAAAATGTTCGTTTGCGATGATTCCAATATTGCCGCGGCAACCATCATCAATTACGCACATACGCTCGGTCTGGGGACCTGTTTTGTGGGCATGATGACCCTGATGCTGCGTTTCAGCGGCCGGCTGAGAAAAACATTCGGCGTTCCGGATAACCGCAGGGTCTATGCGACGCTGGTCATGGGTTACCCGGCGTATCGCTATAAAAATACAGTGTCCAGAAAAAAAGCGGAGGTTCAGTGGCGATGACAAAAAAAATTATTATGTTAGTCCTGTTGATGGCCGTTTTGTTTCATATCGCCTGGTATGCGGTCAGTCGTTCGGTTCAGCATGAAAAAATTCCCGATGACGCAACCGCTCAGGCAGCGTTTGATAAACTTTTAAAAGACGAAGAAATCAGCATCGATCGTCATGCCTTTACAGAAATGTCCATCGAAGCCAATGGCATCCGGATTCATCTGGATGTTTTTTCGAAAGGCAGCAACGGGCCGACGATTGTTTTTATTCCCGGCACGTCCGTGTACTCCAAATTTTATATTGAAAGCATGTATAAACTTTATCTTCAGGGATTCAATGTAGTCGGTTTTGACCCGCGCGGTCACGGGATGAGTAGCGGTCTCCGGGGAGATTATACCGTCAATGAAATTGTTGAGGATACGCTGGCGGTTGTCAAATTTGCACGAAAACGATTCAGCGGCCCTGTCGCCGTAGTCGGAAGCAGCCAGGGCGGTATTGCCGCCTTCTACGCGGCAGCGCGCGATGATTCCCTTGCGGCGGCCGTATGTCACAATCTCGCTGATCTGAACGGGAAGGACAATCTGATTCTTTCTCAGATCAGGCCCCCGGTATGGATGGCGCCTATTGCCGGATTTCTGGCGGACCTGTACAAACGTTTTTCCGTTCCGGTTTTTCTTTATCTGGATTTGACGCAGGAAAAATCCAGAAGCGGAACGGATGCCAAAACGCTGATCAAAAATAATCCGGTCACCGTGAAATGGATTACGCTCAGAGCGCTAGGGTCGTTGATGAAAACGGATCTGGCCAAACCGGTGGAACAAATCAAGGTGCCTGTCATGCTGATTCATGCTGAACGGGACTCCATCTTCCCGCAGGCTTACGTTGAGGACATTTTCAACCGCTTGACCTGTCCGAAGAAATATCTGTTTTTTAAAGACACCGAGCATCTGGTGATGACCAACAACGTGGATGACGTGGTGCCGCCGATTGCTGCATGGCTCCGGGACATAATGTAAAAGGGCCTCTCTGTGTCTGTTGATTTTAATTTTGGCATGGTTTTTAAAGTGTCCAAATCCGGATTTGATTTTATAGATCGGCTGTGTATGATTCAAAAAGGCAAACGATATTCTTGCCCTAGCGGAGTCGACTGGAGTACAAACATGTCAAACGGAAGAATTTTTGAGGCGGTATTTACAAGTCGTCAGGGCATTATTATATTTTAACCAGTATAGAGACAGATTTGTGAGGCAGCAACATGACGTACATTAAAATCAATTTCGGCAGTAATTTTGAAGACGAGTTCCAGAAAGTGGTGGATGAAGTATTTCATCTGGTCAGACCGGCCTTTCACAACTATGAATGCATCTGGCGTCCCAATGTGGATGTGTATGAATCCACCGATGAAATCATTGTACTGGCGGACATGGCCGGACTCAATAAGGAAGAACTGCACATCGAGGTGAACCGAAAGCAGATCAAGATAGCCGGAGTGCGCAAGGCCGTTCAGCATTTACAAAACGCACATTACTGTCAGGCCGAAATTCCGCACGGTTATTTTGAAAGAATCATTTCTTTGCCTGCTCCCGTCGAATCCCAGTCGGCGAAAGCGTCCTATGCCGACGGAATTTTAATGGTCAGAATCAACAAGCTGCCCGTGAGCAAGTCGCATCGCATTTCCATCATTTCGGAAAAATAGCGAAAATCTCTTTTCGGAAAATCACACTGGAGGTTAAAAATGACGGAACAAACTGTCCCGCAACAAAATAAGAACACTTTTAATATCCCGGAAATTATCCCCATTCTTCCGTTGCATAACGTGCTTGTGTTTCCCAAAACCATGATTCCGCTGGAAGTGACAGGCAGCGCTTCGGTGCTGGTGGATGAAGCGATGACTCGGGATCGCCTGATTGGTCTGATTATGTCCAGAAAGGAACCGGACAAACCCAACGACTATAAGAAAGATGATTTGCATCCGGTGGGGACCTGTGCCGTGATCATGAAGATGGCTAAAACCATGGATAATCACACACAACTGCTGCTGCAGGGGGTCAGCCGTTTTTCGATAGAAGAAATTATTGAAGGAAAACCGTATCAGCAGGCGCGCATTAAACTTCTGGAAGAGAAAGATGCCAAAGATCTGGAGACGGAAGCACTGATGGCCAACCTGCTTTCCCTGTTTGATCGCATCCTGAAGCTTTCACCCTTTCTGCCGCCGGAATTCGGTCCGATGGCCAAATCCATTACTGAAGCCGGAACGCTGGCTGACTTGATCGCGTCGATTATCAATGCGCCGGTGGAGGAAAAACAAAAGATACTGAATATTGCCGACATCAAAAAACGTCTGAAAGAACTTACGCTGATGGTCAATCATCAGATGGATGTTCTGGAACTCGGCAACAAGATTCAGACGAAGGTCAAGGACGACATCGATAAGAGCCAGCGCGAATACTATCTGCGCCAGCAGTTGAAGGCCATCCGGCAGGAACTCGGAGAAACCGATGAGAATGCCGTGGAGACGGAAGAATACCGTAAAAAGATCGAAGAAAAAAATCTTCCTGAAGAGGCGAAAAAGGAGGCCTTGCGGGAATTGGAGAGATTGTCACGCATGCATCCGTCGTCTGCGGAATACACCGTTTCCTCTACGTATCTGGACTGGATGACGACGCTGCCGTGGAATGAATCGACAAACGATAATCTTGACATCGGCAAGGCTCGCCGGGTGCTTGATGAAGATCATTACGGTCTGACCAAACCCAAAAAACGCATCATCGAATATCTGGCGGTGCGCAAACTCAAGCCGGATTCCAAAGGACCGATTCTGTGTTTCGTCGGACCTCCGGGAACAGGCAAGACATCGCTCGGACAGTCAATTGCCAGAGCGCTGGAGCGCAAGTTCGTGCGCATTTCGCTGGGCGGTGTGCGCGACGAAGCGGAAATCCGCGGCCATCGCCGCACTTATATCGGTGCTCTGCCCGGTCGCATCATTCAGGGACTGAGACGGGCGGAATCGAACAATCCGGTCTTCATGCTGGATGAAATAGACAAGGTCGGCAGCGATTTTCGAGGCGATCCGTCCTCGGCGTTGCTGGAGGTGCTTGATCCACAGCAGAACAATACTTTTTCGGATCATTATCTGGATGTGCCGTTCGATCTTTCCGGGGTTATGTTTATTGCTACAGCCAATATGCTGGATACGATTCCCCCGGCGTTGCTGGACCGGCTGGAAGTTATTGAGCTGAACGGTTATACGCAGGAAGAAAAAGTGAAGATCGCCCAACGGTATTTGATCCCCCGGCAGTTGAAAGAAAACGGGCTGAATTCGTCGCAATTCAAATTGACTCACAAAGCACTCAACGCCATCATTACGGGGTACACGCGTGAAGCGGGCGTGCGCAATCTGGAGAGAGAAATCGCCAACGCCTGTCGCGGCGTGGCGGCGCGGATTGCCGAAGGCGCCGTGAAATCCGGCACGCTCGAGGAAAAGGATATCCCGGCCTATCTGGGGCCGGTGCGGGTTATGACCGACCTTGACGCCCGCATTGCTAAACCGGGCATTGCGATCGGCCTGGCCTGGACGCCGGTCGGGGGCGATATGCTTTTTATTGAAGCCACGGCAATGAAAGGCAAGAAAGGACTGACGCTGACCGGTCAGCTTGGCGATGTGATGAAGGAATCGGCGGCGGCAGCGCTGAGCTTCATCCGGACGAATGCTTATGCCCTGAATATTAAACCGGAGTTTTTTGACGATACGGATATTCATATCCATGTTCCGGCAGGCGCCATTCCCAAGGACGGTCCGTCGGCCGGGGTGACTATGTTTGCGGCCCTGACCTCTCTTTTGACCAATCGCAAGGTGAAAAAGCAACTGGCCATGACCGGAGAAATTACACTGCGCGGTGCCGTACTGCCGGTGGGCGGCATCAAGGAAAAGGTTCTGGCTGCTTACCGGGCGGGTATCAAAACGATTCTTTTGCCTGAGTGGAATCGTAAAGACCTTGAAGATATTCCGGGCAACGTACGTAAAAGCATATCTTTCCATTTCGTTAAAGATATGATGGACATTATCAAGCTGGCTTTGGAACCGGTCCCGCAGAAAAAAATGAAAAGAGCTTCGGCAAGAAAATCAAAACCCGCAGTGCCGTCGAAGACGAAAAAATAAAAAATAAAAAATTAGGAAGGTAAAAATTATGACAGCGCAGTATCTGTTACTTGATGTTGAGGAAAATGTGGCGACCGCAACCATCAACAGGCCGGATAAAGGCAATTCACTTTCACCGCAGGTTTTGGAAGACATAGAACACACATTTACAGAACTGTCGCGCCGCCAGGATGTCCATGTCGTCGTCTTGACCGGCGGCGAACGTTATTTTTCTGCAGGGTTTGATCTGACCTACATCCGTACCTTGCAGAAAGCGCATAACGAAGCCTACACGGCCCTGTTTCACCGGGCCTATCGCGCCGTCATGTTTTGCGAACAGCCGGTGATCTGCGCTGTCGGCGGGCCGGCCATTGCCGGCGGGTTCGATCTGACCATGATGTGCGATATCCGTTACGCTTCAGAACGTGCCAGATTCGGACAACGGGAAATCGTTCTTTCTCTCAATCCCACCATAGATCCGCTCTGGCGAATTGTAGGCTTGAGCAATGCGATGGAATCCGCCCTGACAGGTCGCATTTGGGACGCACAGGAAGCTTTACGCATGGGGTACATCTCACGCATTTTCCCCGAAGGGCAGCTTCTGAAAGAAGTCGGTGCCATTGCCCGTGAGATGGCAACGTATGATCGCGGCTGCCTCAAGGAAACCAAGCAACTGGCGCATCTGCTTCTGAATTCCAGTCTGGATCAGGCCATGCGTCAACAGGAATGGTTGTTCCGTACTTACATCGGTTCCGAAGATAATCATCAACGCATCGATGATCTGCAGACCAAACTGGCGTCCATGCGAAGGAACAAATAAGACCTTTCTTCCGGTTCTGGTTGAATTATTTTTCGAATAGATTCCTTTTATGCTTAATCAGGATATAATCACCAAGCGTCTGTATTTCGTTGACAGACGACGAGCTTTTTTATATACTCCCGCGTAAATCAAGAAAGTGCCAATATTTATTTACCCAGAGGGAGTGCTTGTTTGGATTCAAAACCTCTTTACAACAGCCGAATTGTGAATTCCTATGTTAAGTATATAAAAAAGTGTTACGAATATATAAACATAGATGAGCTCTATGATTATGCTGGAATAGAGCCATACGAAGTTGCCGATCAAAATCACTGGTTTTCTCAGGAACAAATCAATCGTTTCCATGAAAAACTTGACGAACTAACCGGTGCAAGCAATTTAGCGCGGGAAGCCGGCCGCTATGCCGCATCTCCAGAATCAATAGGTGTCATGAGGCAGTACGTTTTGGGAATGGCGAATCCCGGTACGGTCTATAAAATGATCGGTAAAGTGACCAGCCAGTTTTCACGTTCCTCGATTTACGAATCCAGAGAAATAAATCCCCAAAAAATTGAAATCACTGTTACCCCAAAAGAGGGAGTTCAAGAACAACCTTTTCAGTGTGAAAACAGGATGGGTCATTTCGAGTCAATATCGCTGGTTTTTAATAACGCTATCCCTGAGATAGAACATCCCGAATGTATGTTTAAAGGGGGTGATTGTTGTCGATATATCATATCATGGGGGAACAACCGATCATATCTGTTAAAAAGAACAAGAAATATCATAGCGATAGTTATGGCTATAGTCGCCATTATCCTGACAATAATCTATCCGGTAGATGAGCTTGTATATTTCATTCCGATCATAATCATAACGATTCTGATCATCAATTTTCTAAACGACAAACAGACAAAGAAAGAACTTCGAGACAGCATCTTGAATCTTGAACATTCCCGCGACGACCTGATTCAGCAAATGGAAATTAATTATAATAATTCGCAAATGGTTCACGAAATCGGTCAGGCGATCAACAAATACATCAATATAAATGAAATCCTTGATAATGTAATACAAGTACTGGAAAAAAGACTTGGATATGACAGATGCGTTATCCTTTTTTCAAACGAAGACGCAACCAGGCTTGTTTTCAAGGCGGGTTACGGGTATACAGAAAAACAAATGGCCATTGTCAAATCAACGGAATTTGACTTAACAAAGCCTCAATCAAAAGGAGTGTTTGTAACTTCTTTTCGCGAGCAAAAACCATACCTGATCAATGACATCAGTACGATTACAGGGAAGTTATCACAGAAAAGTCTGCAGTTCGTCAAGGACATGGGAGCTCAGTCCTTTATCTGCTGTCCTATTCTTTCCGATACAAAGTCCGTCGGTATTCTGACTGTTGATAATTTCAAGACTCAGAAGACACTTGTCGAAAGTGATCTCCGTTTGCTTATGGGCATTGCCTCCGTGCTCGGCGTCAGCATCCGAAACGCGGAATTGCATGAACAGCGCAACCGTCAATTGAAATCTATTCTGAAAGCTCTGGCGGCAAGTATTGACGCACGCGATCCCTATACGGCGGGGCATTCGGAAAAAGTAACCGAATACGCGGTGGGTATATGTAAGGAAATGAATATGCCGTCTGATTACACGGAGGTTGTTGCCGTTGCCGCGTCGCTGCATGATTACGGTAAAATCGGCATATCAGATGCTTTGTTGAAGAAAGAAGGCCTTCTGACCGCTGAGGAATACGAAACGGTTAAAACCCATTCTGTGAAAACCAGAAAAATACTGGAAAAAATCGAGTTTCACGGGCCATATAGTCTTGTGCCTGAAATAGCTGAAGCGCATCATGAAAAACTTGATGGCAGCGGTTATCCGCGCGGTTTGAAGGGGCATGAAATACCCATTGGTTCGAGAATCATTGCAGTGGCTGATTTTTTTGAGGCGATTACGGCAAAACGGTTATACCGTGATCCTATACCAGTGGATGAAGCCTTTGAAATGTTGCGCAGGGAAAGTGATGTTCATTTCAGTCGTGAAATTGTTGAAGCCTTTATAAAATTTTATACATCGAACAACATGGCCTCGCAAAAAAGTATGTAAAAACGAATTCTCTTCCCCAGATGTGAAAAATAATCTTAAGATGAGAAATAATTATAAAATGAATCAGGTGATTTAATGACACAGACACAAACGTATTTGATGGAAAACAGCGATGAGGAAAAACGTCTGGATATTAAAACAGATCCGGATGCGGTTAAAGAGCAGGCGTTGTGGTTTGGAATGGGGCCCGGTGCTCGAGTGCTGGATGTGGGATGCGGTCCCGGTAAAACGACGGCGCTGCTACATGATGTAGTCCAGCCTGACGGGGAAGCCGTAGGCGTGGATATTGCTGAAAGCCGCATTCTTTATGCACGTTCATTCTACGGCTATAGAAAAGGGATAAAATTCGATGTCCGGGATGTCCGTCAACCCATGGCAGATTTGGGAAGATTCGATTTTATCTGGGTACGCTTTGTTCTGGAATATTATCGCGAAGGGGCTTTTGATATCATCAAAAACATAAGCGCCAATTTGAAGCCCGGCGGTTACATGTGCCTTCTGGATCTTGATCATAATTGTCTTTGTCATTGGGAAATGCCTCGGGAGATGGAAGACGTGGTTATCAAGGCAATGCTGCATATGCAGAATTGCTTTAATTTTGATCTCTATGCGGGACGCAAATGTTATGCTCATCTGTATGACCTGGGTTTTAAAGATCTAACGCTGAATGTTGTGGCGCATCATCTTATTTATGGCAAACTTCAACATTCGGACGAATTCAATTGGATGAAGAAACTGGAAATCGGCGCTCTGAAAGCGCCGGAAATATTTGAGTCTTACGCAGGGGGCAGTAAAAAATTTTTAGATGATTTTAGAATTTTTTTCAGAGATCCACGGCGTTTCACATATTCTCCAATGATTCTGTGCAGAGGTAGAAAGCCTTTGTGAGAAGTCGCAGAGGATAGAGTAGACACCCGATGAAAATTCTTATCGAACACAAAAAATAATGATTTGAAAATGTTTTGCATGGAGGAAGTTCATGATGAAGTTTGTTCAAAATTTCAGACATGATTGGCAGCAAAATATAATTAAACGTCCTCCTCCTCGACGTATTGTCAGTATTTTAAAAAAAGCATGGCAACTTGAAGAATACTATGCGGACATTTTC
Organism: Smithella sp.; assembly: GCA_017993615.1. Lineage (GTDB taxonomy): Bacteria > Desulfobacterota > Syntrophia > Syntrophales > Smithellaceae > Smithella. Next base: position 2,564 of record JAGOMJ010000022.1, on the reverse strand, counting down.
GAGAAAAATAATTATGCGGTGCGCGGAAATGCGGGGATATCCACGGCTGATGCGGAATATTCAGCGATTTTGCCGTCCTTTCAGTTAGATGTGACGGAAGACGCCAATCGTGCGGAGGAAAGTTCCGATTCCCGGAAGTTCAGATTCAAATACAATCTCCCCTTTAAGAAAATTGATCCCCGTGTCGTATCGTCAGCGCTGGCGACGTCTCCAAAAGTAAATAAAAAAATTCTAATCAATCTGATTAATCACCTGCATTTTACAAAGGAACAGGTTTCCATTCACATTCGTGATCTGAACACCGGCGATGAAATTCTCCAGCAGGGAGAGCCGGGTCCTTATCTCAATGATACGGTGACCATCCGTTTTATCGATCCCGGGGCATTCGATCTGGAGCGGCATCATCCCTTGAATCTGATTATAGACAACCGTAAATCCCTGATCGTTTTTCCGATTGATTTGCAGTCGGTCAATCATGAATCCATTGTTTTTAAGATGCCCGATGTGGCTCATTCCTACAGCAAGCGCCAGGCCGTGCGTCATACTTGCGAAGGTGTTGACGCGGAAATTGTTCAGGGAACGCTCAATGTTCATGGTGTTCTGGAAGACATCAACCCCCATGATTTAAGAGTATGCATCAGAGCACCGGAAGACATTAATCCCGCCAATCATTTGTTCCTGAAACTCAGTCAGAGCGATCAGACGCATTTCATGGGCGAGTGTCAGATGCTTCGTTCCGATAATGAGGGCTCATACATTATCCTTCAGCCCGTTCATCAGAATCGTCCGGTCTTATCCCCCCGAAAATACGCCGCCGACCGGGTCAGGATAACGCCGCCGCCGGTGATCAATTTCATACATCCGCTTTGCGGTCTTGCCGTTCAGAACAAGGTTGACGATATTTCAGCCTCCGGTTTTTCCGTAACGGTTTCCGATAATGAATCGCTCCTTATTCCAGGAATGCTTCTTCCGCAGATGACTCTTCATCTGCCGGGAATGTTCAATGATTTGGTCTGCGCCGCTCAAGTGGTTTACCGCCTTAAATTGAAAAAGAACATGGTGAAATACGGATTTTATATTCTGGACATGTCGTTGAACGATCAGAAAAGACTCTTTGATGCCGTAAGCAAAGCCGCCGACCCGCATGTCAACCTTACCGGGCGAGTCAACATGGATTCTCTCTGGGAGCTGTTTTTTGATTCGGGATTCATCTATCCCGACAAATACGGCATCATCAGTCCGTATACGGAAGCGCTGAAAGAGACATACCGCCGCCTTTATGAAGAAGGTCAGGATATTTTCACGCATTTGACTTACCAGGATCAAGGACAGGTTTACGGTCATTTGTCCATGGTCAAAGCATACGAAAATTCATGGATCATTCATCATCTGGCTGCGCGTCCTCTAAAAGGGAAGCGGACCGGACTTAAAACCCTCAATTATTTTATCAACTATTTGGATTGCCTGTTCCGTTTGCCGGTCTCTTCCAAGACCATGCGTTATACATTTTGTTACTACAGACCGGAAAACACATTCTCGGATTATTATTTCGGCGGCGTTTGCAAAATATTTAAGCGTCGGGAAATATGTTCGATGGATCTTTTCGGTTATATGCCGATGACCGTTGATGCGGAGAAAACCGGCCTCCCGTCTGATTGGAGTTTAGAGAACTTTTCTCGCGATGATCTGGCGCTCATGCGTGAATATTATAGCGGCATCGGCGGCGGGATGATGCTTGATGCTTATGCCCTGGAATGTCGGGCGGCAGAAACCGAATTATCCGGTCAAGTTCATGAAGTTCTGACGGAGAATAAGAACAATATCATGGACATGTATAATAAAATAGGACTGAAACGTGAGAGCAGGGTCCTGTCCGTGAAGCATGACGGGCGAATCAAAGCAGCTTTGATTGTTGATACGTCGGATCTGGGCGTCAATATGTCCGAACTCCTCAATAGTATCAAAATCATTGTTATTGATCATACGCTGCCGTGGCCGGTATTGCAGGACGCGGTTAGTATCGCCGGTAAGATTTATAATAGTGACAGCATCATGGTTTTAATTTTTCCCTATGCCTACCTCGGACAGCAGGGAGTGGAATGCAAAAAACGTTACAATCTGTGGGTGCTGAACAGCAACCTGGACAGTCCTGAAATGGATATTATTAAAGATCGCGCAAAAATCACCAAACGGAAATTTATTACCGAAAAATTTATCAAAGAAATAGCCAGAAATCGATTGAAGAGATTGCTGGCTTTGATTCAGAAACAACAGTAGACGTTGTGGGACAGGGAAGAATGGGACGCATTCGTTTTTATTCTATCAGGTGGCAATGCATAAAATGAAGATGTTATCGAATAAAAATGTATTGATTACCGGCGCCGCCAGCGGAATAGGTCGTGCTACCGCTGCGGCCATGGGGCTGGCGGGCTGCCGACTGTTTCTGACAGATATTAATGCTGAAGGTCTGAAGAAGACGGCGGATATGATCAGCAGCGCTGGTGACAACGTGTGTCTGTCCCGTCCGTTTGATGTTGGCGATTATGAAGCCATGCGGGCGTTTG
>JAGOMJ010000073.1 GCA_017993615.1 Smithella sp. | reverse complement strand
TGCTTTTTGTCGTCAACATGGGCGAGGACAGTCATTTCTTTGAAACGACCGGCGAATGCACAGTTGAGATATTTTCCTATCGTGACGGAAAATTATACCACAGGGAAACTATCAAAAGTCCTGAACTGACGACGCCGAACGATCTTGTCGGGGTGGGTCTCCGACAGTTTTATGTTACGATAGACCATGGCTGGACCTCGAAATGGGGCAAGATGCTGGAAAATTATCTGCAACTGCCGGTTTCGTACGTTCTCTATTATGATGGCCGGCAGTTTAAAAAGGTTGCCGGCGGCATAGGTTATGCCAATGGAATCGCGCTGAGTCCCGACGGGAAAACTGTTTACGTGGGAGCCACCGTTGGACGAAAGATTCATGTCTATTCCCGTAATGTCGAAACGAGAGAGCTTACCGAGAAAACAAGTATTAAACTAGATACAGGTGTGGATAATCTGAAAGTTTTGCCCGACGGGTCAATCTGGGCCGGATGCCATTCCCGTCTTCTGTCTTTTGTCGCCCACTCGAAAGATCCGAAGAAGCTTTCTCCATCCGAGGTGGTGCGCGTGATGCCTGTGAAGGATGACGGCTACGATCTTTCGCGGGTTTATCAGAACGACGGGCGAGAATTGTCCGGCTCCAGCGTGGCCGTATCTTGGGAGGATCGGTTGCTTATCGGGACTATTTATGAGGATCGCTTTCTCGATTGTTCGCTGTTAACCGGTAAAAATATGGACGATGCACGGTGATAATCTTACCTGTTTGGGCCGTAATCGTTTGTCCTTGGAGTAGTAAAGGTGGCACGGGTTTTTCTCAACACTCTAACAGACGGAAAAGGAGGCAAAAATGAGTCAGTATTACAAGGATGCAGATGACCTTTACAGGATTTACGGCTATTTTCTGGATCGGGTTCTGAAGGATGAGAAAATCGGCACAAAAATGAGTAAGGCCGGTATCATTATCAAATTTATTTATACAGATCCCGATGCGGAGATTACCATTGACCTGAAAAATCCACCCGCGAAACCCGGTTATTACGGAACTTTTTATCTGGGGCCATGTGATCTCAAGGAGGACGTCTGGTCCAAGCAGCCGGCTGATCACTCCCACCGGTTTTGGCATGGTTTGGAAAATCCTATTGCCGGAGTCACCAAGGGTATTATCAAGCAGGGTGGAAAGGTGACAGCCATGTTGAAGCTATTGCCGGTTATCAAACCTGCGTTTCAGTTATTTCCTGTGGCCCTGAAAGAAATGGGACTCGAAAATTTGATTGTTACAAGAAAATAAAAAAATGAACGAAACGGCGGCGACGAAAAAAACAGATGTGGCAAGCGATCTTCCGTATACCATGGGTATGCTGTTGTGTTATTGACAGAAAGTGGTGCGTGTATGAATGGCAATACCGGTAAAATTGCGGATATTAATCTTAGTACAGGCATAGTGAAGATTCTTGAACTACCTGTGGATACTTACCGACGCTTCGTCGGCGGAAGCGGCCTGGCGGCTAAAATCTTTTGGGATCGGGCAGATTTCTCCGCGGGAGCTCTTTCACCCGAGGCAATCTTGATTCTCATGAACGGTCCCCTGACCGGCATCAAACTCTCTGGCGTCAGTAGAATGAATGCTACTGCTCGTTCTCCCCTTACCGGAGTATTAGCTGAATCCTCCTGCGGCGGTTATTTCCCGCCGGCCCTCAGGCAGGCGGGATATGACGGGCTGATCATTTCCGGAAGAGCCGCGGGAACGTCATTACTGCTAATCGAAAATGGAAATGTCATCATCAAAGACGCTAAATCTCTTTGGGGAAAAGGCATTCTGGAGTGTACAGAAAATCTGCAGAAAACATACGGTAAAAAGTCAACAGCTCTTGTCATCGGACCGGCCGGTGAAAACATGATTCCCTTCGCCTGTATTCTCAATGAAGCCCATCATGCCTTCGGGCGCTGCGGTATGGGCGCGGTCATGGGCTCAAAAAACCTCAAGGCCATTGTGGTGAAAACGGAAGCAAAGGAGCTTCATGTGGCTGATTCGGAACGGATAAAATCACTGGTTAAGGAATTAACCCCGCGTATAAAGGATTACCTCATTTCCCAGGTTCTCCGTGACTATGGCACGTCCGGGAACCTGGAAGGGCATATGTACGACGGAGATGTGCCGGTGCGCAACTGGACGTCCAATTTTGACGAGGAAATGGCCAATGCTCTTACGGGAAGCACATTATCGGAAAAGTTCCTGAAAAGAACCGCTACCTGCGCTTACTGTGTGATTGCTTGCAAGAGGATCATACAGATCGACGAAGGGCCGTTCGCTGTTGCCGAGGGACCGGGACCGGAGTACGAAACCGTTGTATCCTTCGGCTGCCTCCAGGGCACTTCGGACCTGGCCGCAGTCTGTAAGGCAGCAAGGATATGCAACGATTTAGGCATGGACACGATCAGTGCGGGCGCTACTATCGCCTGGGCCATGGAAGCCTACGAGAAAGGACATCTCACCAATGAACAGACCGATGGTATTTCCCTCAAGTGGGGCGATATGGAAACGGTGGTAAACAGGATTCTTCCGGCTATGGCCGCGCGTAACGGCAAGCTGGGAGCTCTTCTTTCCATGGGAAGCGCGGCAGCGGCGCGCGCGATCGGAGGTCAATCCATAGAGTATACTGCGCAGAGCAAAGGGCTGGAAGCGCCCATGCATGACCCGCGCGGCGGTCACGGACATGCCGTAGCTTATGCGGTAAGCCCACGCGGCGCTTGTCATGTGCAGACGGCAATGCATTTTATGGAAACGGGGGCGTGCAATTATCCGGAAATCGGTTTCGAGTTTGATCTCGAAGCGCTAACCCATGAAAAAAAGGCGGAAACCATGGTATTGGCTGCGGCAATCGGCAGTATAGAAAACAGCGCGTGCCTGTGCCAGTTTGCCGACCGGTCGCTGACCCTTCTGGAGATTGTTGAGTTGATTAATGCGGCGGCAGGGTACGGGTATGATGTAAGTTCAATGATGGAAGCGGGATTGCGCATCTTTCACCTGAAGCGATGCATCAACTATCGTTTTGGATTAAATGCATCTCATGATGATCTGCCCCCCCGGCTCAAAGAACCCGCGCGGGATGGATATACAGCCGGCGTCGAAATCAATTTTGACGAGATGAAAAACAAATTTTACGAATTAATGGAATTCGATCCAGCCAGCGGCGTTTCATCTCGCGAAAGGCTCGTGGCGCTCGGTTTGATAGAAGAAGCTAAATTTATTTGGCCTGAGAAATAAGCACGATGAAGAGAATGTAAGGTAAACATCAAAACAGGGGTGTAAGCATGAATTTGAATAAAAAAATTTTCTATGGCTGGTGGATTGTCGTTGGAGCTTTTTTTCTCAACTTTGCCGGTATCGGCATTATCATGAATACCATGGGCGTTTTCATTAAACCGGTTGTCGAGTCCCTGGGCTTCACGCGAGGCGGTTTTTCGTTGTATTTTACCGTCGCGGCGCTGGCTATGATGGTTATGGCACCTATCGTGGGTAAACTCCTCGGGCGCTACGACATCCGCATCATCATGACAATCTGCACGACCATGATGGCCTTGAGTTTCGGCCTTTTTTCCCAATGCAAAACACTTACGCAGTTTTATATCCTCGCCGTGTTTTTAGGGATTGGAAGCGCCGGTTCCCACATTATTCCCGTCTCCATGATGATCACGAACTGGTTTGTTGACAAGCGAGGACTCGCCATGGGAATCGTCTTTGCCGCCACAGGCGTCGGCGGTTTTATCTTTAACCCTCTGGCGAACTGGATCATCACAAATTACAGCTGGCAGACCGCCTATGTGGTCTTTGGGCTAATCATCGCCTTCTTTTCCATTCCGACGGCGATCTTTATTGTGCGCGCCAAACCGGTCGACAAAGGCCTGCTCCCCCTCGGCGGGTCAGTGGATGCAGCTGATTTTTCCGCGCAAGCACAGACTGGGCTCACGGCGACAGAGGCGCTCCGGACGAGAGCCTTTTGGTTTATGGCCCTCATCATCCTGTTTATTGCCATAGCCAACATGGGCGTACTGCACCACATCGTGCCTTATTTGACTGACTTGGGCTTTTCATCAACGACGGCGACTACCCTCATGTCCCTGCATATGGCCATGCTCATTGTCGGCAAAATCCTTGCGGGCAGTCTTGCCGACCGTATCGGGCTTCTGAAAAGTTATCTCTTGCTTATAATCGGGTTGATGATTTCCATCGCCCTCCTTTACGGGTCGCAATGGCTGTGGGTTGCCGTCATATTCAATATTCTGTTCGGCTTTTCCATCGCTGTCCGGACGGTCCTGCCGCCCCTTATGACAGCCGAGGTCCTTGGCCAGAAGCATTTTGCCGTCATCTACGGCTTCCTGAACATATTTACCACGCTTGGCACTGCCGTGGGTGTTCCTCTTTCAGGTTTCATTTATGATGCAACTAAAAGCTACTATCTGGCATTTGCCCTATATATCGGTCTTTGTGCCATCACGGCATTGGCAGGTGTTGCTGTCCTGGGCCGAAAAGGTAAAAAATAAAAAAAGCGTGTTTCCGCAAAACGATAACTATCAGGTAAGAGTGGAAAACCTACGTTGGCCTGTGCTCAATTTTGTCGAGGATTATGCAAGTACGGGTACGGTGGAAGGCTTGTGTGGTAATTGTACGGACGACAAATGGTCGGCAGTTTATCTGCCGTATCGATATGAAAAAAGAATTATAAAGTAAAGAAATTGATAATGGAGGATAAACAATGGATTTTCAGTTAAGCGAAGAGCAGAAAATGTTTAAACAGTCGGTACATGATTTTGCCGATCAACGCCTGGCCCCGTTGGTACAGGATTGGGACGAAAAAGACGAGGCCATGGATAGAAATATACTGTCTCAATATTTGGATATGGGGCTTTTGGGGATAACGCTCCCGGAAAAATATGGCGGCGCCGGTCTGACCACCTTTGACGCCATTCTGGCCATTGAGGAACTGGCCCGTGTCAGCCCCATCGCTGCCTTACCCGTCTTTGAGACCAGCGTCGGACCGATACGCGTGATTGACCTATTCGGCACGGAAGAACAAAAAAAACGGTTTATCCCACCTGCCTGCACAGGTGAAAAACTGATGTCTGTCGCGATGACGGAACCTGAAGCCGGTTCGGCGCTGACCGATCTGACGACACGTGCTGTACTTAAAGGTGATCATTATGTGGTCAACGGACAAAAGCGCTTTATCTCCGGAGGCGGTCATTCTGATTCTTACATGGTATATGTTCGTCTGAGCGAACAAAAAGGCGCCAAAGGAATCGGAGGCATCGTCATTGAGAAGGATTCCCCCGGCTTTACCTTTGGCAAACAGGAAGTTTTCATGGGGCTTCACGGGATGCCTAGCTGTGATCTCATTTTTGAAGACTGCATCGTTCCCAAAGAAAATCTGATTATCCCTGAAGGCGGATTTATCTTTTTGATGCAAGCCTTTGACGTGGAACGCTGCGGTAATGCAACCATGTCCCTGGGCATAGCGTGGGGGGCGTTGGAAGCTGCCAAAAAATATGCCCAGGAGCGAAAGGCCTTTGGGAAACCCATCTGCGAATTTCAGGGCGTCCAGTTCCTGCTTGCCGATATGGCTATGAAGGTGGAGGCCGCGCGGCTCCTTATTTATCGGGCCGCCGTTAACGCTGGATCAGGGCACCCATCTGTCTTCGAATCATCTGTCGCCAAATGTTTTGCTAACGAAATCGGTAAAGAAGTGACTGATATGGCCATCCAGGTCTTCGGCGGATATGGATACTCGAAAGAATATCCCATTGAGCGAATGCTGCGTGACAGCCGGGGGTGGCCTGTTGCGGGTGGCACGGTACAAATTCAGCGGATCAACATCGCCGGAGCCATGCTGGGACGGCGGTTCAGTCAGCGATAAGAGAACGAAAAACTGATTAACCCATAAGGGGGAGGATGATGGAAGCAAGATACAGATTTGTAGAGAAAAAAGTAGGTTCGGCGACAATCAAAGTTTATAACGACCGACCGCAGACTGTTTTTGAGATGTTTCATAAAACGGTGGAGACCTATCCAGCTCGTGACGCCATCAGGTATGGTGATATAATTCTGACTTATGCCGACTTGGATCGTCGGGTTGATGAATTAGCCTCTTTTCTGAAAAAAGACGGTCGTGTGGGGAAAGGGGATCGGGTGGCTGTTTTCCTCCGCAATGACGCTACCTTTCCAACGGCGTTTCTCGCTATATCAAAGATTGGGGCAATATCCGTTGTTCTCAACACCCGGCTGACCAAGCCGGAACTGGCATATCAATTGGAACTCACTAAGCCTGTGGCCGCCATAGTCGATAGTGAAACGTGGAACAAAGAGTTGGATGAGTTAGTAAAATTAAAAGTGGAGAGCGGATCACTGGCCGAGATGTGGGGCAGGGGCAACACTTGTTCGCCTGCGGCCGTAACAGAAGAAGATGTGCACACCATCCTTTTTACGTCTGGCACGACGGGAAAACCAAAAGGGGTAAGAATTGTCAATCGCAATTTCATTCACAGCGCCATACGTCTTGAACAATACATGGAGTTGCTGGGGGTCAGCGACCCGGCGGTGGGGCAAAAAACCCTTATTGTTGCTCCTCTCTTTCACGTCATGGCTCTCCAGGAGCAATTTTTGCCCTGCATGAAGATGGGAAACACGGTCGTCATGCTCAGTGCGCTCAATATCAAGGCATTTTTGGAACTTGTGGAAAAGGAAAAAGTCGACTATCTCGTAGGTTCACCTGCCATCTACAGGATATTGCTGGGGACGGAAGATACGAAGAATTATGATTTGAGCTCTATCAAAGTTGCCGGTTTTGGCGCCGCTCCCATGTCTCCAGATTTGATGAAAGAAATGAAAAAGGCTTTCGTCAACGCCAAATTTTTCAACGGTTTCGGTCTTACGGAAGCTTCCGTATCACTTGCCAACATTAATGGGGAATGCACACAACAGCCAACGTCCATAGGTCATCCTAGCCTCGGCTGTGAAGCTATGATTGTTGACGAAAATATGAAAGAAGTAGGGCGAGGCAGTATCGGAGAAATTGCCGTCAAGGGATCCAATGTTGCGGATGGCTATTACGACAATCCGTTGGAAACAAAAAAAGTTTTCCGAGACGGCTGGTTTCTAACTGGGGATTTGGGGCGGATAGATGAAAAAGGTTTCTTTTACGTGGTCAGCCGAAAAAAGGACATGATCAATAGGGGCGGAGAAAATGTCTATCCAGTTGAAGTAGAGAATATCATTTATTTACATCCGAAGGTGCTGGAAGTAGCCGTCTACGGCGTACAGGATAAGATTATGGGTGAGAAAGTGGCGGCGGCAGTCGTCGCCGTTCCCGGTACAACCCCCACAGCGGAAGAAATCAAAGCATTTTGCGGGGATAAGCTGGCCAAATACAAAATCCCTGAATACATTATTTTTACGGCTTCGCTACCGAAAAATGCGGGGGGCAAAGTGATTAAGGAGCAGCTTCCGCAAAACTTTTAAATCTGGTTTATTTATATTATAAAAAGTTGAGAACAGGGATTTTTATTTATTAATATGTGATATTGAAATTTCTAAACTCTCCAGTATAGGTATGGTCATCGATAATAACTTCCTGAACTCTTGCCGCGGGTGGGCCGTGGTGGCACCAGGCGAGCATTTTATCTACGTTCGTGTCTTCG
>JAGOMJ010000021.1:2928-38586 GCA_017993615.1 Smithella sp. | reverse complement strand
CGGGAAGAGGACCTGATTGCCCGTGAACCGGATGCTGAAGAAATATCGCAATATCCCGATCGGATAAAAATCGGCGATGCCGCTTTCAACTGCCGCTATAATTTTGAACCGGGAAAAAATGATGACGGCGTCACCGTTAAAGTGCCTCTGGGTTTTATTTCCAAAGCCGCGACAGCAAACATCGATCGCCATCTGCCTTCGTTATTAAAGGAAAAGGCCGTTCACTTATTGAAGTCGCTTCCTAAATCCATTCGCCTCAAATTGCCGCCGCCCGCTAAAATTGTTGAGCTTTTGGTGGAAGATAAATCGAATTTGGACAAGCCTTTGCCTCAGGCGCTCAGCCAGTTGCTTCTCGACAAATACAAGATAAAGGTTCCTAAGGATGATTGGGCAACGGAAAAACTGCCGGATTATCTGAATGTCCGCTACAGCGTCATTGATGAAAAAGGAAACGAAATTAAAGAAAGCCGGGACATTCATCTGCTGCAAAAAGAACTGACCGATACGGTCAGTACATCGGCCATGGATAAAATCAGAGGTGAGTGGGAAAAAGAGGGAATCACTGGCTGGGATTTCGGGGACTTGCCCCGGCAGATTCCCCTTCGGGGAACTCACGGCTTGATCGGTTACGCCTATCCGGCGCTGACGATTAGCGATGATTCCATTGATCTGCGGCTTTTCGCCGACGAAAAACAAAGCGCCTTCCATCATTTGCACGGTATTGCGGCGCTCTACGACATTCACTTCGCCGACAAGATGAAACAACTTAAAAAGAATGTCGCTTTGACTGGCGCAATGAAGACCAGCGCTGCCGGCATCGGCCCTCCCAAACAACTGGAACAATCCATCATTAACCGGGTCAGGAAAGATTTATTTTACAAGCCGTGGCGAAGACAGGAGGAATTTATCGCGCACGCCGGTTGTCTGAATTCCCAAATTCTGCCTTATGGCCAGCAGGTATTGATAGCGATCGAACCGGTATTGAAAGCCTGTGCCGATACCTGTACCGTTATCGGCAAACTCATGACGAAAAATAGAAACAACAATCCTGTTTTGAATTTTATAAAAGACATCCAAACAGAGATCTCCCGTCTTGTGCCCGTCGATTTCCCCGAGCTTTATACCTTTGAACGGATGAAGGAACTGCCGCGCTACTGCAAGGCGCTTGCTCTGCGAGCCGAACGGGGAAATTTAAATCTTTCCGCGGCGCAAAGGAAAATGCAGGACGTTTTAATTTATTCGCAAAAACTGCAGCAGATGGTAAATGGCCGTGTCCAGCCAAGTCTTTTTGACTTGGCTGTCGTTAAAAAACAGTCGAGTCCAAAAGACCCGACTGAGCCTAAAGGAACCGGATTTAAAGAAATGATTCTTTTAAAAGAAAACATTACCATAGATTGTCCGGATGAAAAGAAAACAATGGTTGAAGAATTCTTCTGGATGATAGAAGAATACAAGGTCTCTCTGTTCGCTCAGGAGCTTAAAACCCCCTACCCCGTCTCGCCGAAGAAATTGAATCAGTTGATGGAAGACATTGAAAAATATTAGTGATTTATTTAATCCTTGTTCAGCCAAGTCTTTTTGACTTGGCTGTCGTTAAAAAACAGTCGAGTCCAAAAGACCCGACTGAGCCTAAAGGAACCGGATTTAAAGAAATGATTCTTTTAAAAGAAAACATTACCATAGATTGTCCGGATGAAAAGAAAACAATGGTTGAAGAATTCTTCTGGATGATAGAAGAATACAAGGTCTCTCTGTTCGCTCAGGAGCTTAAAACCCCCTACCCCGTCTCGCCGAAGAAATTGAATCAGTTGATGGAAGACATTGAAAAATATTAGTGATTTATTTAATCCTTGTTCAGCCAAGTCTTTTTGACTTGGCTGTCGTTAAAAAACAGTCGAGTCCAAAAGACCCGACTGAGCTTATGCGCCTTAGTTCGATTTTATCATTAATTTTTTACTGCCAGATAAACTGCGGTAAGAATGCCTTCTCCTAGCAGAACATATTGTCATAATCTTAGCCACCGATTCTCTAATGGCAAAGCAATGACGATTCGAGACACTGCCAAAAAAACGTTTCTAGGGTTGCGGAAGTCACCAGGCATAAACCAGCACCTCATGCACCCGTGCCTAATCGATGGCATGATTCACCGTCAGCAATAATGAATTTCGACCGCTAAGTAGTTTTCATCAATTCCAGGTATTCCCTGGTGACCTCATACACCGCGTAATCAAACAGCAGGATAGTTCGGTTGAGGGTATCCAGGGATTCCTGCTTGGCAATAGCTGAGTTGAAGATCATTTGAAATTCCGCGTATAGCCAGATATTCCGTCGCATCAATATCAGCGCGTAAATAGCTTCTTTCGCGGGAATGTCAAGAGCATAACATTCCAGTGCGTATTTCTGAAAATACTTCGTCACGTCATCCGTAATTTTTTCATAAATGAACATCTTACTGAATTGCTGATAAAACTCTGTACACTGATCGACTAATTGCTTTTCATTCAGCTTTTTATAAGTCTGCGTTCGGGTGTTGTTTCTAACGTCCTTTACCCATCTTGCGGCAATCTTCTCCGCGTGTTTTTCAGCCAGTTCCAGATATTTATAGGCGTATGTTTTCATGTTTGATTTCTTTTTCTTGTCCCGGGCTTGTCTTTCTGCCAGCTCCAAATATTTCAAAACATCTGATTTCGATTTCATAGTTCATCTCCTTTTATTAGCGGACTGAAGGAATTGATTTAGCGTTGTTGGCGCTGTCGAATAAGTTTTTTCACGAATATTTCCTCGCGTTCCATTTCCTCAATCCTGTCGGTGATGTATTTTTTAGCCTCCTCATGTTGTGGAATAAAGATCTTCTCCAGAGCGTTCACCCGCCGTTGCACTTTTTTCAGTTCTCTTGAAAGCATGATGACGGATTTCATTATTGTCGCGTATTGCACCACGATGTGAAGAGCTTTCCGAGATTGTTCTTTTGCGTTATCATAAGCAGATGTTGTTGGCGGCAAAGTAAAAGCGGGAAGATTGTTCTTGAGATCAAGAGTGAAATTTAACAGTTTCAGTCCCATCAGTTTTGTTAAATTCATATGAAGATAATAGCTTCTCATTTCGGAACAACTTTGTAATGTAACAGCTTCGGAACCCATATCGACGGCAGCCTGTCGATAAGCCAAATATAAACGATTTACAATATCCTGAAATTCGGCTTCAATTTTCCGGATGACATCAATCTTCCGAACGATTTCAATAGCCAGAATTTCCCGTTTCTGATTAAGCAGATCATAGCCTTCGTAAGCGAAAGCCAGATCTTCCTTGAGTTTTCGCAGCGATGATTTTGTCGGGGGTAATTCTATTTTCGGCATTACGTTTTCTCCGTCTCAGACATATAGTATCGCTGGATATCCTCTCTAGCAATGCGATACAATTCATCACGGGGAAGCAGAGAAAGCATCTTCCAACCAATTTCCAGGGTCTGTTCAATGGAACGATTCTCATGATAAGCCTGACGCAAAAAAGCCTCCTCAAAAGCGGTTCCGAATTTCAAGTAAATTTTGTCCAGATCGGAAAGTTCCTCCTCTCCCACGATGGCCGCCAACGCTCTTATGCGTTTGACTTTAGCATACGAGGCAAAGAGCTGCGCGGCAACCTGGCCATGGTCCTTGCGTGTTCGACCTTCACCGATACCGTCTTTCATCAGCCGGGAAAGGGAAGGGAGGCCGGCAATCGGCGGATAGATTCCTTTATTAAACAGCTCTCTTTCCAGCACAATCTGACCTTCGGTGATATACCCTGTCAGATCCGGAACAGGATGGGAAATGTCGTCGCTGGGCATGGTCAGAATCGGCATCTGGGTAATGGAGCCTTTACCGCCTTTGAGTCGACCGGCACGTTCATAGACTGAAGCCAAATCGCTGTAAAGATAGCCGGGATAACCTTTTCGTGACGGAATCTCACCACGCGAACTGGAGAGTTCCCTCAAGGCTTCGCAGTAGTTTGTCATATCCGTTAAAATCACCAGTACATGCATCCCTTCTTCGAAGGCCAAATACTCAGCAAGCGTTAGCGCTGAACGAGGCGTTACGAGCCGTTCGATGGATGGTGAGTCGGCAAGACTCAGGAATATTGCGGAATGCGTGAGAACTCCTGACTCTTCGAGGGAATCGATGAAGAATCTGGCTACGTCGAATTTGACTCCCATCGCAGCAAAGATAACGGTGAACTCCTCTTCTGCAGTCAGAATTCTTGCCTGCCTGGCTATCTGGGCGGCAATACGATTGTGCGGCATACCGCTTCCCGAGAAAATCGGGAGTTTCTGGCCGCGGATCAGCGTGTTCATGCCGTCAATCGCCGATATCCCGGTTTGTATGAAATCTCTGGGATATTCTCTACTCCAGGGATTAATCGGCAGACCGTTGACATTCATCATCCTGTCTGTGATGACCTGCGGAGCGCCATCAACAGGTCTGCCCAGGCCGTCAAAAACTCTGCCCAGCATTTCACGATCAACAGGTATTTCCAACGCCCTTCCCACAAAGGTGACTCTTGTTTCTTTCACCGAAAGGCCGCTTGTCCCCTCGAAGACCTGAACAACGGCTCTCTGTTCATCCACCTCCAGCGTCTGACCGATACGTAAATCTCCTGAAGCATCGCGGATTTCTACAATGTCGCCGTATCCGACGCCTTTGATTCCGTCGACGAAAATCAGGGGCCCGGAAATTCCGGAGAGGTTTGTATATTCAATTTCCATGGTCATTTTACAATCCTCACGATGACGATTTTATCGACATCAATTCCTGTTCCAGTCTTTTCAAGTAATCGTCAATCTCAACAAGTTCTTTATTGGGAACTGCCGACTTAAGCCGTACCATTTCCGAAACAACGTCCGATTGACTGATATCTTTGACGGACACACCTTCTTGAATCAGCGTCATGCCTTTTTGGTAGAGGACCAAAAGGCACTTTAAAAGTTTGAGTTGCTTTTCCGGACTGCAGAACTTGTCCTGCGAATCGAAAGAATTCTGCTGCAGGAAGGCATTCTTGATCATTTCGGCGCAGAAGAGAATATACTGTTCAGAAGGCGGCAATGCGTCACTGCCGACAAGCTTCACGACCTGCTCCAAACGATGGTCTTCCAAAAGAATATTCATGACCTCATTTCTGGTTGTCAGCCATTCGCTGTCGAGATTTTTCCACCAATCTTCAATATCGACAAGGTATTCCGTATAACTGTCGATCCAGCTAATCGACGGGTAATGCCTGGCGTCGGCTAAAATTTTATCAAGCGCCCAGAAGCATCTCACAAATCTTGATGTGTGTTGCGTGACCGGTTCCGAAAAATCTCCGCCCGGAGGAGAAACCGCTCCGATGATGGTAATGTCGCCGTTACTGCCGCTCAGCGTTTCCACAAGACCGGCCCTTTCGTAGAATTCGGCCAACCGTGTCCCCAGATAAGGCGGGAATCCTTCTTCGGCCGGCATATCGCCCAACCTGCTGGAAAGTTCCCGCAGCGCTTCCGCCCAGCGTGATGTGGAATCGGCCATGACCGCCACGCTGTAGCCCATATCGCGGTAGTACTCCGCAATCGTCACGCCGGTATAGATGCTTACTTCGCGGGCGGGAACCGGCATGTTGGATGTATTAGCAATCATCACGGTTCGTTCGATCAGAGGCCGGCCGTTGCGTTCATCAATAAGTTTCGGGAAGTCTGTGAGAACATCTGTCATCTCATTGCCGCGTTCGCCACAGCCGATATAAACGATAATATCGGCGTTACACCATTTTGCCAGAGCATGCTGTGTCATGGTTTTTCCCGTGCCAAAGCCGCCGGGAATGGCTGCCGTTCCTCCTTTGGCAATGGGGAAAAACGTATCGATAATTCTCTGGCCTGTAATTAACGGCATAAAAGGTTTTTTTCTGTTTCGGCTGGGACGGGGCTTGCGCACCGGCCAATGAGCGGCAAGTTTCCCGTTGTACTTGCCGGAACCTGTATCAATTTCAAAGATATCGTCTTCTATCGTGTAAGACCCGGCATTCACGATAGCGGTCAATCTCCCTGCAATGCCCGGCGGAACAAGCACCCGATGTACAACAAGCGGGCTTTCTTTAATCTCTCCAACCAGAGTCCCCTCGTTTATATCCTCACCGGTTTTGACCAGTGGCTGGAAGTCCCATTTTTTATTGACATCGAGGGGCGGAAGTTTAATGCCTTTTTTAATATAGCTTCCGCATACCTCGGAAATACCGACGAGAGGCCGTTGAATACCATCGTAAATATTGGCTATCAGTCCCGGCCCCAGGAGCACAGAAAGAGGACGTCCGTATGAAATGACGTCGTCACCCGGCTTCAAGCCTGTGTTATCCTCATACACCTGGACTATCGTGATTTCTCCGGCAAGCCTGATGACTTCTCCGATCAGTCGTTCCTGTCCCACTTCGGCAATGTCGAACATTTTTATTCCGGTCAGCCCGACAACCTTGACAATAGGCCCATTCACCGAAATCACATTTCCTTTTAATATTTCGTCCACATACGCTCCTTAAAAGTTAACTGCGTCATTGATTTCCTTCCGCTTTCCGCATCAGTAAACTCATGACTTGCTGCCTGATCAGCAGAGATTTTCTGAAATAGATTCTTTCCAGCGTATGATTAAAAATACGACCTGTTTCCTTATCCCGGATGAGACATCCGCCCCATTGGACTTTCGAATCTTCCGTGATGGAAACTTTCTTTCTTCCGTCCATAGCCGCGATGGCTGCGACGATATCTTTCTTCAGGAAAATATCCTCGTTGCTGAGTTTTATATCTACATCAGCACCCGATATTTTTACGCCATCGCGGATTGCTTCCAGAAGAAATTGTTTGTAAAGGCGATCGTTACGAATGTTTTTCATGACCTCATCGACAATGCGATTGATAAATTGCTCTGCATTCTGAAGCTTCATCTTTTTTCGCTCGAGAAGCGCTTTATTTTCCAGTTTAGAAATTTCCTGCCGGATGTGACTTTCTGTTTCCGCTTCAGCCTGCCTCCGGAAGTCCTCCATCTCCATCGAAAAGACCTCATCCATCTGCCTCATCTCCAGAGCCTCTTTTTCCCTGATGGCGGTTATTGCGCGAGAGGCTTCTTCACGGATAGAATTTTCCAATGTTGTATTGTCCATGCTCTATCCTTACAAACGAATACCGAGAGCCTCGGAAATATAATTCATTGCCGACATACGCAGCCCCCCGATATCATCCATGCCCGGAATTTCTATCACCACAGGGTTCTGCCTATTGAGGTTAATCTCTCTGATACGCTCCTGTAATGCTGCAGCAAGGTCATTCGTCATCAAGACGATACCGGCATCTCTTTTTTTTATAATTTCTTCGAGTCGCACCGATGCACTGTCTGCCGTTGAGACCATCCCTTCCACCCCGGCAAGGCGAAACGCGCTGACCGTATGCATGTCTCCGATGATGTATATCTTTTCCATGACATTCCCTTTCCAAGTCAAGCGCTACCTTTGTTGGCGTCGTCGGCTTCCTCGACGTATAACCTAAAGGTCACTGGGTTAGCAATACGCCTGCGGAGCCTCCTCCTTGCCCCGCTGAAGCGGGACAGTTCAACCATTTAATTTCGGTTCACTTCGTTTCCGTAATTTAAGTTTCACTGCCGCCGCGGTATCATCCTGATTTGAAAATGTAATTACAGTTTATTTAAAATCATGATCGCAATAATCAAACCGTAAATCGCAATGCCTTCCGCCAGCCCGAGAAAAACGAGCGTTCTTCCCATGAGTTCCGGCTTTTCACTCACTGCGCCAATGGCGGCAGACCCTATCCGTGCTACGGCAAAGCCGCTGGCGATACAGGCCAACCCCACAGCCAGCCCCGCACCGATGTAAGCCAAACCCATCCAGTTTGCTCCGGAGTTAACCTGAACATTCTCGGCTGCATTAATGACGGTGGGCAACAATGCGAACCAAATGAAACCGGTGAAGACTGCAAACACAAAATGCTTGAACAATTTATTCTTGATCATCTTACACCTCCGATGCTTGTGCCTTTAAGGTAAATGGAGAAAAGACGACTCCATCTCCCTGGAAAAATTTGCTGAAGAATTCATAATATTCAAGACGCATGGATTGAATGCCGCAAATTAAACCTTCAAAACCGATGATAAAAATATTACCGGTAATGATGATTAAGATCGCACCCGCTGATTGCAAACCGGGGTCGGCAATTCCGGCAAGCGTGTAGGTCACGATACTCAACCCCGCATGTGAAAGAGCAAAAGCACCGACTCTGATAAATGATATCGTGTTGGCAAACAGACTCAGCCCGGTTTCCACAATTTCCATGACGGTTTCTATGATATATTCTGAAGCACTGTGCGGGCTCTCTTGATGAAAAAATGCCGGGCCAATGACGCCTCTGAGTGCAAACAATGTCAG
Organism: Smithella sp.; assembly: GCA_017993615.1. Lineage (GTDB taxonomy): Bacteria > Desulfobacterota > Syntrophia > Syntrophales > Smithellaceae > Smithella. The sequence goes on along the minus strand of JAGOMJ010000021.1, from coordinate 30,159 downwards.
GGGCAGCATTATAAAAGCGCTGATCTCCCATATTGCAGGAACCTGACCGGACCTTTGATAATTGAACGCAAAAAGGACAGTAGCGGCATAAATTACCAGAATCACCAGTCCCCGCTTATCCAGAAGGGCTTCCGTGTAATCCGCGTTCAGGATATTATTGATGATGTTCACAAGAAGACCGGTCATGATAAACAAAATGCCTATGAGAATCGTTGCGGCAAACAGTGTCATAATGTTTGCAGTCGGGTGAAACCAAAGGGCTGGAAGCAGGTGTTCGCTGGAAAAAACGCTGCCATAAATTAAACCACAAATGGCGGCGGAAAATCCACAAGCGACCAGAATGCCGCCGGCTTGTTTCAGATTTTCCTTTATTTTTTTTTGGCCATACTTTTTCAGCATTATCCCGCAAAGCAGGAGCACCAATCCCTGACCCAGATCACCAAACATCAGACCAAACATGAGCACAAAAGTGATTGCGGTAAGCGGTGTCGGATCAATTTCTCTATTAGACGGAATACCCATTGTTTTCACGATCAGCTCGAACGGCTTAAAAAGTTTCATGTTCCGCAGATGAACAGGGGCATCCGGATCTTTACGCTCAGAGAAAATAAATCTATTGCCGCAAATCTTTTCCAGAATCTTCAAAAGCCGCTGCTTGTTTCGGATGTCTATCCAACCCGTAATAAACAATGCCTTCGCTGAAAATAGCGACATCCGCATCGCCTTGAGTATTTCCTCGTAGTGATGGTAGGATTTATTCAGATTCTGAAGCCGGCGGCCTTGTTCTGTCTTCAGTCGATCAAGATATGCATCCATCATGTCGCGGCGCCGTTTCAGACCTTCCCGCCGCTTTTTTAAACTTTCCAAAGAAACAGGAGTTACATCATCTGATAAATCTATAAATCCATAGTTTTTTAAAAAACGAAAGAGAGCCGGATAATCATCAGGCAAGCAAATACCGAGAACGTAATTGTTAATTTTGTTTAACATGAAACGACTGTTCGGTGGAACATCATCCGTCATATTTTCCACCGTGCCGAAAAGGATTTTAACAAGCCTCGCCTTTTTTATCGCGACAGGATCGATAGCCATCTTACTCAATGCTTCAGCGTACCCCATCTGTCGAATGATAATGTTTTCCTTTTCCCTGATCTTTGCCCTGAGTCGCACGGCTTGTTCAATGGTTTTTTTTATCCGGGAAACAAAAATCAAATCGCCGCTCTTATCGACAGCCGGCATAAATATCTCGGATTCTTCCGGGGCAATCATCAGTGCATTCAACGCGTATTCTGTGTTCGAAATAATTTCTCTGGTTAATGCCTCTTCTTTCTGAAGTCCGCTGTCCGTTCCGGAATCCTTCTCTGAAAAACGCGCCAGATGAATGATACCTGCCTGACCCAATGCAAGGTATACGTCCGAATAATAGGCTTTTTCCAAAGCGATCGTAATGTGACGTATGTCAGATTTTAAAAACATTTTTTTAATTATTCTTTACATATTATTTTACTGAGTATCGCATCGGCTGAAAAACCGAAACGCCGGCCGTCGATAATACGAAACAGGTTTTTTATCTGAATGAGGAGTAACCCTAGATAAGCAATAACACCGTAAATCGAGTGAAAGTCTCGATAAAAAATTGATGAAAGCCATAGGTAATAAATCTGCTCAAGATGCTGTTCGATATCAATGACAGATGGTTCCTGCCCGCTGCTTTTGCGCAACGTTTCAATATGCTGATTTAAATCCTCGTCTATTGAATGGATTTGAGATTCCGCATGGATGTTTAAGCGATTGTTTATTTTTTCCAAATAAAGCCGGGTGTCCTTCTCGCTCCAGTGATAGTAAACGCGAAGCCTGTATGACCGGATCACCATTTGTACCGCAATTCTTCTCAGGATCATTTCCTGAAATTCTTTTCTGGCCTGGTCGGAAATTAAAGATGAAGCGTTATAGATATTTCTCGCGGAACTGATATCTAAATTCATCTGCATTCGCCGGTAACTGGAAGAGGGCTTGAAATCGGCTCCAAGATAAGTATTGGTAAGAAGTGACGTGACATCATCCATGGATAGATTCTTGTTCAACAGACTTTTATCCAGGGAAGCAAAAGGACTGATATCATACCATTGTTCCAGAATGTCCTTTCCTGCTGCCTTTGCCAGAAGAACCTTGGCGTTGTGTGTCTCGAATTGACGGAGATAAGCAAGAAATACTGGAGTGTATTTGTCGTATGCTTCAACCAGTGCGATAACAGGTGCTATCTGTTCCCTGAAAAGATTCTCTTTTGCATCAATCAGATCCTGAACGCTTGATGACTTTGGTGCAAACGTCCGTTGTTCCCTGGCCATGACGGCATAGTCCTGCAGAGAGAGGAGCCGCCCTTTCATGGCATATATACGGGCGTGAAGATTAGCCTGATCGGCGTAATTTCTCATGACCACTAGCCTCCAAGTAAAATGGAAACTATGTCTTTTTTTATCGCCTCGTTCAGCCCCTGATCTCGGAAAAGATTTTCCATATCCGTAATAAAATCTGCAGAGACGGCCTCTATGTTTCGTTTTGCGTCTTCTACGGCTTGAGACTGTCTTTTGTTTTCTGCGGATAAAATCTCGGCGCGTTCTCGGGTCTTCTTTGCTTCAAGAAACCGTTTGTGGGCTTCAATGTTTTTCCCGTACTCAAGCTGTGTTGCTTCTACATCAGCAGAGCATTGCTTTTCAATATCGACAATCCGGGTGATTACATCATCCATATCGGCCACCCATGTCTTGATATTTTGGTTGTTAAAAGTTTTTACGTACAGGTTGAAAACATTTGAAGACAAAACTCCTGTGATGGAGCATGCCCTTATGCTTGCTTGATAGTAAATGATTTTTACTTATTTATATTATAGGTATTACGATATGGTATGTCAATGAGATATTGTCTATAAGCGTGAAAACAGACTTTTATCAATATTTTGAACAGGCACGCCAAAGCTGGTGAATTTGATGTTGAAGCCGTGCTTTGCAGCAAGCGCTTTGATCCGGGCAACCTTATGCAAATCCGGTCTGAAGCCTGTGGAAAAATCATCCTGCGTCTGTCCTTCAAAAGCGAGGATCATGGTTTCCGCCATGCAGGCGTAAATATATCCGTCTTGGATCGGCAGTTTTAATCCGAGCTGCGCGGTCGGCGGGGGTTCGATCACTGCGCCGTCAATAACAAGGATGTCTTTACGCTGATCGCAGATTTCCCGGGCAATGTTACGCGGGGAGGGAATGTCACAGATAATCGCTCCTTTTTTAAGATTCTTAGCTGTTGCTGCGGAAGGCACCTCGATGGCGGACGTGGTGAAGATGACAAGATCGGCTTCCGTGATGACATCCTCCAACGCAGGACCTTGATCAATAATATTTGTTTTTGATTTTTGAGCGTTGAGAAATTCCTTCAGCTCCGCGAGCCGGTCGGCGTTCCTGGCCAGCAGAAAAACCGTATCCACCCTGTTGAGAAATCCCAGAGCGCAATTCTGGCCGATGGCGTTGGTTGCGCCGACGATGGCTACTTTTGCCTTGGAGAGATCCACATTACGCATCGCCGCCGCTCTGTCCAGCGTCTCCAGAATGGCTGCCGAGGCCAGGCTCGAACCCGTCGTGATCGCCGCGGGCGTTTGCTCCGCAATCCTCTGCCCTCCTTTTCCGGCAACACCCATCAAGGCTCCCAGCCCGACAACCTTTGCTCCGCTTCGTTCCCCGATCCGCACCGCTTTCAGGATCTTATTTAAAACGGCATTTTCCTTCATAGCAAGAATCTGTTCAGAAAGCAGCGGACAGACAATGAAGCTGCCATCAATTTCCGCACCAGCGGCAGATTGCAAATTTTTTGCACGATGAATTTTAAAAGGCGGCAACAACCTTACAATTATTTTTATCAACGCCTGAGGTGCAAGTCTTGAAAGGAAACAATAATCGTAAACATTTTGAATATTGAAGGGATTGAGTACAAATGCAAATTTGATCATATAAACCGATTCAGCGATATTTTATTTACTGATTTGGATTTCATCATTGATTTTAATTTCTCCGCCGATGAGCACTTTAGCGAATATACCTTCCCGGGGCATGACGCAATCGCCCACAGTATAAAAAATATTGCATCGATTATGGCAGACCTTGCCGATTTGCGAAACCTCCAGCAGAACATTGGCGCCGACTTGCAACCTTGTACCGACAGGAAGCGATGGCAGATCAATTCCTTCGGTCGTCAGATTTTCGGCAAAATCGCCGTATTGAACGTCAAGGCCTTTGGCTCTGATTTTTTCAATGCTTTCTTTGGCCAGAAGACTGACCTGCCGGATGATATCGGCCTGGGCATGGGCATCGCTTTCCAGCCCCAGATTTTCTAAAAAAAGACCGCAGCCGATATTATTCTTTTTTCCCCCTTTTTTCTGAGAGATGTTCACCGCCAGAATTTTCATTTTTGTTTCTTTTACCTGTATTTTGCCTTATCCGAAAGGGATGACTTTCTCAATGATCCCGCCGCCCAGAACGCAATCGTGATCGTAAAAGACTACCGATTGACCCGGTGTAATTGCCTCCTGTTCTTCGGCAAAGATAACTTTCAATTTTTCTTTTTCTTCCCGGACTTCGCAAAGCGCTTCTTTTTTCCGGTATCTGATCTTCGCATGCATCTGCTGCGGCCAGGATTTCGCCAGCCTATTGATGCCGGACGCGATAAGCGCTTTGCCCATCAAGTCTTTCTTATCACCGACAACGATGCGGTTGTTCCCGGGATGAATGGACAATACATACAACGGCGTGGGATGGCTGATACCCAGACCGCCCCGCTGGCCGATAGTATGAAAGATAATCCCGCGATGCCTGCCCAGCACATTGCCCCGCACATCAACAATCGGACCCGGCGCGATGTCTTTTACTCTTTCCAAAAGAAATGTCTGAGAATTTTTCTGAGTCACAAAACAAATATCCTGACTCTCTTGCTTTGCCGTCACGGGCAGAGAATTTTTCATCGCCAAATTTCTCACTTCATCCTTCGTGAGTTGAGCAAGGGGGAATAATATATTTTTTAATCTCTCATAGGGAATGGCATAGAGAAAATACGTCTGATCTTTTTTTTTATCTTTCGGCCTTGTAAGACAATAACCGCCTTCGTTTTTTTCAATGGCCGCGTAATGGCCGGTCGCCAGATAATTGAAACCCAGCTCCTGCGCCTTGTCCAGCAGTGAACCGAATTTCAGATGGCGGTTGCAGCGAACACAGGGATTAGGCGTTCTCCCTTTCTGATATTCGCTGATAAAATCGGCAATGACCTCATTTCCCAGCCGGGAGGCGTAATCAAAAACATAATGGGGAATGTTAAGACAGGCGCAAACTTTTTTTGCGTCGTCAATCGCGGCGGACGTGCAGGATCTTTTCCCGTCTCCCTCGGTCAAGGCGCCAAAATGCATGGTCACGCCGGCAACATTGTAACCTTCATTAAGCAGCATCCATGCGGCCACCGATGAATCAATCCCGCCGCTCATGGCCACCAAAACTTTATCACCCATTCTTATCCTCAGGATCAAATATCAAATTCATGTTTTGCAGCAGTTATCTTTTCTTTCAAATATTCTGCATAATTATTTTTCTTTTTTCTGATTCATCTTCGCAAGCCGATCAAGGGTTATGGAGCTCAAGGTTTCTGAAATTTTTTCTCCAACAACCGCCCAGACATCATGGCTGGCACATGTCGTCACGCGGGGACAGGCGGCCGGATTATTAACGCAATCAACCAGAAAGCGGTCTCCTTCCAAAACATCGACAACCTCCTTTAAAGTTATCTCCGAGGGATCTTTGTTCAGGTTATATCCGCCGTAAGCTCCTCGGACCGAATTGACCAGACCACCCCCTCGCAAAGGGATAATAATCAGACTCAGGTATTTTTCGGATATGTTTTCTTCTTTGGCAATATTTTTGAGGAAAACGGGGTCTTTGCCGTAATTGCGGGCCAGGGCCGTCATCAGTCGGACGCCGTAGCGCGTTCGTGTTGAAATTTTCATTACGCTGTCCTTTTACATCATACTTACTGATACTATCATTATACTAGTAATTAAAGTAACAGATATGTCGTGTCAAGAGAAAATGATTGTTTTATGAAACGGCAATATCGTCGGCCTCTTCGATTTATCTTTCTAAAAACTTAATTCATGAAGATTATACCCGCACCTCCCATGCATTCAATATACGCAAAAACATTTCGTACCTGATCAACGAATTAATATTTTTACTTGCAACCTCATACCTTGAGTATTAAATTTACAAAAAAATTTATGGAGGGCGCTTAATATGAATATTAAGGGGAGTTCCTTTGTCACGACCAAGGCTATCATAACAGAAGCGTTCGGCGAAGAGCGATGGAATGCATTTCACGCCGGTCTTACCCAAAAAGATGGTTTTTTCAACAATATGATTATGTCCGTTACCCTTATTCCGGTAGAGAAGATGATTGTTTTTTTTAATGAACTATGCAGGGAATTTTTCAACAATGATAAAACTCAATACGCCATGTTTGGAAAATCGGGCGCGAAATTTGTTCTCTCTCCGACAGGTCCCTACAAATCTTATATGCTTGCCAAGGATGCCAGGCAGTTTGTCGAACTGAACATGCCAAAAATCTGGTCAACTTATTTTGATGGCGGTACGTTTACGTCAAATTTCGATAACAACACCGCTCATATCACTATCACCGGAATTCCAGTGAAGAATAACTATTTCGAGGAGCTCGTTATGGGATTCAACCAGCAGGCGTTCAAAATATTCGGTGAAAAAACAACCGCGGTCAAAGTCAGTAGCATCGCAGCAGGTGATGATGATTTTCGGTTTCAGCTAAAACTGAAGGATTCATGACCACAAACATAAATGGTTGCTTTCGCGGGATTGCGAGAAAAGCTTTCTATATTAAACCAGGCATGAATTTGTGGCTAAACCATTCATTAGTCTTCCGGGATCGGGTGGTCCGGATTTTTTTGTTATCGATGAAAAGGATAATGAAAAAATAAGGATGTTTTATCTGCACCGATACTTCAATGAATCGGCACTTTATTTTTTTCTCAGGTTTCCTAATCAGCAGAAAATCAAATCTCTCTGTTTATTTTTTTCTTCTTTCGTCAATATCACCCGGATATATCATCGCACCCTCTCCGCGCTCACGCGTGCGGACGCGAATGACATCCTCTACCGGTGTGACAAAAATGATTCCGTCGCCCGTCTCGCCGGTGTAGGCCGCTTTAAGAATCGTCTCCAGAGCCGCTTCCAGGTTGCGTTCGCTTAAAACGATATTGAGTTGTATCTTGGGAAGCAGATTGACCTGATAGGTACCGGCGCGTCCGACCAGCTGGACGCCGCCCTGGCGGCCGTGTCCCCTCACTTCAAACATACTCATACCCACAATGCCAATCTCTTTCAGGGCGCACATGACATCGTTCACTTTATCTTCGCGAATAATGGCTTCGATTTTTTTCAGCATGGTAACCTCTCCGGTTTAAAAATAAAAAACTGATCAATGTTTCCATTCAAGCATGTTCTGTTAGTAGGACCGTTCTCCGTGTGAACTGATATCCAGTCCCACTTCTTCTTCCATCGGACTGACGCGCAATCCGATGCTCACGTGCAGAACCTTGGCCAGAATATAGGTCATGCCGAACGAAAAGAGTATGGTGACCAAAACGGCGGTAATCTGAATGGCGAGTTGGCCGGCATTCCCGAAAAACATGCCGTTGGCGCCGTCGGCATTAACGGCCACGGTAGCAAATAATCCTGTAGCGACGGTGCCCCAGGTGCTGCCCATGCCGTGACAGGCCCAGACATCCAGAGACTCGTCCAGTTTGCGCCGTTCCCGGAAACGGATGGCATAATAAGCAAGAGGAGCAGACACGGCTCCGATCACCATCGCGGCCAGAGGCGTTACAAAACCGCTGGCCGGCGTCACGGCTGCGAGTCCTACAACCATGCCGGTGGCGATGCCCAGCGTGCTCGGTCTTCCGTCCAGCCAGGAAAGCAGCATCCAGACCAGCCCCGCGGCCGCCGCCGACGTATTGGTCGTCACCAGAGCGTTCACCGCCACGCCGTTGGCCGCGAGAGCGCTGCCCGCATTAAACCCGAACCAGCCGACCCAAAGCAAACCGGTTCCTAAAACCGTAAGCGGAATATTGTTCGGTTCCATCGGAACGCTTCCGTGACCTTTGCGCGGACCGATGACCAATGCAAACGCCAGGGCGGAAAAACCGGCGGCAATATGAACGACTGTTCCTCCGGCAAAATCCAGAACGCCCATCTGTTTCAGCCATCCGCCCTGCCCCCAGACCCAGTGACAAAGAGGATTGTAAACCAATGTTGCCCAGAGCAGGCTGAACATCAGGAAGCTCTTGAATTTTACTCGCTCCACAAAAGCCCCTGTAATCAGCGCCGGCGTAATGACGGCAAACATCATCTGGAAAGCGGCGAAAAGCTCATGAGGAATGGTTCTAGAATAAGCGGCGTTCGGTTCGGCGCCGACGCCCTGAAAGCCGATGTAATCCAATCCGCCGATCAGTCCGCCGATATCCGGGCCGAAAGAAAGAGAATATCCGAAAAGCACCCACTGCACGCCGATCAGCGACATAAAGATATAACTTAACGTTAAGGTGGATAGAACATTTTTTCTTCTGACCATGCCGCCGTAAAAAAACGCCAGGGCGGGGGTCATCAAGAGCACAAGAGAACAGCAAACCAGTATCCATCCTGTATCGCCCGCGCTTATCTGTAGATCCATAATGTTCCTCCCGATGAAAATAATTAATGATTAGCAATAATCCTGCCATCACACATTCCCTATAAAATACGTAAGGTTATGAATTTGGCACGGGAGGAAATTTCTACATCTTTGTGCTCTTCGCCTAAAGACAGAACACAATTGTAACAGTTTAAAGCCGACAACCTTTCGCTGATCAGAATTTTTATACAAAATGTAACAATTCTGTAAAACAGTTTAACGTCTTTATGAAACATCCATCAGAATAATTGAAATAAATTCCCGCCTGGACAATCACGATTTCATCATTGACATGCTATATCATTATCCCTATACTTTCGAAGTCTTAAATAAATATGCCCCAAGGAGAAAACCATGACCGCACCGCTCATTATTGCCATGTCGCAGGGGAAGGAAATTACATTACTGCCGCAAATGGCCAACCGCCACGGTTTGATAACCGGAGCAACCGGAACCGGTAAGACTGTAACGTTGCAGAAAATGGCTGAATCCTTTGCGTCCATCGGTGTTCCAGTTTTCATGGCCGACGTCAAGGGCGATCTTTCCGGCATCGGCGCGGCCGGCGTTGCCTCGGAAAAACTGCTCAAACGTCTGGAAGGCATCGGCGTGAAAGATTATCAGCCTCGGGCCAACACGACGGTTTTCTGGGATGTATACGGAAAATCCGGTCATCCGGTGCGCGCAACCATATCCGATATGGGACCATTGCTTCTGGCGCGTCTGCTGAATCTCAACGACACGCAATCCGGCGTTTTGCAGATTGTCTTCAAAATCGCCGACGACAACGGATTGCTGCTGATCGATTTGAAAGATCTGCGGGCCATGGTTCAGTTTGTGGGAGACAATGCCAAAAAATTCAAGACGGAATACGGAAATGTCTCCGCCGCCTCCATCGGCGCGATACAACGCGGACTGCTCACCATTGAAGAGCAGGGCGGCGACAAATTCTTCGGCGAACCGATGCTGGACATTTCGGATCTGATCCAGACGGACAGCGAGGGACGCGGGGTCATGAACATTCTGGCCGCTGATCAGCTCTACAATAATTCCAAACTTTATTCGACGTTTCTGCTCTGGATGCTGGCTGAGTTGTTTGAGCAGATGCCGGAAATCGGCGATCCCGAAAAGCCCAAGCTGGTCTTCTTTTTTGATGAAGCACATCTTTTGTTCAGCGACGCGCCCAAGGCGCTTCTGGAAAAAATCGAGCAGGTTGTCCGTCTGATTCGTTCCAAGGGTGTGGGCGTTTATTTTGTCACCCAGAATCCGCTGGATATTCCGGATACGGTTCTGGCACAATTGGGCAACCGTGTACAGCACGCTCTGAGAGCCTTCACGCCGCGTGATCAGAAAGCAGTTCAGACAGCGGCTTCCACGATGCGCCAGAATCCGGCCTTTGATGCCGAACAGGCCATTACCGAACTGGGTGTCGGAGAAGCGCTGATTTCCTTCCTTGATGAAAAAGGGCGACCGAACATCGTCGAACGATGCAATGTAATTGTTCCTTTCTCACGCATGGGCGCCATGACGCCCGATGAGCGCCTAGCCGCTATCAAGGCTTCCACGATTTACGGGCATTATGAAAAAACCGTCGATCGCGAATCCGCCTATGAAAAACTGCGGGAAGCACAACAGGAAGAGGAAACGCCTGAAGAAAAACCCGCCATTAAAGTGGAGCGTTCCGCTGCTCCGGCAAAAAGTGAAGAAGAAAAGGACAGCGGAGGCATGGGGGATGCTCTCAGCAAAATGATTTTCGGCAGCAAAGGCCCCCGCGGAGGACAGAGAGAAGGCATGGTGCAGGCCGCGGCCAAAAGCGTGGCGCGCAGCATCGGTTCTTCTTTGGGACGCCAGATTATCCGGGGAGTGCTGGGATCAATTCTGGGCGGTTCCCGCGGTCGCTAATGAAAATTTCCCGATTTTAACGGCACACCGCTTTGGTGAAGAAACAATTGCTTTTCACAAGATATTGATTTAGAATTCATAATATAAGTCAATAGCAATGTTTGAAAAACCGCAAAAGCAATTGTTTTTCATCCTTTGCATTTGCAATCAGGCAATGCTGTAATCATTAGATTTCACACATGTTATGTAATTTTGTCACTTCTTGATTCTTTACCAACGAATTATCCGGGAAAATTGAAGGATAGGACCCCTTATTTTCCACCACCTTAAAACATGACGACGCATAAAATATTTTTCAAGAACAGACGTGATGTTGCCATCAAAGGAATGTTACCATGATTGAAATTGATATGAGGATCATCTTTGCCGAATATGGCTTGTCTGTATTGCTTTGCCTGATCGTTATTGTTTCTCTCTGGTGGCAAAACCGCAAACGTGCTCCGGAAATCATTCTTTGGCTTATCGATTATATTCTTCAATTTGCGGGCATTATGCTCATCGCATTGCGAGGCATCCTGCCGGACTTTATGACAATCGTCGTCGCCAATCTCTTTATTGTCGGCGGAACGGTGATCCTTTACGAAGGTCTTTGCCGTTACGTGGGGCAGGAAAGTCGCCAGAAACACAATTATGTCATGCTGGCCATTTTCACCTCGGTTCACATTTTTTTCACATATATTGCCCCTCATATGGGTTTGCGCACGATAAATTTTTCAGTCGCGCTTTTTTATATCTGTATCCAGGGCGCCTGGCTGATGCTTTACAGGGTGGCCTCCCCGTTGCGTCAGGCCACAAAAATAACGGGAATTGTTTTTGCGGCGTTTTGCATTGTCAATATCATCCAAATCATCATAAATTTGATTAAAACACCGTCCGACAACGCCTTTGTATCCGGCGCTGCGGGCGTCATTGCGGTCCTGATTTACGAAACATTATTTTTCGCCTTGACATTTTCTCTTTTTCTGCTGATCAGCCGGAGTCTTGCCATAGAACTTGAGAACGAACTTACCCGGCGGATGCGGACCGCAGAGGAATTGCGTCAAAATCAGGAAAAATTCGCCAAAGCGTTTCAGACATCGCCTTATGCCATCTCCATTACGCAAATGAAAGACGGCAAATTCCTGGATATAAACGACGCGTTTGTTAATATTACAGGTTACTCGCGTGAAGAAATCATGAAGGAATCATCCATGGGATTGAATCTCTGGGTGGATAAAGAAGATCGTGAAGAAATGGTTTCCATTCTCCGGCAAGGATTGCCGGTCGTACGAAAGGAGTACAGGTTCCGCAAGAAGAACGGGGAGATATTGACCGGTTTGTATTCGTCGCAGATCATCAACATTACCGAGGAACCCTGTCTTTTATCCAGCATCAACGATATCACCGAGCAAAAGCAGGCGGAGTGGACGCTTAAAGAACGAATTAAAGAATTAAACTGTCTCTATGGTATTTCGGCTGTGCTGGATGAGCCTGGCATATCATTAAACGACATCATGAATAAGGCGGTCAAGCTTCTGCCTGCGGCTATGCGGTTCCCCGATATAACAGGGGCCAGGATTATTCTGGAAGAAACCGTTTTTCAAACAGGCCTTTTCAAAGAAACGCCTTGGCAGCTCACTGAAAAAATTACCGTAAACGGCAAACCGGAAGGTCAGGTTAATGTCTGTTATCCGGCAGAACGGTTTCAGACGGATGAAAAACCTTTTTTAGATTCCGAGCGGCAATTGCTTAAAGCCGTAGCCGAACAGCTTGGCCATTTCATCGAGCAAAAACGCGCCGAAGAACAAATCCAACGCAACGCAACGCGCTTGACCGGCCTCTTAAATATCATGCAGCATCGTACTCAGACAACACAGGAGTTTCTTGATTACGCGCTCGATGAAGTCATCAGACTCACGGAGAGCAAGGTCGGTTATATTTATTTATACAATGAAAACAGCCGGCAATTTGTCCTGAACTCCTGGTCAAAGGACGTCATGAAAGAATGCACCATCCCGAATCCGCAGACGCGTTATGAACTGGCCAAAACGGGAATCTGGGGAGAAGCGGTACGCCAGCGCAAACCGATCATTGTGAATGACTTTCCGGCCGATCATCCTCTCAAGAAAGGATATCCTGAAGGCCATGCGCCCCTTTTCAAGTTTTTAACCGTGCCGGTTTTCGATCAGGATCAAATCGTCGCTGTGGTCGGCATCGCAAACAAGGCCCGCGACTACGACGAAACCGATGTGCTGCAACTCACCCTGTTTATGGATGCCGTCTGGAAATCGGTGGACCTTAAAATGGGCGAGGAGAAATTGCGCAAAAGCGAAGAAAGGTTCAAGCAACTTGCCGAAGTGTTTCCCGAAACGATTTTCGAGGCGGACGCAAAAGGCAATCTGACGTACGCCAATGAACACGGCCTCAAACATTTCGGTCTTACCGAACAGGACATCGCCCAAGGTGTAAACATTTTTGATTTTGTATCGCCGAATGATCGTAAAGCAGCTTGGGAGAAAATACAGAACAGAATACAGGGCACCCAAAAGGGATACCTGGAATATGAAGCTCTGAAAAAAGACGGCAGTCCTTTTCATGCTCTGGCGTTATCGGTACCGATCGCGGTGGACGGCGTACCGGTCGGTATTCGCGGCTTTATTCTGGACATTACCAAACGCAAGCAGGCGGAAGAGGCTCTGCGTAAAAGCGAGGAAAATTATCATTTTATTGCCGATCACACCGCCGATCACATCTGGACGATGGACATGTTCATGCGCTTTACTTACTCCAGCCCCTCGGTAATCAAAACACTGGGCTATACGGCTGACGAATTCATGGCGCGAAAGATCGACGAATTTTTCACGCCCGAATCGCTGGTTGACGCTCAGAAATTGCTCGCAGAGGAACTCGAACGAGAAAACGATCCGACCGCCGATCCGAACCGCAGTCGAACACTTCCATCCCATCTCCGCCATAAGAACGGACATTGGGTCTGGCTGGAGAGTTCTCTGACGTTTATTCGCGATGCGTCCATGAAGCCCATCGGTGTTTTAGGTGTCACCCGGGATATCACCGAACGCAAAAAATCCGAAGAGCAGATCAAACATCTGGCAACGCACGATCTATTGACGGATCTGCCCAGTTTACGATTGGCCAGAGATCGCATGGTCTCGGCAATGAACATGGCGCGCCGGTACAAAAAGTCAGCGGCGATCATGTTCCTCGACCTGGATGGTTTTAAGAACGTCAATGACACGCTCGGCCATGATGCCGGAGATTACGTGCTCAAGCAGGTTGCTCAGCGTCTGCTTTCCTGCGTGCGCGAAACCGATACAGTCGCCCGCGTCGGAGGCGATGAATTTTTAATCATTGCAACGGAAATTCATCATCCCGATAACGCAGCGCACATTGCTGAGAAAGTGATTCAAACCGTTTCCCAGCCGATTATGATCAACGGTGAACAAGCCGTGGTCGGCACCAGTATCGGCATTGCGCTTTATCCCGAACACAGTGAAGAAATGGACCGGCTGATTAAACTGGCTGACGAAGCCATGTATAAAGTCAAAAACGCCGGCAAAAACAACTTCCGTTTTGTAAATGACGTAAATTAGTTTTCCTTCCATGAGCCGCACCGTGACGTAAAGGCGTTTCCTAGCCGGCAGCTCGACGGCTGCCTAGTGAATTCGGATATAGAGATGATGGATCAGCGCCGCCTGAATCATCGGCGATGCCGGATGTTGATTCTCCCGAATGTGCCGGCATGCATGCCGCCGAGATGGATTGTCGACAAAATTCCCGCCGGCAGGGAAGCAAGGCAACGTGCCTGAAGCCGGTGATTTCCAAAAATCAATTTTAAAGAGGCTGTTCGTGCCTTTCTATTTTATCAGGCGTAAAAAGAGCACTCTGACTCATGCGGATTTTCGGACATTCCTTCATCAGCAAGCCCGACTGTTTTGCCAGATCGATCGTCTGTAAAAAATCTTTCCTTGACACATGCGCCAAAGGCTCGACCAGAAAAAACCATCCCTGCGGTTTCATCAGCTTGCGGATTTCTGAAAAAAATTTTTTCAGGTCGGGAACCTCGTGCGCCATCCAGAATGCCAGGATAAAATCGGCTTTTTCACGAAGGGCAAGAGAATCCGGCTCGGCCAGATGCGTTCTGATGATTGCGGCAACGCCGTGCTTTTGAGCGCGCGCGGCAAGCGCGGAAAGCATTCTGGGTTGAATATCAACGGCGATAACTTTACCCGCAGGGCCGACGAGTTTGGCCAGGGGAATCGTAAAAAAGCCCATACCCGGACCGATATCCACTGCCGTATCGCCCCGGCGGACGTAAGAACCGAGAATCGTAACGGGGTCATGAAAAATTCTTCGCATAGGATTATCAAACGTAAAACACAACCACCAGGGGCAAACATGCTTTTTGTTGAACGGTTTTACAGTCATGGTTTTTCAAAAGACAATTTTCAGAGAAGATTTTTTTATTCTTTACGCTTATTTTTAGTGAAATTCAACAGGGATTGCTGCGATCCATGAAAACAATGGTTCGTCTGGAAATATTCCTTTGACACTCTGCGCTCTTCTCCTTATACTTTTATCACAGGAAGGACATATGGTGAATGGAGGATGTTGATGTCGCCGGAATCCATATCGCAAACGCTGACCGGACTGCGGGCATTTTTTGACGCGGGGAAAACACAGGACGTTGATGCTCGCATCGCCCGGCTCAAAAAGCTCAAGGAAGGCATCCGCCGGTACGAACCGGAGATCATGGCCTCGTTGTACGACGATCTGCGCAAACCTCTTTTTGAATCCTATGCCGGCGAAATCGGCATTCTTTATACGGAAATCGATCATGTCATCCGTCACCTTCCGTCATGGTCACGCTCCCGGCGTGCGGCGACACCCCTCATTCATTTCTTGTCGCGAAGCCGTATTGATCAGAAACCTTACGGGGTTGTCCTGATTATCGGTCCGTGGAATTATCCATTTCAGTTGGTCATGGCTCCGTTAATCGGTGCCATTGCCGCGGGCAATTGTGCACTGATTAAGCCTTCGGAATTTTCACCGGCAACATCGGCAACGATTGAAAAAATGATCAGCGAGTTGTTTGATCCGGGGGATGTCACGGTTTTTCAGGGAGACGCTCAGGCCACGCAAAAACTTCTGGAGGAGAAATTCGATTATATCTTTTTTACGGGAAGCACAGCCGTCGGCCGGAGCATTATGACCGCGGCCGCCCGCCATCTCACTCCGGTAACCCTGGAATTGGGAGGGAAGAGCCCGTGCATTGTTCACGAAGATGCCGCTCTTCAGTACGGAATTAAACGAATAGCCTGGGGGAAATTTTTCAATGCCGGTCAAACCTGTATCGCTCCGGATTATGTTTTAATTCATCGGAAAATTAAAGCCGACTTTACCGAGAAAATGATCAGGACGGTTTTTTCATTTTACGGCGACGATCCGATGAGGAGTCCGGATTACGCCCGGATTATCAACGAACGTCACTTCAACCGTCTGCTCGAGCTTTTGAAAAGCGGGCGGATTCTGTTCGGCGGAAGATATGCCCGTAAAGATTTGTATATATCGCCCACCATCATTGACCGGGTTTCTCCGGAAGAGCCTCTGATGCAGGAGGAAATTTTCGGACCGCTGCTTCCCTTGATTGAATATGGCGATATCGACGAGGCGATTGCCTTTATCAATCAGAGACCGCAGCCGCTGGCGCTTTATTGTTTTTCCGAGGACAAAGAAATTCAGGAAGAGGTTCTGCAGAAAACATCGTCCGGAGGCGGCTGCATCAACGATACCATTTCGCATATCGGAAGCCAGGAACTTCCGTTCGGCGGTATCGGAGCCAGCGGTATGGGCGCCTATCACGGCAAGGCCGGTTTCGATACCTTCACGCACCGGCGCGGCATTCTGTTTCGCTCGAATCTGGTGGATATCCCCTTGCGTTACCCGCCGTATCGTGACAGAGTATCAATACTGCAATTATTGTTCAGGCTGATCCGATAGAATGTTCTTTGTCTGAAAAACCGCTGCGCTTTATGGGGCAGCTTTTTCCGGGAGGTGACTCATGGCTGAAAAAACAATCATTATACTGGGCAAGTCCGTTAAAAATTTTACCCTGGCGGATCAATTCGGACAAGATTTTGTGCTTTCCCGAATGAAAGGGCGACGCGTGCTTTTATCTTTTCATCCGCTGGCGTGGACGCCGGTCTGCACCCGGCAGATGCAGTCGCTCGAAAAAAACAAAAAAGTATTCGATAAGCTCAATACCATTGCCGTCGGTTTGAGCGTTGACAGCGTCCCGTCCAAAGCGGCCTGGGCGAAAGCCATCAAGGTAAAACATACCAAACTTCTGGCTGATTTCTGGCCCCACGGCGGCGTGGCCAAAAGTCTGGGATTGTTTCGCGACCAAAATGGTTTTTCGCAGCGCGCCAATGTCATTCTCGATGAAAAAGGCAAAGTGTGTTTTGTCACAGTCTATCCTGTCGCCGACTTACCGGACATCAACGAAATCATTGCTTTTCTGAAAAACGCATAATCAACTCAACCTCCCCGTTTTCCGGCAAGACAGAATGGGGAGGTTATCTATTCATTTGATATTTTTCAATAAATATTTCTTTGACACACACCGGCCTTACTCATATACTGCCGCCACAGATTGTGAAATATAAAAAAAGGAGAAAATGAATGATTACACTCATTGCGACGTTGAAAGTCAAAGACGGCAACATGGACGAGGCTATTCAAGTCCTGAAAGAGATCGTCCCGCAGGTGAAGGCGAGCGAGCCCGGATGCCTGGACTATATTCCGCATACGGTCCGCGGCGATGACAAGACTATTATTTTTTACGAAAGATACAGCGATAAAGATGCGTTGAAACTGCATTCGGCCAATTTGATGAAAAATATGGAGAAACTTTTCCCCCTGCTGGAACCGGGTATGGACGTCAAAACCTGTTATGAGATCATCCGCTGATCCTGTTTTTCTGTCACGACAGTTTTTGTATCCCCGTAACCATAGAGCAGGCATTTTGGAGCATTAATGGATGTAAGACGAACGATCAACGCACTCAAGGACGTAAACATTGCCAAAATGTTTACAACCATCGCCCGCCTTCTGCATTTCCGCCTGACCTGGACCAGACGCGATCTGGATTATCTACCCGCCGGTCTGGGGCCGAAGTTTGTCAGCGCCCGCCGGGCGGCGGCCATGATCCCTGACGGAGCAACGCTGACCATAGGCGGTTTTGCCGCAACAGGACGCGCCTCCATCTTTTACTGGGCTTTGCGCGACGCATTTGATCGCAGCGGACATCCCCGCAATCTGACCGTGATTGGCGCCTGCCCGCAGGGCGGCCGCGGCAAAACACCGGGAATGATCGAGGAACTTGATGCGCCGGGAATCATCACCCGCTATATCGTCGGGCATGGAGAAACCGCCAAAGCGCTTCTGCAACTGGCCGATGACGGCCAACTCGAACTGCACACCATGTCACAGGGAGCCCTGGCGTTTTTGATCGAGGCGCAGGCCCGGGGACTTGCCTCCATTCAGACCTCGGTCGGGCTGGACACCTTTCTCGATCCCGCTGTCGGGTGCGGTTCCGCGGTGTCTCCCGGAGCTCCAAACAATTTCATCACGGCAAAAAACGGAAAACTGGAATATCGTATTCCACCCATCGACCGGGCGCTTTTTCTGGCGCCTTACGCCGACAAGGACGGCAACATCTATTTTAAAGATGCTGCTCTGATTCTGGATTACAAAGATGCGGCCGCCGCCGCACGCCTCAACGGCGGAAAAGTGATTGTCTCCGTATCCAAAATTATTCCCCGGGACAATTCACAGATCGCCATCCCGGCGGACAACGTCAATGCAATCGTTGTCAACCCGCGCAATGAACAGGTCGGCGGAATTCTGCAAACTCAGTTCATGCCGCATTTTACAGCCGGCTCGTCCGAAGTCGATCACGAAGCCGTCAAACTCATGCGGTTAATTAATACCTTTCTCGATATTACACCGTATCGCGGCAAGGTCGTCGATATCCTCGCCCGCCTGTGCGCCGACACGTTCGTGAAGACGACCGGTCCCGGGGCCATCGTGAACATCGGGATCGGCATCGGAGAGGAAGTTGCCCGAATGCTTTATGAATCCGGTCTGTACAGGGACATCACCTTCACCTCGGAAGGCGGCGCCTATGGCGGCCTTCCGGCATCAGGCGTGTACTTCGGCGCAGCCATCAGCCCGCAGCGCATCCTGAGCACTGCGGAAATTTTTCATATCTATGAAGAAAGACTTGATACCTGCGTACTCGGTTTTCTACAGGTGGATTCAGCCGGGAATGTCAATGTCTCCCATCGTGGACCGAAAATTATTGATTTCGTGGGACCGGGCGGTTTCACGGATATCGTCGAATATGCCCGGACCATCATCTTTGTGGGGAACTGGATGGATGAAGCCCGGTACGGATTAAAGAATGGACTTGTCCGTGTTAAAAAACCGGGCGTTCCGAAATTTGTCGACAAAGTGGATCAGATTACCTTCAATGCCCGGAAAGCTCTTAAAGCAGGCCGGAAAGTACTGTATGTAACAACGGTTGGCGTCTTTAAACTGACGGAGGAAGGTCTTGAGCTCGTCCAAATTATGCCTGGAATTAATATCGAAAAAGATATTCTGCAAAACAGCACCGCTCGTTTTATTATTCCGGGTTCCCCCATCCCCGAGGTGGCGCCGGAAATCGTCAGCGGCAAAAGATTTGAACTTAAGTTCGATAAAAAGGACCTCGCCTGAACCTGCGGACGCAAAAAAATCGGACATTTTCTTTAAAAATGTCCGATTCGTCTGTTTGATCATCTCGCTTAGGGCGCTTACTGGCCGGCATTTTTGACATCGGTTGCCGCATCGTTTACGGCGGATTTGACTTCAACCGCTTTCTCTTTTACGGCTTCCTTCGCTTCCGTACCGGCGCTCTTGACGTCAACCACCGTCTCTTTTGCAGCTTCCTTCACTTCTTGGCCGGCGCTTTTGACATCCGTGGCAACTTTGTTGGCCACCTTGTTGGCCACTTTTTCGACGTCTTTTTTAACCTGCTTTACTTTCACTGTAGCCTTTTTCGCCATCTCTTTGGCTTTTAATTCCGCTTCGGCTTTCATCGCCTCGGCCTGGGCTTTTAAATCCGCCTCCGCCTGCTGCGCATCAGCTTGTGCTTTCATTTCGGCTTCAGCCTTTTTCGCCTCCGCCTGCGCTTTCAATTCAGCAGCGGCTTTCTGCAAGTTCGCAGAGTCTTCTTCAATTTTACTGCAACCCGTCACGGCTAAAGTTAAAGAAGCGATAAAGAACAGAGAAATGAAAATAGCAAATATTTTTCGCATCAACTGGGAACCTCCTTTCAAGAATTTAGAACCTGGCTTCATGTTCCAAGTTTTTGTATCGATGGAACGCTATACGCGGCAGGGAGCTTTGTCAAGAGTCAAAAATAAGAATTTTCATCAGGAACGGACCTGTCCGTTTTTATACATCTGGATGAAAACCTCGGCCTCCCGATATGCTGCTTATTCAAATCTCAAAGCATCGATCGGATTGAGCAAAGAGGCTTTGTAAGCCGGGTAGAAACCGAAGAATATGCCCACCAGACCGGAAAAACAAAATGCCAGCAGAACCGATGGAAGCGATACGACAGACGGGATTTCAAAAACATTGGACAGGATGAAGGAAGCGGTGCCGCCGATGATGATGCCCGTAATACCGCCGATCATGGAAAGGGTCAGCGCCTCCACAATAAACTGAATGCGGATATCCCAGGTCTTGGCGCCTACAGCCATGCGAATGCCGATTTCCCGCGTTCTTTCCGTGACCGAAACCAGCATGATGTTCATGATGCCGATGCCGCCGACCACAAGCGAGACAGAGGCGATCGCACCCAACAGCAGGGCAAAGGTGTTGGCTGTCTGCTCCGCCATTTCCAGTACCTGCGTCAAATTCATGACCGTAAAATCATCTTCCCGGTTCGGCCCGATGCGATGCCGCTGACGCAGCAGATCCGTGATCTGCCTTTCCGCCACGGATAGTTCTTCGCTGCTTCTTGCCTTGACCATGATCGACCGCACCATTCCCGGAATGGTTCTCCCGAAGAGTTTTTTCTGTGCGGTGCTTAGCGGAACAATGATTGTATCATCCTGATCCTGACCGCCCAGAGACTGTCCTTTGGATTCGAGCACCCCGATGACCGTAAAGGGAATTTTCCTGATGCGGATGACCTGACCGAGCGGATCCATACTGCCGAAAAGATTATCCACAACCGTCTGTCCCAGAAGGCATACTTTTGTGGCGCTGCGGATATCCTGATCGGACATGTTTCTTCCCGCCGACAAACCGCAGTCCTTGACTTCCAGAATCCCCGGCGTCGTTCCCTGAATGCCGGTAGACCAGTTCTGATTCCCGAAAACCACCTGGGCGGTGCCGAACTGCATGGGAGCCACGGCGGCAACCGCTGAACATTCCCGCAATATGGCCTCCGCATCGCCGGTGGTTAATGTGGATTGACTTCCGCCACCCATTCTGACGCCTCCCTGCGTGGTGCTGCCCGGCATGATGATGATCAGATTGCTGCCGATACTGGAGATTTGAGAGGATATTTTCCGGCTGACCCCCGTGCCCACCGCCAGCATGATAATCACAGCGCTGACGCCGATGATGATGCCCAGCATGGTGAGCGCCGACCGCATTTTGTTGACCCACAACGCCCTTAAAGCAATGCGGAGTGTAGAAAAAATACTGATCATGATTTTTGCACCTCCTCATCGCTGACCACATGTCCGTCAACAAACCGGATGATGCGTTTACTGAAGTCGGCGATATCCGGCTCATGTGTAACCAGAATAATGGTTGTGCCTGAATCCCGGTTCAACTGAACCAGAAGTTCCATGATTTCAATGCTGGTTTTCGTATCCAGATTGCCCGTCGGTTCATCGGCCATTAATATAGGCGCCTGATTCACAAGCGCGCGGGCAATGGCAACGCGCTGTTGCTGTCCTCCTGACAGTTGATTGGGATGGTGATACGCCCGTTCCTCCAGACCCAGCATTTTTAACGCTTTTAAGGATTCCTCTTTGCGTTGCCTTGCCGGGACGTGATTATAAAGCAAAGGCAACTCGACGTTTTCCAGCGCCGACGTTCTGGACAGCAAATTAAATCCCTGAAAGACAAAACCGATTTTCTGATTGCGGATCGCGGCCAGATCGTCCCGTGACAGACCGCTTATCGTTTGTCCGTCCAGAAAATAATCCCCCGCAGTCGGCTGATCCAGACACCCGATGATATTCATAAAGGTGGATTTGCCCGAACCGGACGGCCCCATGATGGCGACAAATTCACTTTTGTCGATTTTGACGGAGACGTTTTCCAGCGCGTGAACGCCTTCATCGCCCACATCATACGTTTTGACAAGCTGCCTTGTTTCGATCAGAGTCATCACATAAACCTCGGAGGCGGGCGCTGTGTGGTGCTGCTGCCTTTTTTATTCAGGCTGTCCGTGACAATCTCCTGGCCCGTGCGCAGGTCGCCTTTCACAATTTCAGAAAAATTCCCGTCGCTCAATCCGAGCGTAACGCCGACGGGTTTGGGCTGATTGTTTTCCAGAACCCAGACTTTCGTCCCTTTGATGTCCTGCAGCTCTTTCGCTGATACGCCTTTTTCCCCGACCTCCGCGGGTTTAAAACGAAGAGCCGCATTCGGAACCCGCAGGACATCCGGACGCGTTTCTATGGTGATGGAAACATTGGCCGTCATCCCCGGCTTTAATTTTAACTCGGGATTATCCACCTTGATAATGACGTCGTACGTCACCACGTTGGAGACGGTGGTCGGCGCATTGCGCACCTCGGAAACCTTGCCGGAAAAGTCCGTGTCCGGATAGGCATCCACCGTAAACGAGACGTCCTGTCCCGCCCGGATCTGACCGATATCCGCTTCATCCACACTGGCGTTAATCTGCATTTGCGTGAGATCCTGGGCAATGCTGAAAAGCGTGGGCGTCTGGAAACTGGCGGCCACCGTCTGGCCGACATCTACGCTGCGGGAAATCACCGTGCCGTTCACCGGAGAAATAATATTGGTGTACTGTAAATTGGTTTCCGCCATTCTCAGAGAGGCCCGCGCCTGCGCAACTTGCGCCTCGCTGACTTTCTGCTGGGCTTGTGCGGCATGCAAAGCCGTTTCCGCCGTATCGAGATCGCTGCGTGCGATAAAGTTCTGGGAAAAAAGTTCCTTGTTTCGTTCGTAGGTTCGCCGGGCGTCAACGACGGCAACCCCCGCTTTCTCCAGATTGGCCTGGGCCGAAAGCAGGTTTGCTCTGGCCTGATCCACCTGCGCCCGGAACGTGGCCGGATCAATCTGTGCGAGAAGTTGCCCCTTTTTCACCGGCGAATTGAAATCCGCAAAAAGAGTTCTGATGGTTCCCGATACCTGCGTGCCGACAGAAACAGTCGTGACGGCATTCACGGTGCCGGTAGCGGTCACAACGGATTTGACTTCACCGCGCGAAATTTTTTCCGTTTTATAGACGGCTTTTTTCCCGTCTCTGTTGACATAAAATAATATCCCGGCCGCAAAGGCGGCAATCAGCAATACGGAGATGACAATGATTTTCTTCTTCATGGTTTTGCTCCTATGGATTTTTCCAGAACGGCCTGTGCGATCCTGTAATTACAAAGCGCCGTATTTAAACCGGCTCTCGCGTTATTGAGCATAATCGTCGCGTCGGCAACTTCAATGGGACTGCCGACGCCGCTCCGATAACGCCCCGACGCCAGATCGTAATTTTCCTGAGCCTGAACGACCGTCATTTCAGCCATGGCAATTTGTTCAGCGGTATCCTGAACATTCAGATAGGCCTGCTGAACATCCAAGTGAATGGCCTGGCGGACGGTCTCTTCGTTGGCTGTCAGTATTGCCAGATTGGCTTCGGCTTCGTCAATCTGATAGTTGGTCGAAAACCCCGAAAAAAGCGGAAAACTGAGAGACGCGCCCGCGTTCCAGCCGCGGCCCAGCGGAAAATCACGGCCGGAAAAGCCGTATCCGGCGCTCCCCGACAGGGTCGGAAGATAATCTTTTCTCGCCAGATCGATCGACCGCTCGGCTGCCTCGCGTCTGGCTATAATCGAAAGAAGATCAGGACGGACGGCATACGCCTTGTTCAAAATATCGTCCAGGATCCATGCCTGTTTCTGAAAAGACAGGTTATCGACAATTGTAAAATCGGCGTTTTCCGGAATGCCCATGACGTCCTTCAACGTGATCCGTGCAGCACGAACGGCATTTTCCGCCTTCAAAACATTCAGCCGCGCATTGCCTAAATCGACTTCCGCTTTGGTCACATCGAATTTCGGTTTGGTGCCAACGCGGAAAAAAGCGTTTGCCTGATCCAGATGCTGCTGGAACTGCTGCATCGTATCGACGGCCACATCCCGATTGCGCTGGTTCTGCAAAAGCGTGTAATAAGCTTTTTTCACATTCAGAATGATTTGCGCTTTGACATCGTCATAATCGGCGCGCGACGCGTTTACGTTTAAATCCTGAATGGCGACATTTGCTGACGTCTTGCCGAAATCGAAAAGGGTCACGCCCAGATTGAACCCCGTCGAATACTGATCGTACGAATCAATGGAATCGCCGGGCGGCGTGGTCGGACCGATCTTCTGATAGCCGGCGGACACATCCAGCCACGGATAGTATTTGGACCTGGCCTGCCCGACCCGGCTTTCCCTGGCCCGGATGTCGCCGGCGGACGCCTTGAGGCTGGGATGCTTGTCCAGAGCAACGGCAATGCACTGATCAAGATCATACGAGGCCGTTCCGCCTGCCGGCTCCGAAGCGGCGGCAAACGGAATCAAGACGATTAAAAAAAGGAGCATTATCTTTTTTTGCATTTTTTCACCCTGGCTGATTGTTGCGCTTTCCTCAGGCCTCCTATGGAAAAGGAGGCGATGTGTTCGGTTATTTCATCGATCTGTTCCGCCCCGAAGGTTGCTTCCGGATAAATTCTGGTCATGATCGGCTGCGAATGGCGGAAATAAAGACATTGACCGACAATACTCATTGAACACAGCCGCACCATTTTTTCCCGGGGCGTTTTGCCCAGCACGTCGGCGACGATTTCCGTAAGGAGTTGGAAAGAAG
The DNA here is from genome assembly GCA_017993615.1 of Smithella sp. Classification (GTDB taxonomy): domain Bacteria; phylum Desulfobacterota; class Syntrophia; order Syntrophales; family Smithellaceae; genus Smithella. Next base: position 5,319 of record JAGOMJ010000021.1, on the reverse strand, counting down.
GACGGATGGTCTCGTTGACCAGAACATCCAGCGCGCAGGTCGGTTCGCTGAATTCCCGCGCCAGGAGCCTGCCGAACCAGACGGGACGTCCGTCATCCATAATCCGTTTCAGAAACATCCGGATATAAATTTTAAGCTTTTCCTCCGGTTTCTGAGAGGCCCGGATACCCAGATCGGGCGGATACGCCTGAAAAGCCATCTCCTGATAATACTTCAACACGGACAGATACAATCCCTTCTTGTCCCCGAAATAATAATTGACCGCCGCCAGATTGGCCCCGGCGCTGCTGCAAATATCCCGGACGGTCGCCTTGAGGTAACCTTCTTCGGCAAAGATTTTCCCTGCCGCCTCAATGATCGCGGTGCGTGTTTTTGAATTTGTTTTCCCGGAGGCTAAAACCATTTTTCAAACACCTGTTTTAAACAAGCGTATGAATATTGAACCGCTTTGTCAAGGTTTTTTTCACAAAAACGATCAACGTCCCGTTTTTCGGGGCATTTTTTGACAACAGCGCCTATTTGTCATATACAGTTAAACCGCTTAAAAAATTTTCTTGAACGTCCGGCAGTTAAGCGGATTTCAATCACCTGCCCGGCCTTAGACGGAGACAACGGAGTGAATACAAAAAACATGCTGCGATATATTTCCGCTTTAACGGTTATCGCCGCTGCAGTTTACTTTTTTTACCTGCAATTCAAAAAAAACGCCGACGCCATCGGCGCCTGGAAGTTCAGCATTAACCCCCTGGAGATGAGCCTGGCGGTAATTTTCGGCAGTTGCGCCCTGCTTGTCGGACCTCTCGTCTGGCGACTTTTTGTCAACAGCTATTTGAAGAAAAAATTAAACTATACTGAAAGCTTTGTGCTTTACTGCACATCCGCCATGTTCAAATACATCCCGGGAAAAATATGGACCTATGCGGCTCAGATAGCCCTGCTTTCATCCAAAGGAATTTCTAAGGTCGCATTGCTTTATATCAATCTCGTCAGCTTTATCTGTCTGCTTTTCGTCGCCGTGCCGTTCTTCTTGTACTACTATTTCATTTACGTTCAGGAAATGTCCCTCGGGGCAACTCTGCTGATCTTAACGCTGTTTATGCTGATGGATGTTGTTTTCATTATCGCGAACCATACCATCGTCAATTATCTGATTCGGCCCATCAACCGATTGTTCAAGTTGAACATCAAACCGATTCGAACCGACAAAATCATTTTTGTCTATGTACAGATGCTTTACTCGCTGGCGTGTGTTTTGCTCGGGATCGCCCTGTATTTTCTTGCCCGGGGAGTAAACATGCCATTACCGTTTTCGCAGATCATTGCCATGATGGCGACAATCTGCGTTTCGCTGATTCTTGGATTGCTGGCTTTTTTTACCGTGGGCGGACTCGGCGTGCGGGAAGGAGCCATGTTTTTCATGCTGAAGCAGTTTTCCAATATTGAAGCGGCCCTGATCCTCCCGGTGATCTCCCGATTTCTCATAACCCTTGTTGAACTTTTAATGGCTGTTACCGCAATAATAATAGGTTTAAAATACGGCTATTTTCATGATATAGAAAAAGTGAAGCCAGCAGCCGACTCCGCATTACCGCGCGAGTCGGCTGGATGATCACCGGACAGTTTTTTAACAACGGAGGTAATAACCATGATGACCTTTACGGATTTATTAAAAAACAGAAGGTCCATTCGCGATTTTCAGGACAAGAACGTTCCCATGAACCTTATCGAGGAAATCCTTCAGGAATCGACGTTGGCGCCTTCGGCCAGCAACAATCAGCCCTGCCGGTTTTCCATCGTCCATTGCAGAAAAACCATCAAGGCGCTTTCCGATGAAAGCAAAGCAAATCTCCTGGAGGATTACGCCGGCAATAAAAAATCCCTCCTGCCGCAGTACATCGATATGCTGAAAGATGAAAATTTCAATGTCTTCTACAACGCCCCCTGCGTGATTTTCATCATCGGTTCAAAGAGCGTCAAGTCGCTTGACGTGGATTGCGCGCTGGCGGCAAGCTACATTATGTTTTCTGCCGTCGAGCGCGGACTGGGAACCTGCTGGGTCAATCTGGGATCCAACATCCGGGATCCTCAGTCCAGGGCCCTGCTGGCCATTCCCGACGGCTGCCGGATTGTCGCGCCAATTATTCTCGGTTATCCAAAGACAATTCCGCCGGTATCCGAACGCCACGCGCCGGAAATTCTAAGGGTGATCAGTTAAATGAAATAATGTATCATTCCCGCACAGGCGGTAATCCAGGCGCCGTTCCCGCGTAAGCGGGCGGCCAGGTCTTTATACAACTGGATTGCCCGCTCCAGCCTGACAACTGAATAACTCGCCAATATTGAGATTTGCTTAGAGACCATTGACTATTGTTTTTAACCCATCGACTGGAT
>JAGOMJ010000021.1:0-2828 GCA_017993615.1 Smithella sp. | reverse complement strand
TTCCCAGATGTACATTTGTTGACCCAGCTCATAATCGTCGTTAATTTTAACGGTAATGACGGGATGACCGTCCTTTTTCAGAGTTTCCATTTGAGAGGGCTCTTCTTCATTTTTATTTTGGAAAATAACAAAAATCCGGTCTTTCCCATATCCTGAAGCATCCAAAAGCGTTTCGTTCAGCACAGGGAGAATTCCCCTGCCTTCCTTGCCTGTGCTTTCCGCAATCAGTTGTTCCAGCCAGTCGCCAAAATGTTTCCAGTGCGGCGGCAGGACAAACGTCATTTTGTTGCGACCCTGGTTGGCCAGCATTCCTAAAGCGGCGCCCAGAGAAGCGCCGGCGCTCATGAGCGCTTCCAAACTGGATGAAACGTTTTGCAGCAGCGTTTCCACAGCAATGCCGATCAATGCCGCCGGAACGATTCCCGGCAGCGACAGCGCCGAGTAACGTCCTCCGATATCGGGATTGTTGAGGAAAATATGACGGGCGGAGATACTTTCGGCTGTTTTGATCAGCGGACTTCCCTCATCGGTGATAAAAATGAACCGGCGTCCCGCTTCGCCGCCGAATTTTTTCAGACACAGGTTATAAAAATATTTGAAGAGCGATGTTATCTCCAGGGTTGAACCTGATTTTGATGAAACAAGAAATAATGTTTTTTCAAGATTTAAATGTTGTGTAACTTCAGAAATAAAAACGGGATCCGTCGTATCGACGACATGCAAACGGGGATAGCCCGGTTTGCTGCCGAAGATGTTGCCGAAAACTTCTGCGGCCAGCGATGACCCGCCCATGCCGATTAAAACGATATCGCTGATTTTATCTTTTTGCAGGGCATCGACAACGCTGCGGATGTCATTTATTTTTGCCAGCGTTTCAGCCGGAGCGTCAATCCATCCCAGGCGATTGACGATTTCATCGGGCCGGAATTTCCAGAGGGTATAATCTTTTGACCGGATGCGTTCAATGACGTTGTCACGGCACATTTTATCCAAGGCGCTTTTAACGGCGGCTTGATACTCTCCCAGAGAATAATCAATGCGTGTTTCAGTCATTTAGGGAAACTCCAATGTAATGAGACTCGCTAACTACACGAAGCGTTAGTTGTAGAGACGCTCGCTAAAAAAAGCGTAGCGCAGTTTGAAGCGTTAGCGGAACTATCCAATCCCGATTTATCGGGATTGGAAACTATCCCGTCAGGAGCGATGAAGCAAGTCTCTTGCCGCTTCAATAATTTTTTCAACGGTAAAGCCGAATTTTTCGTAAAGAACCGGTCCGGGTGCGGAAGCGCCGAATGTCTCCATGCCGATGATTTTTCCGTTCAAACCGACATAGTGTTCCCACCCCAGCTTGATGCCTGCTTCCACGGCAATGCGGGCGGAAATCTGCGGCGGAAGAACCTTATCGCGATAGTCGCGCGGCTGACGGTCGAATAGTTCCCAACTGGGCATGGAAACAACTCTGGTTTTCGTGCCGGCTTCCGCAAGCTTGCGGGCTGCGGTCAGGGTTAGTGAAACTTCCGAACCGGTGGCAATCAGAATCACGTCGGGATCGGACGCGGATTCCCACAGAACATAACCGCCCTGTTTGGTGCCGGACGCGGATGCGTAAACGCTTCTGTCCAGCACGGGAAGGTTCTGGCGGCTGAAGATCAGTGTCGTCGGCCCTTTTATATTGGTAATGGCGATTTTCCAGGCCTCCAGTGTTTCATTGGCGTCCGCCGGACGGATTACCGTCATGTTGGGTACCTGACGCAGATTCATAATTTGTTCGACAGGCTGGTGTGTCGGGCCGTCTTCTCCGACGCCGATGCTGTCGTGCGTAAAGACGAATACAGCGCGCAGGCCCATCATCGCCGCCAGGCGCATGGGCGGACGCATGTAATCGGCAAAGGTCAGAAAGGTTGCCGTGTAGGGAATGATGCCGCCGTGCAACGCCATGCCGACGGCAATCGAGCCCATCGCATGTTCGCGTACGCCGAAATGAATATTACGTCCGGAGTAATCCCAGGCGCCGCCGACCATGCCGTGCAGCCCTTCTTTGGATAATTTAGGACTCTGAAAATCGCCCATGCCTTTGAGCCAGGTAAAACAGGACGGATTCAGATCGGCGGAGCCGCCCGCCAGTTCGGGAATTTTGCCTGCGATGGACTGCATCACGATTTCGCCCGCTTTGCGGGTGGCCACGTCTTTTGATCCGTTGGGGAATTCGCTCAAAGCCGATTCCCAGCCATCGGACAGGTCGCCTTTCATGATGCGGTCAAATTCTGCTGCCAAAGCAGGTTCATTTTGTCTGAAGTTGTTAAACGATTCCTGCCATTTTTTTTCGTCTTTTTTGCCGCGCGACACAGCTTTGCGGAAAAACGTATAAACGTTTTCGGGAACAGAAAAAGGAGAATCGGCCAGCCAGCAGAGAGCCTCTTTGGCCTTCTGCAGCTCGTCGGCGCCCAGCGGTGAGCCGTGCGCATCGCAGCTTCCCTGTTTGCAGGGTGCGCCGTAACCGATCGTGGATGCAATGCAAATCAATGAAGGCTTTTCAGCTTCGCGCTTGGCTTTTTTAATGGCCTTGTCGATGGCGGCAACGTCGTTGCCGTCGGCGACTTTGAGCACCTGCCAGCCGTAGGCCTTAAAACGCTGTTCGATGTTTTCCGTGGAAGAAAGGGCCGCGGATCCCGCCAGCGTCACTTTATTATCGTCATACAGAACAATCAGTTTTCCCAAGCGCAGATGGCCGGCCAGAGCGCAGGCCTCACCAGCCACGCCTTCCATCATGTCGCCGTCACCGGCCATGACATAAGTGAAATGATCGACTATTTTCTGATCTTCCCCGT
>JAGOMJ010000072.1 GCA_017993615.1 Smithella sp. | reverse complement strand
GCTGCTTTGGAACCCATGTAGCCGATGGGTCCGACGAACAGGGGGTGGTCGCCGTAAAACGCGTCGTTGTGCAGATAGGTCACGGCCACCGGCGCCGTCAGATGCTCGGCGATAGCCTTGACGATATCCAATGCGTCGGCATCCACCACGCCCCGACCGGAAACGATGACGGGATTCTTGGCTTTCGACAGAAGTTCGGCGGCCCGATCCAACTGCTCGATGGAACCGCAACCCCGCGCGTCCACACGATACTGCGGCGGTTTGAGGATTTTATCTTCCAGTTCCCCGTAAAAATAATCACGCGGAATATCATACAGCACGGCGCCCCGGTCGGCGTACGCGATACGGAATGCGGTACGCAGGCAGTCGGCCGCCCGTTTCGGATGGGGAACGCGAACAACGGCTTTTGTGATGGCGCGGAAAACAGATACCTGGTCGCACTCCTGAAAGCCGTCCCACCCGATGGTTGGGGTTCCCGCCGACGGGGAAATAATCACCAGCGGCGTGTGTCCCATGTTGGCTGCCGCCACGGATGTTACCATGTTGGTGATGCCCGGGCCGTTCTGGCCTACGACAACGCCGCAGCGTCCGGACACGCGGCAGTAGGCGTCTTCCATATGCGCGGCGCTTTGTTCATGGCGGACAGGAATGAATTTGATGCCTGCCGTCGGAAAAAGGTCGAGCATATCCATAAAGGCCGATCCCACAATGCCACAAATGTGATCCACGTTCTCGGCCAACAATGTTTCTACAATCGCCTCACTGGGCGTCATTTTTAATCTTTTCATATTTATTACCTCCAAAATTCTTTCATGGCTAAATTGTTTAAAAGCGGTTTTTTTCTGCGCGCTTGTCTTGCTGCAAAACCTCCATTGTTTCTTGAGCAATAATTTTTTCTTCATCCGTTGGTACGACTAAAACTGTAATTTTTGATTCCCGCGCGGAGATTTCTCTTTCTCCGGTGTTTTCGCTGTTTGTATCTTCATTCAGCACAACGCCCAGCCATGCGAGAAATGAGCATATGCGTCGGCGCATCTTTGGTGAGTTTTCGCCAATACCCGCGGTAAAGGCCAGAGCATCCAGCCCGTCGATGGCGGGAATCAGTGAGGCAACGCCCCGGGCCACGCTGTAAGCAAAAACATCCAGCGCCAGGCGTGCCCGTTCGTGGCCTTGAGCCGCTTCTTTCTCCAGGTCGCGAAAATCGGGGGAAACGCCGGAGATGCCCAAAACGCCGCTTTGCCTGTTTAAAACGTCCATCACTTCCGTCAAAGAGTATTGTTCTTTTTCCGCGATGAAGGATACGACCGTCGGATCGATATCTCCCGAGCGCGTTCCCATCACCACGCCTGAAAGGGGAGTAAATCCCATTGATGTGTCCCGTGATTGTCCCTGCGCTACGGCGCAGAGACTGGAACCGTTGCCGAGATGACAGGTAATGATTCGCGGGTTATCGATTTTTCCGCGTAGAATTTTGGCCGCCCGGGAAGCGACATACCGGTGCGATATTCCGTGAAATCCGTAGCGGCGGACGTGGTCGTCGGCGTAGTAGCGGTAGGGAATGGCGTAAATGAAAGCGCGCGGCGGCAAGGTCTGATGAAATGCTGTGTCGAAGACGGCCACCTGCGGCACGCTGACCATCAGCTCCGTGCAGACATCGATGCCCATAAGGTTCGGCGGATTGTGCAACGGAGCGAGCTTTTTGGTTGCTTCCAGAATTTCCCGCACCGCCTGATTGACGACGACTGACTGGTGAAAATGCTCTCCGCCGTGCACCACGCGGTGGCCGACGCCCGCTATTTCGTTTATGTCTTTCAGTATGTTCTGTTCCTTGTTCGTCAGAAAGCTCAGCAGCGCGCGTACCGCTTCGAGATGATCGGCCAAGCGCCTTTCGTTTTGGAAAACTTCGCGTCCCTGTAGATTGTGGCTGAACAGCGCATTTGTAAGCCCGATCCGGTCTGCTTGGCCTTTGGCCAGCACATTATTGGTCTCCATTTCAAAGAGCTTGTATTTGAGCGACGAACTACCGCAATTTAAAGTCAGGATTTTCATAATCAAAACCTCAAACCAGATCTTCTTTCCATGGCCACAGGAATATCCCGCCCTCGAGCGTGCAGACAGCGGGAAAACCGGCTGCGTCCAAAATTCGCTGAGCGGAGAAACCCCGCAAACCAAGCAGACAAGCGCAGATTATTTTCTTGTTCTTGGGCAACTCGCCGATTCTTTGCTGCAATTCGTCAAGGGGGATATTGATGACTTGGGGATGGTCGATATGCGCGCGTTTGAATTCCAGATCCGATCTGACGTCCACCATCAAAACATTTCCGTCAGCTTCCAAAAGTTTTCTTGCTTCCATCGCCGTCATCGGTTTCAGAATGCCGCGGTTCACGTTTTCCGCAACATTGAGCGCCGTAACAAAAACATCCAGTGCCTGCGAGAAAGGAGGAGCATAGGCCATATCGAGGTCCGTGATATCCTGAATCGTCGCGTTGAGTCGAATGGCGGCGGCGGCCACGTCGATGCGGCGGGCGACATCACCTTTTCCCACCGCCTGCATCCCTAAAATTTTTTGCGAATTTTTTTCCAATATCAGTTTCAACCCCATGATTTGGCTGTCAGGGTAAAAATGGGCCTTGTCGAACCCGCAAACGGAAAGCGCGAAAGCATCAAACCCCAGTTGTTTTGCCTGTGTTTCCGTAATACCGGTCGCGCCCACATTGTAGTCAAACGCCTTGCACACAAAAGTGCCCTGTATGCCCGGAAATTCCACGGGTATGCCGCATATATTGTTGGCAATGACCCGTCCTTGTTTGTTAGCGGTGGAACCCAGTGGAATGTAGCAAGGTTTTCCTGTGACCAAATGCCGGTTTTCCACCAGATCTCCGCCGGCATAAATGCGGGGATCACTCGTCTGCATGCGGGCATTGACTTTGAGCGCGCGGGTTTCTCCCAGTTCGAGACCGGCGGCGCGGGCTATTTCCGTGTTTGGTGTAAGACCGGCGGCAATAATGACGAGATCGGCAGGATACTCCTTCGTTTTGGTAACAACCTTATGAACGCTTCCCTTCTCTCCCTTCAGGGAAATGATATCAACGTTGAATTCGCACTCAACTCCGTTTTCATAAAAGTGTTCCCGGATTATTGCCGAGATGTCAAAGTCGAGTATATTCGGAAAGAGCTGTGCTTCACGTTCCAGCAGGGTCACATCCCATTTTCTGGCCCGCAGAGCTTCAGCGGCCTCGACACCGATAAAGCCTCCGCCGATGATTACGGCAGAACCACCCTTATGATACTGGATTTTCTGACTGATTGCTGCCGTGTCTTCCATCCGGGTCAGATAATAAATATTTTTTAAATCCAATCCGGCAAGCGGCGGTTTCTTTGGCGACGCGCCCATGGCCAGAACCAGGTTATCGTATGCGAACGAGAGGAGTTCGCCGGCCGTATTTGTTGCCTTCACTCTTCGGGTCTTCCTGTCAATCTCCAGGGCACGAATATTTGTCCGAACAGTGATATCTTTCAGTTCCTTGAAATATCGTTCATCACGAATTCTGCCGTATGTAGTTTTCATCAGATCATCCATTGCGCGGACTTTTCCTTCCAGATAGTACGGCATGCCGCAGGCGGCATAGGAAATATACCGGCTCTGTTCCAGAATGGTGACCTCGTAGTCAGAGCGGAGCCGTTTGATGCGCGCGGCGGCTTTGGCGCCGCAGGCGGAAGCTCCGATGACAAGAATTCGTTTTTTTACATTCATGGCACTCTTTTACCGTTTCATGTCAAGCGTGTCGCCGGCGACGTGGAGATCGCTGCGGACCGCGATAAAAATTTGGTATAACAACGTTAAGATCAACAAACCCGCCGACCACACGCCCAGAGTAATGGCGATTTCCGTGCCGGTCGGGGAATATTCCGTGATGGTTTCCAATGGCGACGGAATGAAACCGGGAATGACGAGTCCCAGCCCTTTCTCGATCCAGAACGCAACAAAAACAGCGACGCAGGCCAGCGCGAGCCAGCCGGTCTTCCGGCGAAGGGGTGGGACAATCAGTGGAATTAGCGCCCCAAACGCCAAAATGGTCGAGGCCCACATCCAGGCCACCAGGTTGTTATGGCCGTGCAGGCCGGCAAACAAATAGAAAAAAGGCGCTTCGTGCTCGGGGAGTCCGCTGTAAAAAACCGTGAACAGTTCTACGAGAACAAAGAAGATGCTGACGGCCAGCGCGTAGGCCACGATTTTTGCCAGTGCCTGAATCGCTTTTTCTCCCGCGTCAAAATTACCCCAGCGCCGCAGAAGCAAGCAGACGACTATCAGCAGCGCCGGCCCGGAAGCGAAAGCGGAGGCCAGAAATCTCGGCGCCATGATGGCGGTGAGCCAAAAACTCCGGCCGGGAAGACCCGCATAAATAAAAGCGGTCACTGTGTGAATGCTGATCGCCCAGGGGATGGAAAGATATATCAGCGGTTTAACCCAGCCGGGGGGCGGTATCTCCTTGCGTGTGCAGGACAGGATGATCCAGCCGGTCACGATATTAATCAGCAGGTAACCGATCAGGACGACCATATCCCAAAAAAGAATGGATGTCGGCCGCGGATGCAAAAGCACGTTCATCACGCGGGAAGGCTGGCCGAGATCGACGAAAACAAAAAGGATACACATAAAGACGGCCGCAACGGCCAGAAACTCGCCCAGAACGGTGATTTTGCCGAACGCCTTGTAGTCGTGCAGATAGTAAGGCAGCACCAGCATGACCGCCGAGGCGGCAATACCAACCAGAAAAGTAAACTGGGCGATGTACAGACCCCAGGAAACGTCGCGGCTCATGCCCGTAACGCCCAGGCCGTAATCCAACTGGCGCAGGTAAAAGGAAAAACCGACCGTGATGACGATGAATAAAACGGCGATCCAAATCCAATATCTATGTTTGCCTTTCAAAGCTTTTTCCAGCATAGCGTCCTCATAGCAAATAGTAAATCTGCGGACCGGTACCCAAATGCGCGCGTCGCCGCAGACTGAAACGTTTCTCCAAAAGAAGCCGGATTTCCGACCGGGTATCTTCCACGTCGCCGAAGGTCAGGGCTTTTTGCCGGCACGCCTCGACGCAGGCCGGAAGTAGTTCTTTGGCGAGCCGCTCTTCGCAGAAATTGCACTTTTCCACGACGCCTTTAGCGCGCGTCGGGAAGTCTGGATTGATTCTGTCGATAAACGGCCGGGGATTTCGGTAGTTCATGCTCCGCGCCCCGTAGGGGCAGGCGGCCATGCACAGCCGGCAGCCGATGCAGCGGTGGTAATCCATCATGACGATGCCGTCAGCTCTCTGAAACGTGGCGCCGGTAGGGCAAACCCGGACACAGGGTGGGTTTTCGCAGTGGTTGCAGAATACGGGTAGAGCAAGCTTCCGCAGCCTCTCTCCGGAATAAGCGTGCTGTTCGCCGGGAAAAACGACGGAAAAAGGTTCCTGCCAGATCCATTTGATTTCATCCTTGGGATTGCCGAAATTCGGAACATTGTGGAGCGTGTGACAGGCTACGATACAGTCCGTGCAATCCGCCGTGCATTTTGTCAGATCCACGGCCATGGCCCAACGCTTGGCGGCGAGGGTATGAGCAATATTATTTTTCGAAAAAGTTGCATTGCCGGCGACGGGTGGCTTTGTCTTGGCTCGGACAGGATTAAAGTTTCCAGGGAGGATGAGCGTCAAAACGGTTGCTGCTGCTGTTTTTATAAAATCTCGGCGGCTTGGTGTCATTTTTTCACCTCTCCGGGAACAACATGACAGTCAAAACATGTCGGTTTTGCGTCCACATAGTCGTGGCAGCGGTCGCAGAAATTTTCTTTATTGCTGTGGCACACAAGACAATTACCGGTGAGACTTTTTTCGAACGTCCGGCCGTCTTTGGCCGTGTACACACGCTTTCCCTCACGGACGGCTTCGTCGCGCCAGGCTTTCAAAAGCTTCATGTGGTTGGCGCGCATGAAGGCCGTATCTTCGACGCATTTCTTTTCTGCCAATTGGTCAATCTCGGGCGTACTTAGCTCCAGCGCGGGAGGGACGGATGCCTTTCCCTTGCCGTACCAGAGCGGGAAGGTCGCCCCGATGATGAAGATTACAATTCCCAGGATGATTAAGCTCCATTTTTGGTATTTCATTTATACCCTGCCTTATTTTAAACGTCCTTCTAGCGGTTCCCCCCGTAGATCAGTTGTCCTTTCTTTTTCTCCCTTCACCACCAGGGCGTTTGCCAGCAGTTCGTGAACGCCCATGACGCTCACGCCCGGTACCCAGTAGTCCATGAGCGTTGTCAGCGTCGCCCGGTCAATGGCGCAGATGCAGCCCAGGCGGTTCACTCCGTGCTTCTTCACGACGTCCCGGACGGCCATCGCCCGCGGCATCCCGCCGCGCATTCGCATTTCCATGTTTTCGTCATTGCCCAGCCCCGCGCCCGCGCCGCAGCAGAACGTTTTTTCCCGTATCGTGTCTTCGGCCATCTCGTAAAAATGGTTGCAGGCGTGGCGGATGATGTATCGCGGCTCCTCGAAAAGCCCCATCGCCCGGGCCGGATTGCACGAATCGTGAAACGTCAGCCGGATATGGTCGTTGCGGGACGGATCGAGCTTTAGTTTGCCGTTTTTAATCAGGTCCGCCGTGAACTCAACGATGTGCACCATTTTTGTCGACCGCGCATTTTCAAAACGCGTGCCCGTGATCGGGGAGACCGGCTCTTCAAGAAAGTCCGCCGGCCCGTTCATCGTGTCCATGTACTGATGAATTACCCGCCACATGTGGCCGCATTCACCGCCCAGAATCCATTTGACGCCGAGGCGCTTGGCCTCCGCGTAAAGCTTGGCGTTGAGGCGTTTGATCATTTCGTGCGAAGTGAACAGACCGAAATTGCCGCCCTCCGAGGCATAGGTGCTGAAGGTGTAATTGAGACCGATTTCATGGAAGAGCATCATGTAGCCCATGCAGGTATATGTTCCCGGATCGGCAAAATAGTCTCCCGACGGCGTGACAAATAAAATGTCGGCGTTTTTTTTGTTGATCGGCACGTCCACGCGGACGCCGGTGCGGTCTTCGATATCGTCGGCCAGAAATTCCAGCATGTCCTTGATACCGCCGGGCTGAATGCCCAGGTGATTACCCGTGCGGAAGCAGTTGGCTACCGGTTCAATCACCCAGTTTATGTTGCAGCCGACCAGATTGAGCAGCTCGCGGCCGATTATGGTAATTTCCGCCTGGTCGATGCCGTAGGGGCAGAATACCGAGCAGCGGCGGCACTCTGTGCACTGATAGAAGTAGTAGAACCATTCCTTGAGTACGTCAACGGTCAGGTCCCGCGCGCCCGCGAGCGCTCCGAAACGTTTTCCTGCCGTCGTAAAGTAGCGTCGATACACGGAACGGATCAGTTCCGCCCGCAGCACCGGCATGTTTTTGGGGTCGCCCGAGCCGATGTAGAAGTGGCACTTGTCCGCGCAGGCACCGCAGCGCACGCAGATATCCATGAACAGACGGAAGGAGCGGTATTTTTCCAAACGTTCTTTCATGCCGTCGAGAATAATTTGCCGCCAGTTTTCCGGCAGCTTCCAGTCGGCATCAGTAGGCTGCCAGGCCCGGGGATTGGGCAAATCTAAAATTTTTAAATTCTTCGCGGCGGCGCTGTAACTCCACGTTCCCGGACGGAAATCGACGGGTGTCTTCATCCAGCCGGTTTTCGGCGGCGCGTATCGGACTTGAATCAGTTTGTCAGGATGGGGAATTTTGGCAAACGACATAGCTATTCCTTTTCCACCGGCAGGCCGGCCGTTTTCATTTGTTCCCGGAATTCGTTCTCGTATTCTTCGTAAGAGTGCACTTTCACCGGTGCGTTCCAGGGATTGACATGCCGGCGGATGCGGTTATTGTTTGCCATGTTGCGCGTGGGACTAAGAAAAATGCCACCCATGTGCATTAGCTTGTTGAAAGGCAGCCAGGCAAGAAGAGTGAAAACGAAAAATAAATGCGCATAAAGTAAAAAGCCGTCTTCTTTGGGAAGCGCCGGTGAAAAGGTGACCCAGCCCATTGTCATTGCTTTCAGTTCATGAAGATCGACCGGAAAAAAATAGCGCATCAAAAGGCCGGTTGCCGCAACGGCCGCAATGAGCAGCAGCGCGAAATAATCGGTGAACAGCGAGATATAGCGTGTTTGCGGAACAACCACCCGGCGCAGAAAAAGAAAGGCTAATCCGGCAAAAAGCGCGACATCACTTATGTATAGCGTGGGAATACCGATTTCCAGAAATCCGTCCAGCGCGGAAAGACCCGTCGCCAACGGAATAACAGGCTCGGTAAAGAAGCGCAGATGCCGT
>JAGOMJ010000071.1 GCA_017993615.1 Smithella sp. | reverse complement strand
ACCGGGATGGACGAACCGATGGTGTTCCAGTTGTCACGCCAGTGGCATCGCTGGGTAGCTAAGTTCGGAAGGGATAACCGCTGAAAGCATCTAAGTGGGAAGCCCACCTCAAGATAAGATATCCCTCTTGGTGGAGACATCAAGACTAAAGACCCCTTGTAGACGACGAGGTTGATAGGTCAGGTGTGTAAGCGTAGTAATGCGTTCAGCTAACTGATACTAATCGGTCGTGAGGCTTGACCATAATAATCAATAAAACTCGCCGAAATCGAGTGAAACGAAGATTAAGGCGAAAGTTGAATTGTCCCTTCCGCGAAGCGGAGAGGGATGACCCCATAACAATTTGGGGTTGAAATGGTCTCATAATTAACTTTAACGCTCAATTTTCAATGAATACTGAGAAAGCGATATGCATTGTCACGCAATTATAGAGATATTTCGGTGGCTATCGCGAGGAGGTCACACCCGTTCCCATCCCGAACACGGAAGTTAAGCTCCTTCGCGCCGATGGTACTGCATGGGCGACTGTGTGGGAGAGTAGGTGCCGCCGGATTTAAAACATGAAGCCCCTTTGAGCAATCAAAGGGGCTTTTTCGTTAGTCAAGCTGAAAACGAACGAAGTGAAGTTTGAAGCGTAAGACGAACAATCCCCGAAGCGAAGCGTAGGGGACTTGTGAGAGCTTAATTCTGAAAGACGAGCGCATCGGAATTCGTTAGTCAAATAGTCCCCGTAGCATAGCGAAGGGGATTAATGACACAGTTTTTTATCACTAATTAGCTATATTGCTCCGTATCCATTCCAAATGTTTAGGTAAAAGATATTTCAGATTATATTTTTCTAAAATTGTTTTCCGGGCATGAAATCTCATCGTTTTCATCTGATCAGGATTATCTAAGGAGAACTCTATTTTTTTTACGATATCCTGAGGTGAAAAGAAATCGACAAGGATGCCATTTACGCCGTTTTCAATTACCTCGGTGACAGGTGGTGTATTTGAAGCAATGACAAGACATCCGGTGGACATGGCCTCCAACATTGACCAGGATAAGACAAAAGGTCTTGTTAAATAGACATGAGCGGAAGATGCCCTCAATACCTGAAGGTATTGAGGGTAGGGAAGCCTGCCGGTGAAGTGCAGTCGTGATAAATCGAAATCGAATTTATCCAGCATTAATTGCTTGTAACTTTTTCCATCCGGAAGAGATCGGCCATAGGCGACTCTATCCTCACCCACAATTATCACATGACAATTTTTCCGATTTTTCTGCAATAAGGAAACTGATTCCATGAATTGAGGAAATCCGCGATATGGTTCCATTCCCCGGCTAACATAGGTGACTATTTCCTTCGCTTCGGACAAATTCAGGTCGATGGAAGGTAATATTAATTTTTCGTCTTTCCGGGGGCTGAAGTAGTCTGTGTCAATGCCGTCATGAAACACTTTTAACTTGTTGTGATATTCTTGAGGGAATTGATTCTTTTGCCAAAAGGTTGGGCATAGTCCCGCATCGCAACTGTAGAGATCCGTGAGAATGGGGGCATTTTTGATACGAATGCGAAGCTTGTCATCAGGCGTCAATGGCTCGCACGGATCAAAACCGACATCCGAACCATCCGCATTGTAAAACCATTCAAAATAACAAAGTAGTTTAGACCGCGGGAAGACATCTTTAATAAACATAGTCGGTCCCCAACCGGAATGACCATAAACTATCTCGGGGTAGAAGCCGTCCTTCTTTAATTTGTTTAACTCGCGATAAACTGCCTGTCCATGCAAAACGGCACTTTCCAGCGGCTTAATATAATGATGGGTTTCGCGTTTAGGTTCACGGGAAGGCTTGTAAATCAATTTGTAAACACCGGGAATTTGTCCTTCCTTGCGCGTGGTGCCGAATACAATACGATTGTCAGCGTTTTTGGCTAAATTGACCGCCAAATGACGAAACTGCGCCGGAAAATTAGAATGCAAAAAAAGAATTTTCATAACTCGTCTATCGGCCCAACTCTCTGCAATAACTATCTATATTATTGAACGGGTTTGCCCTCATTTTTGCCGCTTTTTTCTTTCATTGCAGGAGAGACATCGATCGCCCCGTTGATCGCTTCATAACGGCGAATCAGATTGCTCAAAGCCAGAGTGATTCTCTTGGCTGTTTTCAGCGAAACAGCAATTTTCGATTCTATGTGAATAACATCGGGATCGATTGAAGGATTGCCGAACATTAGAATAACTTCTTCCGCTCCGAGACCGACATTGAATATACCGGAATAATGAGTTTTAATTCCTTCCTCTGTAAAACGAAGTTTTCTCTGCTGCGGAGCAACTTGTTCCAAATTTTCATCAATTTTATCACCCTTTGCCATGTTGAATCCTCCTTTATTTAAATGATGTGCTTTGATCAATGATCTTAAATTACCTGACTTTGAGACCTTCATCCAGATAACGGATTATCGGGAAAAGGAAAAACTCAATCACTCTGCGCTTGCCTACATTCACTTCCACTGTGGCGGACATCCCCGGTTTGACTTTATACACATCGCCATTTTTTGTTTTCAGGGTTTCCGCCGTCATTTTGACGCGTACGGGGTAGCCTCCGGATTCATTCTCAGCGGACTTGTTGGTTTCCTTATTTTCTTTTTCTTCCATACTATAAGGATTGATAATTTCGACTTTGCCTTCAATGGTCCCGTATTTCTGAAAGTCGTACGTATCCACCTTCACAACACAGGATTGCCCCTCTTTGACATAGCCGATGTCTTTATTCATTACGATGGCATTGACTTCCAGCGGTGTGCCTTCCGGAACGATACCGACGATCGGCTGTGCTGTTGTGACGACCCCGCCGATGGTTTTGACCGGCAACAGGTGAATATAGCCGGTTACCGGCGCGATGATAAATCTCTTGCCCTGTTTGAATTTCAGACTGCTTACTTCCGCTTCCAAAGTATTTCGTTCATGGATATTATTGGAATAATCGGAAAGCAGCTTTTCCCGGAAATTGCTTTTGAAGGTTTGTATCTCATCACTTATTCTGGCGAGCTTTGTTTCCAACTGTTGAACCTGGCCTCCTTTGGAATCGCGTTCGCGT
This sequence comes from Smithella sp., assembly GCA_017993615.1. Lineage (GTDB taxonomy): Bacteria > Desulfobacterota > Syntrophia > Syntrophales > Smithellaceae > Smithella. The sequence continues at coordinate 5,309 of JAGOMJ010000071.1, read as the reverse complement.
TCCAGATTCATTCTTTCCTTCATTTTTTCCCGGTAGCGATTATCAGCCAGCGTACCGATTTCCACCAAAGCTTTTTGTCTTTTTTCATCTTCCAGCGTGATGGCCAGGACTTTGTTTATCGTTTCGATTTCTGTTTTAAGAGATTCCAGCGCGCTTTGATTTTCGAGAGACTCTTTCTCTTTTTCTTTCAAAGTCGAATTATAAACATCTCTTTGCGCCTCATAATGTGTCATCTGTGCTCTAACAATTTCCGATGCGCGATCTTTTTTCCCCGGCGAAAAATCTTTTTCGTTAAGCACGGCATTGATTCGTTCCATGGACAGGCGGGAATAACTCAGATTTCTTTCCTTCCCCTCCAGATCCGCCGTATCCACGGAAGGATCTATCTCCAGCAGCATATCTCCTTTCTTGACGTAGTCTCCTTCTTTAATATGTATGCGGGTTATGACACCTGTTTCCAGGGGCTGTATCACCTTGACATCCCCTATCGGGATGATTTTCCCGCGTGCTGAAACGACAACGTCGATTTTAACAAGAAATAGAGTTAGCAGAACAATAATCATCAGCGATATGATAGTCCACAGAAAATAGGTGCCCAGCGGATTTGTCGGCCGTTCTTCAATTTCCGCCAGAATGGGCTTAAAATCGTGATAATCGGATTTGCTCATCTCAGTCTGTTCTCCTCCTGTTGTTTATAGAGGTAAGCGTAAAGGCCGTCTTTTTGCATCAGAGCTTCATGATTGCCGGTTTCCACAATTTTGCCCCGATCAATCACTATAATCATATCGCAATCGCGCATGATCGAAAGCCTGTGCGCGATAAATATAACGGTTCTCCCTTGCCTGATCAGGTTCAGGTTCTGTTGGATGATCTTTTCCGATTCATAATCCAGAGAGCTGGTTGCTTCGTCGAAAATTAAAATATTGGGATTCATAATCAGCGCGCGGGCAATGGCGATTCGCTGCTTTTGGCCGCCGGACAATGAAGAGCCTCTTTCCTCGACATAAGTATCGTACCCCATGGGCATTTCGGAAATAAAATCATGAGCGCCGGCAATCCGCGCCGCCTGGATGATTCTTTCCATGCCGGCGTTGGGCGCCGCCATGGCAATATTTTCTTTAATGGTGCCGCTGAAAAGATAACATTCCTGCAAAACAACGCCGGTGCGATAGCGCAGAAACAGCGGGTCCATGTGACGGATATCCACGCCGTCGACCATCATGGTGCCTTCGACCGGCAGATAAAGCCGCTGAATCAGTTTGGCAATCGTGCTTTTGCCGGAACCGCTTCGTCCGACAATACCCACCATCATACCTGCTTGGATAGTGAAATTGACACCGTCCAGCACCAACGGTGCCTCCGGCGCATAGCGGAAACGGACATCCTTGGCAACAATTTCACCTTTCAGTTCTTTGACCGTAATGGCGCCGCCGACCACTTCCGGCGGTGTATTAATGATATCGCCGATTCTGTCCAGTGAAAGCCTGGCCTGTTGAAAGTCCTGCCACATACGCACCAGGCGCAGGATCGGTCCGCTCAGTTGCGATGCGAACATCTGAAAAGCGATCAGTTGCCCTACGCTCATGCTTTTATCGAAAACAAGGCTGACACCGAAATAAATAACGGCAAGCGACATGGCCTTTTGCAGCGTTTGCGAAGACGTTACCGCCACATTGCCCAGGTTGGAAAGTCTGAACGCGGACATGATATATTCGCCGAGGCTTTTTTCCCAGTCCTTAATCATCTTGCCTTCAATAGCCAGCGATTTTACGGTTTGAATACCGGTAATGGATTCTACCAGGAAAGATTGATTATGCGCGCCTTTCTGGAATTTTTCATCTAATCGTTGCTTGATCATCGGTGTGGCTATAAATGAAATAAGCGCGATAAGAAAAACAATGCCCAGCACAATGAGTGTCAAATATCCACTGTAAACCCACATGATGACGATAAACACCACCGAAAACACCGTATCGAGCAAAACGGTCAAAGAAATATTGGTCATGAACTGCCGCAGGTTTTCCAGTTCGCGGACACGGGCGATGATATTGCCTACTTTCCGGGTTTCAAAATAACGAAACGGCAGCGAAAGCAGATGGCGGTAAACCTTTGCCCCGAGTCCTGCGTCAACCTTGTTGGCGGTATGATAAAGGAGGTAATTGCGCATCAGGTTCATGATGGTATCGAAAACCAGCACAACCAGAAAAGCTCCCGCGACGACTTGTAGCGTAGTTAACGCGTGATGGGCAAGAACCTTGTCAATAATGACCTGGATAAATAACGGCGTGACCAGGCCGAACAACTGAATGAAAAAAGAAGCCGTAATGACGGCGGTAAAAACCGGACGGTGTTTATAGAATTCTTTAAAGAGCCATTTCATGTTCAGAAAAAATTCCGTCTTCGTAAAACGGGGATACACCGCGATGGCCTCGCCGTTCCAGAATTTAAGAAATTCATCGGTTGTCATTTCCCGGGGCTTTTTCTCATTGCAATCGAAGATAAAGATCTTATCTTCCTTTTTCCCCAGGAGAATATGGAATTCGTTTTCAGGAGAGATGATGATCAAGGGACACGGATATTTCAGCAGGTCGTCGACCGATTTCAGCTTCTTCAGACGCGAACGAATGCCGTGATCCTTCAGGATGCGCAAAACTTCCTCCCGGCTCAGTTCGGTTTCGATAAAGTAGCGCCGTTTAACAGCTTGCATGTCTATGCTTACCGTGTGGATCTTGGAGATAACTTCAATGCCGACAAGTCCCGTTTCCGCCATATTCACCTGCAAATTGATTAAAGTTCAGCTCGAGCGCCAGCCGTTTTTCATAAAAAGCCATTGTGTGCTCGATGATTTTCAGATCGCGTTCCGCCAGCAGAGCGTCTTTTTCAAATTCAATAACGTCAAGATCGCTTCTTTCGCCGAGAACTTTTGATTTTCTGTTGATGTCCTTAATTTTCTCATATTGTTCCTTGATTTTTTTATAATGCGAGTATGATTTCGAAAGTTCGGCGTATCCGACCCGGAGCGTTTTGATGTCCTTATTTTTTTCGTTGAAAACGAGGCGGGCGTATTCCTGCGCCTTCTTCAGTTCATGAAAAGATTTTTCCCTCTCCCATTTACGGACGCCTCCGTCAAACAAGGGCAGGCTGATGTGAAGTCCGACGCTGTAATCGGTCGCACGGACATCACTGAGCGAATCATGCATATTGTCGGGGCTGCTGTTGTAAAAATCGTATCGGCCGTAAACGGAAATATCCGGCAGAAAATTATTGCTCACCGATTTTTTCCTGGATCTGAGGGCCTCGATTTCGTTCAGCCGCGCTTTATACTCGGGGGTTTGTGCAATAATCTCAGTTTCGTCCGGTGTCGGCAAGGAGGATGACAGCGGCAAAGAAATGATATCCACATCGACGGAATAAGATTTGCCGGTATAGTTGCTCAGTTTCTCGAGGCTCTCGCGCATGTCTTTGTGAATGCCGGTAATATCCTTTTCCATATTCAAAACTTCTGTTTGTGCCGTCAGAACGTCCTCATGAGAAAATTGTCCGTTGGTGAAAGCTGCCTGTTTCATCCTGAAAATTTCGTTAAGACGCGACAGAATTTCACGGGCGTACATCAGCTTGATTTTGCTTTCTGCGACAGAGCGGAAAATATCCGTAACATCCCGGATCGTTTTTTTTACTTCCGCTTCACATTCATGGATGCTCGTGTCCTTGAGTTTTTTATAATAGCCCGTTTCATAAATTTTCTTGTACCAGTTGGAAACGGCATACTGTCCCGATAAAGAAACGGACGATCTCCACGCGCTATCATAACCGCCGACCACCTCATTGTCTATCGTGTTAATCGTCGTGTTGTCACGATTATCGATATTTTCATATCTTTCCGCGCGCCCGCCGAGGGTGACGACCGGATAGAGAGCGGCAAAGTTGCTTCGGTATTGCGCATCGGAAATAAAAACATCCTCACTCTTGACACGCAGAGACGCGCAATAACCGATGCTGTCGGTGATCACATCGCGGTAATCCAGAGAATCAGCCCGGCAGGGAAGAGCTGTAAAGCAAATGAACAATAAAAAAACGCGTGAAACAATGCTGCTGAACTTTAACAATTATTCACACTGTCTAACTATGTTTATTTTTGCTGCTGTAAATGGAAAAATATTGCCTCGACTGCGACAATCGCGCTGCATATATCAATTTGCAATCAAGGATGCAAATAAAATTTGCTAAACAAATAGGCCTCTGTCCCTGATCAATATTTATCCGGTTATCATCAGGAAATGCGTTGAGGGAATTCCGGCGCGGTTGCCGGGAAATTCTTCGGCTTTTCGGCAGTTTCGAACAATCTGAAAATAGGGCACTGACAGTTGTTTGCCGAAATAAAATCCCGTTTCTATATGTAAAAAAGTCAAGACTAATTTACACAATCATGTAAAAAATCGAAACACTTCATTTTGTCATTTCCCACGATGATCGGGCGAAGTGCGACTCACAGATCATATAGGGTAAATTCAGAAGCCTTTTCTCGCCACTTTTTTTTCTATCATTTTCATTTCGGCTAAAGATAACATCATTCTTGATAAAACAAATATCATTTTTAATGAATTTTATTGACAAGAAGATAATTTTTATTTATTAAATTCGCGTCTTATAGAATCTTATAGAATCAAAAAGCTTCACAAGAAAAGTTTCACTGATTCACGGTTGTTCAAATCAAAAGGATGAACTGCTTTAAACGGTTCATGCTAAGGAAAAAGAGTGAAAGTTCCTTTTGATCAACAGAATTGTTATGTGATTCGCTATGCTGATCGTTTTCTTACCTCAGTTTATCATTCGGAATACCATGGTAATCCAAGAAGCATTTCTAATATTATTCCGCGAATAATTAATCATAATAAAACATTTGTTTTGGAACGTAACTGTGTCGCTACAGGACTGCGAGTATCTTTATGCGAAAAATGAAGGAGGAATTAATGAGAAAAAATAAGGAACTTATTTCAAAAAATAGAACCGTCCCATTATGGACATATTTAATGAGAAAACATACCGGAGCTTCGCTATCAGAAATTGGGAATCGGTTCGTAATGCGCAGTTACAGCAGCGTGAGCAGTGTTATTCAAAGGATGGAACAGGCATTAAGAGAGGATGTAGGTTTGCGGAAAAGAATAGCGGACGTGGAGGCAATATTGCCATGAGCCAAGAGGAGACTTGACCCCTTGGACTGCCTGGAAGGTCGCGTGTTTCATTGCGCGAAAAATTAAGGAGGGCGGAATGAAAAAAAGGTACAACGAAAACATCAATAGATTCATTTT
>JAGOMJ010000020.1 GCA_017993615.1 Smithella sp. | reverse complement strand
TTGCCGTCAATGCGATAACGCAGCTGAACCGTGTTGTGCCGGGGACTGATGTGGATGTCGCTGGCCTTGCTGCGTACAGCCTGAGCGAAAATCGAATTTGTCAGCCGCACCACCAGCGCTTCTCCCGCCTGATCCTGCAAAGACGTGATTTGAAGGGATTCCTGAAGCTCGGTATCGTCTTCCGTTTTGCTCTCAATTTTCAGACCATCCATGATGCCGCCCAAATCGGATTGCACGCCATACATGCTACTGATGAGCTGATTAATCTCCATTTCGGAACAGAGCACGGGTTCCACTTCCATGTTGGTTATTTTTTCAATATGATCGAGAACTTTGATCTCCAAAGGATCAGCCGTTCCAACTTCCAGCAAATTCCCCTTGATTCTCAGAGGAGCCACCTGGTTTTTCTGCGCATAATCGAAAGGGATGTAACGGATCAAATCAAAATCAAGAGGGTATTCGTTCACCTGATACTTCTTGATGTTGAGCTGATCACTCAACAAATCCAGAATCTGTTTTTCCTTGACAATACCCTGCCGTATTAAATACTGACCGAATTTCAGATTGGTTTTCTTTTGTTCACTTAATACTTTGGCAAGCATTTCTTCGCTTAAAATACCTTGGTTGACCAGTACCTCACCCAATCGTTTTCTGGTTTTCATGCATCCCCCAATCAGATCAATATTCCGGCGCGCGGCGGTTGAAAAAAACCGTGTCCGCGTCCCATTGAGATAAAATTTTCGCTTTCGCCGCCACAGATGGCGACAGTTTGTTTATAGCCTGCGATGCCTCCTCCTCATTCTTAAAGCATTTATTAATCACAACGGCAAACTCAAAGCCTTTCTTTTTATTCCACAGCGAAAGAAATGCCAATGGCGGCAGTATTTGCTCATGAGGATGATTGCGAAAAAGATTATACATAATTTCCAGATCTTGTCCACTTTCTAAAGCGATCAGGATGTCGCCCGGATTCAAGGGACTGGAATCGGCCGGAACGGCCGGCAAAGTTATTATCGTTCCTTCCGCAACAACATCCTTGTTTTTAATATGAGGATTTACGGCAAAAATCTTTTCCATGAATTGAGGCGTGTTGTCGCCGTAAATATTGTATGACACCCACCAGAGCGTTCTTCTTTTTGCCATAGAGATCTTTCCCAGAGCATCGGGCATTTTCGCATCCGGGGCATCGATGGCCTGAACCGTTGAATCCCCGGACGGATGAACAACGGACATTGCCGACGCAGATTCATTAATGCCGGAACCGGTTGAAGCCAACCGCCCCTGTTTTTCTTTGCCTGAATGGAGGCCCTGCAGCGCAACCGCACCGACTGAAATTCCCAGAACAATCAAAAATAAAAGCCCGGCGAGTCCCCATCCTAATTTCCGGGATAGGGGCGCTTTCATGTTCTCCCGGCAACTTCGCACCAGAAACCATCCGGCTTTCTTTTTTTCACGAATGATCATCTTTAAAAGAACCTGATGACACAAAAAAACTGCCTTGCGCGGATATCCTCCTGTCGCCAGATAAACTGCGGCAAAGCCCGGGAAGCTGAACACATGGGGATGTTTTTCAAAATGGCCGGCCACCTTCAGACGGTAATTGATCATGGCCTTCATTTGTGTGAAGTTTAACGGACGAAGCCGGTATAGGATATTAACCCTGTCCAGAAGATTGGTTTTCTTTTTAAGAACGTCGTAAAATTCCTTCTGCGCAAAGATAATGATCTGTAAAAGTTTGAATTCGTTGGTTTCGTAATTCAGAAATTCACGCAGTGTTTCCAGGCAATCGTCGGGAATTTTCTGTCCTTCATCGATCATGAGAACAACGATTTTTTTTTCGTCCACACCCTTATCGAACAGGCAGTCTTTAATTTTTTCCTTTAAGTGCCATTCGCTTTCTGTCTCGGGTTCTGAATCGTTGATGCCCAGCATGGACGCAAACGTTTGCAGAAATTCCAGGTTGCTTTTAAATGCGGGATCCAGCAAAAGATGCGGTTCAATTTCCGTTTTGCCGGCATCCTTCGAAGACGGTGAGAAGTTCTGGATGAGTTTACGGCATAACGTTGTTTTGCCCGTGCCGATATCTCCGATGATTACATTGATTCCTCGACGCAGACGGACAGCCAGTTCCAGCTTTTGTAAACAGTCGCTGTACTGGGGAAGCTGAAAAAGGAACTCCGGTTCGGGCGAATTGGAAAACGGCTCTTTTTTTAAATTGAGAATGTTGAAATATTCCATTTTTAACGGCCATGTTAACGTTTCAATACCGGCCATTGTTTAGCGACACGGCCGCTCCGCCGGTATAATGCCGGTTTTGCCCGTTTTGTGGATGATGAGTTATCTGATGCTCAACTACGTACCGAATAACCGATGTCAACTGTTGCCAACCGGCAAAATATGCGGCGTGATAAATATAAGCACTTCCTCCATATTTTCACCCTTGCCATCCGATTTGAACGCCCAGCCCAGAACGGGAATATCCTTTAACCAAGGCACGCCGCTTTGTGAATACGTATTGGTCTGCTTGGTCAAACCGGAGATCACGATGGTTTCACCGTCTTTGACAATCAATTCGGTTTCAGTCTGCTTTTTGATGATGTAGGGATCTCCCATGGAAGATCTTCGCGTCATATCAACTTCATCTTTTTTTACTAAAATCTTCATCTTTAAATTCTTACCGTCAATGACATGCGGTGTAATCTTCAGTTCCATCACAACATCTTCGAATTTGGTGGTTTGCGTTGTCGTACCGCCGCTCGTTTCCGTTGTGACGTAAGGAATTCTTTCACCATTTTTTGTAGATGCTTCCTGGTTATCCAGCGTTGTTATGGACGGGCTGGATAAAATATTTAGTTTGTTATCCTGCTGCAGGGCCTGTAACTGAACCTCCAGCAAGTTACCGTCGATCCTGCCGAACAACAACCCTAACGATCCCATGGGAGCAATAACGGATGACAGATTTGTTGTATCCACGGGGAAATTCACACCCAATCCCGATCGTTGCGGAGCCGTTCCTGTGCCGCCGATAGGCCCGGCCGGAGAAACACCGCCACCCGTGATGATGAGATCTTCCTTACCTTGCGTACTTCTGTTGTATCCGCCCCACATCACGCCCAGATCTCTGGCCACGCCTTTGGTGGTTTCCACGATGTTGGCTTTGATTAAAATCTGAGAGGTCGGTTTATCCAGTTTTTCGATGATCGGCAGTATCTTTGTCAGATCATCGCGCATGGCGGAAATGATCAACGAGTTGCTATGATCATCGACTTTGATGGACCCGCGCGGTTTTCCATCTTTATCTTTTGTAAGAAGTTCCTGGGCTGTTTCCGCCAGTTTTTTGGAATCGGCGTAATCCACACTGACAACAACCGGCTCCAAAAGCGGCTCGACCCATTGAATATCACGCATCTGAACTTTGCGTTCCAATTCCTGTTTAAGATCATCCGCCGTCATAACTCTGATGATGTCTCCCTCCCAGACATAAGACAAACCGTAGGTCCGCAACAATCCGGTAAATGCTTCATCCCAGGCGACCCCTTTAAAATCAACACTGATTTCCCCTTTCAGCTCGTTTTTCACCAGCAGGTTCTTGTTCACCGATTTGGCCATTGCCCGCAACACCGCCTTGAGATCCGCCTGGCGCATGGTCAGATGAATGGGCGATGTGGGAAGTTTCTTTGCCTCGTCACTGGCGCCCACCATTGGACTTGCAGGATCTTTTTTTGCAATGAGGGCCGACGTGTCAATCTTTTTGGGGTGCGCCGAAGGGGAATGACCTTGAGAATTTTCAGCAAGCGTCGTCCACTTCTCGAAAAAAGCGTCCTTTTTTTCATTTTTGACTCCGCCGGCACAGCCCCATACAAACATGAGTGCTGTGCAACAAAAAACCAAAGTCATGATTTTTTTATTCATTATAGAGTTTCTCAAGGCGATAACCTCCAATTGACAAATTTTATTCCTGCAGCGGGATTTCCAGATTACTTCCGATTCGTTTATCAAATATTACAACTTTGGAAGGCATGATTTTTTTCAAGACAAACCCTTCCTCCTGCAATGCTTCACCAACTCTATATTCGATGCCGTTAAGCACGGCGAGTCTGTTTTTCCCCGTCTCTATATAACCCGAATAAATGATCGGAACGGCGGCAACCCCGTCTTTGCCTTTGCTGTCTTTGGCCAGCCAGGCTCTGTATAATTCTCTTTTCAGGAAAGGATTCTTATCCCAATCCGTCTGCGTTCTCTGGATTACATAATGATCAAAATCGGAAATCTTACTTTTATTCAACTCACCGGTTATCCCGCTGACGACCGCTTCAACCTTCACCGTTTCCTGATCAGGCTTCACTTTTTTGCCTTTCTGGCGATCAGCAATCAGATAAACATAGACGGCATACAAGACAAACAGCGCGGCTATTGCTAAAATGACAATTTCTCTTTTCTTCAATTTGGCCATAAATCCCTTTACCTGCCTATTGAACGGCTGTCCAAATCTTCATTTTAAAATCCATGGCGCCGGCGTTTTGCTGAATGCTGATTTCTTCGATTCTTTCCACATAAGGAAGGGCGCCCAGCGCGATCAGCAATTTGCGGAATCCAGCCAGTTCCCCTTTCAGTTCCAGGTTATGTAAAAACGATGCGGATGGACTGGCCGATGTATTAATTTCCGGAGCATACGAAATGATTTTTAATCCGGATTTCTGCGCTGCCGCCTGAAAATCCTTCTGAATGATTGTAATGTCCTGGCGAGGCAGCGCCGTTTTCTGCGCATGCGGCAGAATAAGAACATCGGTCTGTTCCACATTGCCGGTCAATGTCTTATAGACAGGCCCGAGCTCTCTTTGCTCCTTGATTTGTGACGTTAATTTTTCATTTTCATTCTGCTGGTTGGATACTTTGAACGAGTAAGGCAGTATGCCCACCAAAACAATAATTAACACAATTCCGCTGCAGATCACGGCGTAGAGAATACTTTTCTTCTGTTGCGCATTCAGATTAAAATTTTTCATCATCACGAACCCAGTTTGGCACTTAATACAAAATGAATGACGTCTTTCTTATCAAAGTTAACAATATTTTTATTTTGCACCGACACCGTATTGAAAAGAGGAGAATTTTCCAGTTTTAAAATGTATTGTGTCAAATCGGATTCCAGCATATCCTTTTTATTAAAAATGATGCCTTCGAGAACAAGACCGTTATGTTCCGTCTTTTGACCAGCCGCTGCGGGAGAACCGGCGGCTTGCCGCAGGCGCAAATTAATGAGACGCACGTTTTCCGGGGTCGTATCCGAAATCTCTCCGATCACCGCGACCCCCAGATATTTTTGCGCATACTGCCGGACCGCGTCTCTCTGTAATTTGATCCTGTTCACTTCCTGAAGAATCGTTTCCTGCGACACCATCGGGCTGAAAAGCGCCAGTTCTTTTTCCAGGGCCAGATTATTTTTTTTCAGCGTACTGAATTTGGATCCCTGATAAAATAACGTACCGATACAAACCATCAGCGCCGCCAGGAAGGCCATGAAAATAATCTTATTATTTCGTTTCGATTTAATGTCCTGACGTTTTTCTTCAAAAGTAAATATGGCATTGGGCGTGTAACTGTTATCCGACAGGGCAAACCCCAGAGCGGGAGAAATCAGTATTCTTTCGGAAGAGCTTAACGATTGTTCTGAAATAACCGATTTTCTGTTCTTGAAAGGATCAAATATTTCAATTCGGGTATCCAATTGATTGCCCATGTAATCCAACAGGGATTGATCAAAATGAATAGATGACAAAACATATATTTTTTCGACTTTTTTATTGCCGATGGGCGATGTTTTCAGTGTTAAATCAATCTGACGCGCCAATCTCTCCCAAACGGGAGCGATCATATTCAGGACGTCTTCCCTGGTACATTTTGTTCGGTCAATGGCCTCTTTCGCTGGACCCGGTTCGTCCCCCATGGTGCAAACGATTTTCTTGGCCTCAGCCTGATCCAGCTTCAAGCCTCCTTTTCTTACGCTAAGGCCGGCAACAAGCGCCTCTGCCATGCTGGAAAGACTGCCTGTTTTTATCCCTCTGGTCATGACCAGATTTTCTTTGTCGTAAACATCAATGCGGGAATAATTATCACCGACAAACAGACTGGCAAAAATTTCTTCCGAGGCAGGGATCCATTTCGACCGGAAAATATTCTGCATGGCGAAAGGAACGATGGTAATTCCTTTAAGATTGATGCCGAGATTATCGGCAAAGGATTCTATTCTCGCAATTTCCGATTTTTGAGCGGTATAGAACATGACCGAATATTTAGGCGTCCCCTGCTCTACCAGTTCGCCATGGATTTCAAAATCAAAAATCTGTTTTTCTTCATCGTAAAATCCCTCTTTTTTGGCCGTCCAGAAAATGACTTTCTGAATTTGCTTTTTGGGAACGCGGGGAATCGTGAAGAAATAAACGCCGACCTGACTTGTGGCAACCTTGGTCCAGATGTCGCAATCAGCAAGATTGCCGCAAAAACTTAAAACCGACGTTTTGACCAACTGATTGAATTCCGGAGAACCTATGACGAACCGGGGATCTATTGTGATGATTTTTTTATCGACTAAAATCGGCTGATGATTGCTGTCTTGAGCTGTTTTTACCAGGCAGATAAATTCACGCCCGATATCGATACCGACCGTATACTTCTTTTTGGAAAGGAATTTTTCAAGAAATCCTGATTGGAAAATACCGGTTTTTTTATCCGGCGTTAAAGAAATTTTCTGTTTTCCGAGCCCGCCGAAAGACGCCTCGTCTTTCCCGCGTATCACATTGAGAAGTTTTTCCGTAGAGTTTATGTCTTTGCTGGTATTAGACAAAATAATCTCCTGGTCGTTGACGCATGCACCAATCTAATAAATCATTTTTTTAAATTTATAATGTAATTCCAAATTCCTGTAAATCATTTTATTAGATTCTTTGTTCTCACAAAAAAAAGAAAGCCTCACAGAAGAGCAATTTTTATTTTGTATTAATTTCTTGAATGATTATCAGTTTTTTGCTAAAAGAACAATACTTTTTTTAAAAAAACTCTGAATTTACCTGTTCTTATGAATAAGAAGAAAAAAATAATAATCTCTTGTCTCATCCTTCTGCTGATCGGCGCTCTGTTCTACTTCATGAATATTTATTCCACCGTTGCTGCAGATATTAAATTAAGAGGCTCTTCATCGCCGCCCTTGACGGAAAAAAAGCAAATCGCGAAACCGGCGTCATCAGACCATTCTTCCTACAAAGGTCAGATACCGGATTCAATTGTTGCCTTTTCGTCAGGATACGCGGTCGTTGTCGATAAAGAACATCAAAAATTATATGTCTTTTATAAATCAGGCAAATACTCCAAGGTCTTCGAAACGGTTTGTTCCACCGGTAAAAACCCCGGTTCCAAAAGGATTGCGGGAGATGCAAAAACCCCCAATGGAATTTTCTTCGCCACCAGAATCCTGGAAAACCCGGGACCTTCGGAAACGTACGGTTCACTGGCCTTTACGCTGGATTATCCGACTCTGTCCGATAAACGAGCAGGCAAAGACGGCAATAATATCTGGATTCACGGAACCACCAAGCCACTGCTTCCGCAACAATCCAACGGTTGTGTCGTGCTAAGTGATGAAGATATGAAGAAACTGGCCAACTTCATTCATTTGAACAGAACACCCGTCATTATCTCCGAATCCATCAATTGGGTTGATCAGGATTATCTTTCCGACTCCAGAGATGAATTCGAGAAGATATTATGGTCGTGGAACAAAGCATTTGTTGAAAAAAATTTAAAGGAAATTGATTCTTTGTATGCTGAAGGCGCCCAGATCAGGGGAAAGAAGCGAGAAGACCTTCACTACAAAATTAAAAATTTGGATTTCATTAAAAAACATTTTGTTTTACAGCCTCGCGACATCGCCATCCTGCAGGAAGGCGATAATGCCGTCATTATTTTTGATCAGATTTTTGACGTGAAGGACAACAATACTTTTCAGGGATTCTATAATAAACTGGTTTTAGAAAAAATAAACGAAAACTGGTATGTTGTTGATGAGTCCTCGATATCCGAGCCTGCGGACAGGCGCCTGGCAACAGCCAAAGACACGCAAAAGGATGCCGTCTCCCCCGAAAAAATTGCCGAAAAAAACATCCGGAGCCTGGTCAGAAAATGGCGGGCAAGCTGGGAATCGGGCAGCATGAAAACATATCGGGCCTGTTATGCGTCTGATTTTCAATCCCGTAACATGGGACTCGATGCCTGGATAGCGCATAAGATTAAAGTACGCCAAAAAAGCAGCAACATTAAAATCAGCGTCAATAATTTACAAATTTCCATAAGCGGCAATACAGCCAGGGCAACATTTGTGCAACAGTACAGTTCTTCCATTTTAAGAACCAAAGGTTCGAAAACTCTGGAATTGAAAAAAAGTGCCGACGGATGGAAAATACATAGGGAAATTATGTAGAGATTGTTGTCCACTTAAACCAGCAGCGTTGTCCATAAAAAAACCGGTGTTTTATAGCACCGGTTTTTTAATTTGGTTAGAAAAACGACGGCAGTCATATTTTCAGTATTTCGTCATCCTCCTGTCCTGCGATACCGTGTTAACCTTCGGGACATCACGTTTACGCAGGCATGACGGTATTGCTTTCTTAATGTAATGCCTCACGCGGACGCTGCCGAACCCGCCGCTTTCATTTCAGCAGACTCTTTTTTTGCCTTTTCCGGCTTTTGCATGACGATGGCATCTACCGGACATTCCAAAGCGCAGAATCCGCAACCGATGCAGGATTTGGCGTCCTTCAGATATGGGAAAGCGTCCACGCCTTGATTTCGCGGCCGGTCCGACATAGCCAGGCATCCAGCGGGACAGGTCCCGACACAGATGCCGCAAGCGATACATTTTCCCACGATGATTTCCGGCTTGGGCCATTCAGATCGTTTGATCATGACGCACAAAACGCCATCGGCATCCAAGACGCCTCCCTGAGGACAAACCCTGCCGCAGGCGCCGCATTCGATGCATAGCGCTGCGTTGATCGAATGAATTTTCTTTTTTTCACCGGTAATGGCATCCGCGGGACACACTCGAGCGCAGGCGCCACAGCCATTGCATTTTTCCGTAATTGTATATGACATGCTGTTACCTCTTATTTGATTCCCAGTTTCTTCAATGTTTCCTCTTTGGGTTTGCCGTTGGTCCTGTCCCAACCAAACTGTTCCCAGTAATCTGCGGCAAGTTTTTCCACATCGACAAACCGTCCCTTATTGGGACCTTTTTTCTGAGGAATCTTCCCCTGTGCGCGGCTGCTGATAAAGTTTTTTCTCGGTTCGATGCCGTGCCGGATGTTAAAATTCTGTTTGATCGTCTGAATCCGTTCGCCGATGGTCATGTATTCTTCAGGGGTAAACGTCCAGCCGGTCGCGGCATTTAGCCAGTCGAACGTGGGAATCCTTTTCGCTCCGATAAAAAGGCCGAACATGCACATGCCCGCGCCATTCCCCATGCTCATAAATTTACTGCATGCGGCGGAAGCTTCGGCCTTCTCCTTATTGATCTTATATTTGCTGCCTTTCATATAGAGAAGATTGGGCTTGGGCAATCCTTTGACCCGCTTCCAGAGCTGAAACATTTCGTAATATAAATGCGCGCCGATCGTATGCCGACCCGGCGTGGGTTCCACACTGTAATGGACATTGAAGCCGGGATCGCCGCGCCCGTCATGCATGGCCGGTTCCTGACCTCCCGCATGAACAGTGCACTCTTCCGCGCCCCGGCCGATTTTTGCCGCGGCAACTTTGGATCCATCGGCCAGAATATCGCCTATGCCTTCCCGGTCGACCATTTTTCTGATGAGGGCGACAATCGCTTCCGTATTGCCCCATTTCAATTCCAAACCGTCCGTATCTTCCTTCGTCAGAATACCTTTTTCGTAGCACTCAATGGCGAAGGCCACCGTTGCGCCCGCGGAAATGGTGTCCATGCCCGCCCGGTTAAGAAGTTCGTTCAAATAAAAGAGGCTGTCCAGATCTTCATTCATGCACAACCCTCCCAACGCGAGGATGCTTTCATATTCGGGTTTATGAGTATGGGAATACTTTCCTTTGGTGGCGCAAATGCCGCCGCATCCCAGCGGACACGAATAACAGTGATATTTTACGATTTCAGCTTTTTTAATGATATCCGGATTGACGGTTTTGGATTTACCCAGGTGGAAATCCCGACTGGAACCTTCCCAGTTTTTCAAGGGTGAATCGCCCATCTCAATGGACATTTGATTCATGCCTCCCGTGCCCCATGTTCTTAAAATGGTTTTGTACAGGAGACCATCCTGGGCAAACATGACCGGAGTCGCCCCCATAAATGTTCCCATAAGAGCCAGGCCCACGCCCGGAAGCAGGCCGAGCGGCATGGGGAAGTTGGTCCACTTGATACATTTTTGACTCAGACTTTTCATTGATTTAGGGTCTTGAGCTTGAATCCGTTGCACACCGTCAAGGACCACTGCTTTAAGTTTTTTCACCCCCATGACAGCGCCTAATCCCGATCGGGCGGCGATTCTGCCTTTGTCGGTACAAACACCGGAAATCAAAGAAACCTTTTCTCCGGCAGGGCCGATGACCGCCACGCCCGCTCTCTCGCCGTACTGTTTCTTGAGTTTCTCCTCCGTTTCGACGGCATCCATTCCCCACAGGTCCGAGGCATCTTTGAGAAACGTCTTGCCGTTTTTTACATATAAATAAACCGGATTGGGGCTGATGCCTTTGAAGAAAATGGCGTCATAGCCGCAATGCTTGATGGCCGGAGAAAACGTGCCGCCGCAATTCGCGTCGCCCCAGCCTCCGGTCAGAGGCGACTTGCCGACCAGCGTCCATCGTCCTGAAAATAAACTGCCTGTGCCGGTCAGCAGACCGGAACAGAAGCCCAGAATATTGTCCGGCCCCAGAGGGTCGGCGCCGGCCGGTATTCGGTTGTAAAGGATGTAGGCTCCGAGCCCCATGCCGGACAGATATTGCTGGTACACACTATCCGGTATTGTCTCTTCCGTCATGGTTTTGCTGGACAGATCCACCATGAGGATTTTTCCCATATAAGCTTTACTCATAAAAACTCTCTCTTGTAATGTTTACCCTTTTTTAATTTTATTCCGGTCAAGGGGCTTGCCTTCCCATGCCGCTTCCAACACTAATAAATTATCTTCATAGTCTGAATCTTCCGGATTATAAATGGTTGCTCCGTCAAGCAGGGCTGCTTTGGCAATTTCAGGAAGAATCTCCCGTGAAACCATCGGCTTCCCATCGCGGTCTTTGATCTCCGAGAAGAACCGCGCATGTCGCCCGCCGGTGATCTCGTTGAGATCCTGATTCATCTGCCGGATCAGGGAAACAACCTTATCCGCCCGATCCGCCTTGGAGGTCTTGAGATAGACGTCCTCGCCCGCCATGGGCAGCAGCAGTTCCCCGATGGTATCCCCGCGCTTATGCATATTGTATTCGAGACCATAGGGCAATAAAATGGCCATGCAGATTCCATGAGGAACTCCACAGACAGAACCGGTGGCATGACCGAGATTATGGACGATTCCGACCATGGAATTGGAGAAAGAGATGCCGGCAAGACACGCGCTTACCGCCATGGCCAGGCGACCGTCTTTATCCGCAGGATTTTTGGTCACCGTGGGCAGATAGTGGTGAATCATATTGACGGCAGCCAGAGAGTGGGCGTCACTCAACGGATTTTTCTGAAGGCAGTAATATCCTTCAACGGCATGGCTCAAGGCATCCATACCCGTCATGGCTGTAATGAAAGGCGGCATGGTCATGGTCATCCGGGAATCGAGAATGGATACACTGGGCAACAAAAAATAACTGGTAAAGGCCATTTTTAAATGCTTTTCATGATCTTTGATCACGGCAACCAGTGTGACTTCCGATCCCGTTCCCGCCGTGGTCGGTATGGCAACGAGAGTCTTCAGGCGCCGATTCAGGGCCCCGGCGCCGCTGAAGGCCATCAGATCGGTGGCATTCTCGGAAACGACGATGTTGACCCCTTTGGCCGTATCCATCACGGAACCGCCGCCGACGGCGATAATGGCGTCACAGGCGTTATCCCGGTAAAGACCGGCGAGCTGGTTGACCACCTTCAAATCGGAGTCCGGAGGAACATTGTCGGCAATACCTCCGATCGTAACACCATCCTTGAGAGCATTGACAACGATATCCACCAGACCGGCGGCGGCAACGCCTTTATCGGTGATGATCAGCGGTTTTTTTGACCCCATTTCGGCAAGCAGCGCCGGTATCTTTTCCAGCGCGTCGTGTCCCGCAACAATTTTTACACGGCAGCAAAATTCATAATAATCCGGTAGTATCATGGGTTATATCCTTTCCGTTCAGGCCTTGGTTGAGCCGCCGACACGATCGATGACCGTGCGCAGGTAAGTCCCGTCCGGCTCTTGATTGATGACTTCCAATACATCGTCCATCAGGTACTGCGGGATACCCGCTTCCCTGATGGTCTGCGGCATTTTGCCCTTCAGCATACTATAAATCTCATACGTAAATCCATATACCTCCCTCAGAGCCGCTCCTGTCCTCCCTGCCTCCGGCATGGCGGCGTATTTATCGTCTCCGCCCAGCAGAAGCAGTAGGTTGGATACAAGAGAGTTGCCCTTTTTCATGGTATCGTCAAGAAGAGGATAAAGGCACATTCCGATGATCACGCCCGGATGAACATGAACCGTATTCTGAAATACCTGCCCCAGTCTGTGAAGCACGTTTTGATCGGTATTGGAAATAACACATCCCGACATGGCCACGGCATTGGCCACCGCAAGGGACTCTTTTTTATTACAGCGTTTCTTGACGGCCAAGGCGAGGTTCTCCCGGATAAAGCGCATTGCGGTAAAAGCATAGGCGTCCATAAAAGGATTTTTATCCGGAGCAATGTACGCCTCCAGGGTGCGGCCGAATGCGGCAATACCCGCTTCGGCAACGGTTTTCCCGTCTTTTGCCCGGGTCAGTCGCGGATCAAGCACCACGAGATCGGGCATTAAATGAACCGAGGTAAATGTCTTTCCGCTTAAAACGGCATATTTCGACGTCTCCATTCCGTTGACAGCAAACGTCGGAATGACGACCAGGGGTCCCAGGGGATCGCGAATGGCCGTTGCCGGCGAAAGCTGACACGCATCGGCAACTTTTTGTGAAACCGCCAGGTTCACTATTTTCGCCACATCAACAATGATCCCGCCGCCCAGGGCGATGATGACATCGTATTGCCCCTTGACAAATATGTCTCTGATTTGTTCGACAACGTTCAAATCGGCCGTCTGTGTTACATCATCAAAAAGACCAAGCGTCATTCCCGAATCACCGAACGCGTTTTTCAACGTTGAAATGGCCCTCCAGCCCGCCAACTGACGGCTGGTGATGATCAGGGGCTTGAAAGCATTGAAGCCGGCCAACTCTACGGGAAGATGCTCCAGAGCTTTGTTTCCTGAATTCGTCTTGAACGGACAGATAAATGCAAAACCGTTTGTAATATTCATTTTATATTCCTTTCATTAAATCCCCAACAAAGTGCGCGTGTAGACGCCGACCCGTCCTGCGAGTTTGCGGCCGAACGACCACCATGAGGGATAACGTTTCACAGCCAGAGAAGCGATGATCTTGGGCAGAAGATAAACTTCCACAATATCAAGAATCCGTATGACCGACAGGGCATAAGGAACTTCGCCGTCCGTCATCAGACGATTACGGGTTGTCGCCAGAGCCGTGCTTTCCTGAAAAGACAATATTAAAAATGCGGCATCAATACTTTTGATAACGAGACGAAGATGAACAGGCCGGCATTTGAGATCGCCGCCGAAATATTTTACCTTGCCCTTTTGCTTGCCGACCACCATCCACGGACCGTTGGGCAGACAACCCAGCGCAAAGGTGAATTCGTCAGGAAGAGCATCAAATTCTTTTTGAACTTCCTTGTCGACTTTTGCCGCCGCCTGAATGGCTCTGCCGGTAAACCACAGGAATATAGCCACGTAAATTTTTTTCAGAAGTTTCCCTCCCGCATGAATTTCCCGCATAATCAAATCCTCCCCCTTATCTTCTCTTGGAAAACAGCATGATGCTGCATATGCTTTAACATATCTAGAGATTATTGAATCTAACATTCATTACAACGGGCATGACACTCATTGATAAGAAACCAAAGAATCTAATGCGAATTATAACGGACATGAGTCTTCTTTTTTGCTGTGATGCGATTTAGATTAGAACCATTTTTTTTTACGATATAAACAATTTTCGATTTGAAGTCAAAGTAATTTTTTTGGGGTCGTCAGACGCAATAAGACGGTTTTTAACAACAACGCGCCTGAATGCGCGCGCTGTTGTTAAAATTTTTAAAATGATCTATCCATGGCGTTTGGCAGGCTTCAACGACAGGACATGAGCTTTGTAAATCTGGTCAGCATGATCGGGTGAGTTAAGAGTCCTGCGAGTTTAAGCTCCCGGCTTAAAAACAGCTTCTTCAACACTTCGAAACCGACTTTATCGAAATAATAGGGCAGGCCGAATTTGACATCAATATTGGCCAGTGCCAGCAGTGTATCCGAATCGGTGCTGATGGATATCTTGGGATCTCCCACCTTGCCGCTGTGCACGGTCAGATTCCCTTTTTCAAAAACCATCGTCATGTCGACTTCCGCATCATGAGCCTGCATGTAGATATTGCCGTTGAGGGCATTAAAGTCGCCCTGCCGCTGCGGTTTGGCCTCCAAATTGCCCTTGATGATATCAGCAATCATGACGGGCAGACCGGCATCCTCCACGCCGGGGGCAAAATTGATCTGAGCCATAGCTCCTCCTTCATATCTTTGAATGAATATTAATGAATCCAAACTACCATGCCTGCTTGATGATGCCGAGAACCTCTTCCGCTTCAAAAACAGGTTTGGGATTATAAACAATGGCGCCATCGGATAACGTCCCTTCAGCCAACTGAACCAGACCGTCTTCAGGAACACCGACATCCCTCAACCGTTGCGGTACGCCCATTCTTTTGGTTAATGCGGTTATGGCTTCGGCCACCGCTTCGCTCGCCTCTTCATCACTCATCCCCTTAGCGTAAATATTCATGGCCTGGGCGATCATGACATATTTATCCGCGCAGGTGTCCATGTTGTAACGGACGACATGCGGAAGCATCAGGCTGTTGGCTAATCCGTGAGGCACCTGGAAAAGCCCACCCAGCGTATGGGCGATGGCGTGGACAAGACCGACCTGGGCATTGGTAAAGGCGATTCCGGCGATGGTAGACGCCATTAACTGCTGACCTCGCGCAAACAGGTCTTTGCCGTTCTCTACGCACAGGGGCAGATATTCCATAATCAATCGGATGGCGTGCAGCGCCATGCCGTCCGCAACCGGCGAGCAGGGTGTCGCATGAATGGCCTCCAGTGCGTGACTAAAAGCGTCCATGCCTGTGGTGGCCGTCAGCATCGGCGGCAATCCCGCGGTCATGGTCGGATCGAGAATCCCGACATTGGGAATGATATTATCATCGCAATAGGGGTGTTTCTGGTGGTTGACCTGATCCTTGATCACCGCAAAGTACGTCACCTCACTGCCGGTGCCTGCCGTTGTGGGAATGACAATATGGGGCGTTTGCGGACGCGTAAGACACTGCTGCCCCTTATAATCCTCAATTTTACCGCCTTCCTTTAAAACAATAGCAATCCCTTTGGTTGTATCAATCACGCTGCCGCCGCCGACACTGACCAGAATATCGGCTCCCTTGCCCCGGGCAATTTCGGCTGCATCATTAATAATGCGCAAATCGGAATCCTGAATGCACCCGTCAAAAGTTCCCGCCAGTTTTCTGCCCAGCGCTTTTTCCACCCGTTCGGTCAGTCCGGCATTCACGATGCCCTTATCCGTCACCAAAAAGGCCCTGCTGCATTTCAGCGCATCTGCTTCCAGTCCCACTTCGTTGAT
Source organism: Smithella sp. (assembly GCA_017993615.1). GTDB lineage: Bacteria > Desulfobacterota > Syntrophia > Syntrophales > Smithellaceae > Smithella. The sequence goes on along the minus strand of JAGOMJ010000020.1, from coordinate 24,269 downwards.
CGAATTCTCCCCGTAAATTAATCTTGTCGGATTGCGATAGATGAAGTTGAGATCCCTGTCGTACGCCATAGTTCACCTCTCCTTGAATGATTGAGTCATTAATTTATGAGCATATTGAAACGAAATTATAAAAATCAGACAAACACCGGATATCGGCGAAATAACTCCTTCCTCCATCCGGTGTCACTAAGACCGTTTCTAAACAAGACCAAATTCGGGCAGCAATTCATTAACGGTGGCCCGGAATTTTTCTGTTTCTTCAGGCGTCAGTTCGTCCTCATACTTCCCTCCCACTTCACCCACTGTTTCCACAATGCGAACGGCGGGCTTGACCGCCTTGACGACCGTAGGAAGATCTCCCTTGAGTTTGAGTTTCCCCTGCATCATTCCCTTGACCACATCCAGTTGTTTTCTCCCGACGGCAAACCAGCGGTCAATGGAGGCAGTGATAATAAAATCTTTGGGATTTTTCCCGACTTCCGATTTGGGAATGTAACGGATGGAGCGGCATTCGCCATTGTGCCAGAGATCCATCCTCACAAAAATATCATGATCCAGACCGAATTGAGGCGCCGGCGTAATATGAATGACGATTGCATTTTCCCAGTTGGGCAGGGCCACTTCTTTGTACTTGGCATCATTTTGCATATACTTTTCCCACTCTTTTAACCATTCAGGCAAAAAAATGATAAAAGGTTTTGGCTCATTAGCCAGACGCTCTTCCACTCTCTTGTTGTAAGCTTCGTCCCATTCCGGTGTTCCATACGTGTACGGCATATCCTTTCTCCTTTTCCAAATTTTATTTTATTGAAAACCTTCCATTCCGATACGTTTGTGGAATGGATCAGTTGAACAATCCCGCTATGCAGCACCATGAAGTTTTTGAGCCAGGTCATTGAGGCCTGCTTTCTCCAGAACATCTCTGCGGGGAAGGCCGCTGGCATCAAGCCCTCGGAGCTCATAAAATTCTGTGAGCATTTTCTCGATGTCGGGAACCGACCCGGCGGTCATGCCTTCTTCCAGCGGTTTCATGACATTCGGCGGCAGCGTGTCGTCATCCGCCCGTGAGCCGAGCAGATTCGTTATCCCGCGCATCAAAAGCCAGATCTTTTCTCCGGTTTTGATCAAATCGTCTATGGAATAATCCCAGCCTGTCACGACATGAATCATGTCCGCAAAATCTTTAACGGCAATACAGTCATACACAAAAAGACATAAACAGGCCGACGTGGGCGGCACGCCGATATTCTGAGAAAGGACAACCATCTCCGCCTTTCCATCGCTGGAGGGACCTTCATAATCGGCTTTGAACCCGGCATCCGCCTGATCCGTCATTCCCTGTTCAATGGTATGACTCATGTGTTGAAGGTGGCAGGCGCCGCGATATCCCACAGCGTATTCCAGTCCCATACCGTGAAACCCGCGGGGATCATGCGCCGGCAGTTCCAGTCCCTTGACCGCCACCACATACTGTTCGGAACCCTTGCCGATAATTTGCGCCGCCTTAGCGGAACCTTCCGCCAGGACATTTCCGATGCCCTCGCGCTTGGCAATCTTTTCGACCATTTTCAGAGCGGATTCGATATTTCCCCAGTTCAGTTCGATTCCATCGGTATCCTCCGTGGAAAGAATACCGCTATCAAAGCACTGCATCGCAAAGGCAATCGTGGCCCCGCAGGAAATGGTATCTACACCGTACTGGTTGCAGGTCTCATTGGCCTTAATAATCCCCTCCAGATTATCATTTTCCATAAAGGAGCCAAATGTGCAGCAGGTCTCGTACTCCGGACCGGGCCCCTCTTCGGTTTGAAACGGTCCGCCTTCCACTCTGACGACGCGCTTGCAGGCAATCGGACAGGCATAGCAGGCATGCACCTTGGTCAGGTATTTCTCGGTCATCGTCGGTCCGCCGATGTTCACGGAGCCATCAAACTCACCCTTGGTCCAGTTACGGATCGGCACGTCTCCCATCATCATTCCCGGGTCCATCGAAGCCGCCGTTCCCATGCTGCGCAAAACCTGGCCGAACTGGTTTTCTTTGATTTTCTCAAGAAGGTTTTCCCGAAGGGCTTTGTACTCTTCCGGTAAAGCCGGCAAAACCTTGCCTGTACCGCTGACCACAACGGCTTTAAGCATTTTAGAGCCCATGACGGCTCCCATACCGGTTCTGCCGATGTAATGCGCTTTGTCATTGGCAATGGCCGCAAAGCGCACCAGATTTTCTCCACCGGGTCCGATCACCAGCACTTTCGGTTTGCGCTTGCCGCCATGCCGTTCCTTTAATATGTCGGTCACCTTATAAACCGGTTCTCCCCACAGATCCGCAGCGTCGCGGATTTCCACGTTGTCATCTTCGATCAAAAGATAAACCGGTTTTTCTGATTTCCCTTCGATAAAAATTCCATCGTATCCGGCAAACTTGAGTTCCGGTCCGAACGTACCGCCGCATGTGCCGATTCCCCAGAAACCGGTTTGCGGCGATCGGGCACACACGGCAAAACGGGATGTGCCCGGAAGCAATGTTCCGACAAGCGGTCCGGTCATGATGATTAACGGATTGTCAGCGGAGAGGGCATCGGAGTCAGGGGTAAAGCGGTTGAGAAAGAGGTGCGCTGCCAGACCGCCTCCTCCCAAATAATTTCTTAAAAGAGATTCATCCAGAGGCGCCTTTTGAATTTTTACCTCGGTGAGATTGATTTCCAGCAGTTTTTTTGCATATCCTGATTCACAATTTGCCATACCGTCTCCTGAAAACAATAATTCAGTTTCCTGCTTGTAATTATGGGAACTTTTCCTGAATAATAAGAGCGTGTATTGAAGAAGACATTCAACAGCCTTGCAGATGCTTCAACATCTTCAATAATACAGCGGTGTTTTCATAAAATCCCCCCAGATTTATGAACTACACTGAATGACAATTTTTTACAGAATGTGCCGCTTCTAACACAATTCGATTTGTTACACAAGATGAAATTCAAACAGATTAATTTTTTTCAACGATCCTTTATGCTTTTTCTAACATTTGATGTATCAGCCGTCTTTTGCTGTTTCAAGGCTCGCAACAAACCTGATGAATCACGTTCCCGGCAAGAATTAGCTTGACAACACCAACATTTTTTGTTTAATTTTCTGCACTTTTCAAGGATATCAACCAAAATTAATTTAAAAAAAGGAAGGCAATAATTATGAAAAAGATATTATTTACTTTGTTAATGGTATTTTTATTTTTCACGCCATCAATTTTTGCCGAAATGGTCCAGGATATCCCCGCGGGAACCGCGGAAGATTACTACAATCGGGGAAATAAATACAGAGAACAGGGTAATCTCGACCAGGCTATCTACGATTATTCCAAAGCGATCAAGGCGAACTCCAAATACTCCAAGGCTTATTACAACCGCGCCAATTCCTATGTCAAACAGGGCAAACTCGCTGAAGCCATTGAAGACTACACAAAGGCTGTGGAAATCAATCCCCTGTACACGGAAGCCTACTACAACATGGGCAATACTTACGAAAAGCAGGGCGACCTGGCTCAGGCAGTCGCCAGTTATACAAAGGCTCTGGAAACCAATCCCAGATACTCAGCCGCATACTGCAACAGAGGCAATGTGTATCAGGCACAGGGTAATTTCCAACAGGCGCTTGACGATTACAACAAAGCCGTCGAGCTTAACCCGAATTTTGCCGGCGTGTATTCCAACAGAGGCAATGTGTATCAGGCACAGGGCAACACCGACAAGGCCATTGCCGACTACAACAAAGCCATCGAACTCAGCCCGAATTTTGCCGGATTTTACGCCAACCGGGGCAATATTTATCAGAGTCAGGGAAATCTTCAGCAGGCCATCGCCGACTATAATACCGCCATCGAAAAAAATCCCGATGATACGTCCTCCTTCTACAACAGAGGGCTGGCTTATTACGGCCTGGAAGAATATGCAAAATCGCTAGCCGATTACTCAACGGCGCTTAATCAGAATCCGGACAAGGAAGCCTATGATGACTTTCTTAAATATTTCCCGGAAAAAAGAACATCCGACAACCAGGATATCCGGGGGGCCATTGTTCAGGTCTTCGAAGATAAATTAAATTTGCCGAAGAAAATAGCCGCTCCTGTCGCCGCCGCTCCCGCCGATGCGATACCGCCGGCAGCCGCGGCAGCAGTCGTTGCCGACACAAAGGTGTCTTCAACGCCTGAAGAGGATATCAAGGGTTCCGTCAACACGTGGCTTAACAGCTGGCAATCGGGAGACATGGCGACTTACCGCAGTTGTTACGATGAACGTTTTGAATCCAGGAAAATGAATCTGGATGCCTGGATCGATTATAAAAATAATGTACGCAACAGAAGTAAGAATATAAGCATTCAAATTGATGATTTGAAAATATCCGTGGACGGAGATCGCGCAAAGGCCGTCTTTACGCAATCCTACAGTTCCTCGCTCCTCAAAGACAAAGGGACCAAAACCCTTGAGCTCAAAAAAGTGGGCGACAACTGGAAGATCTATCGGGAAATCATGTAAATCGGACGGTGGGATGAAGCGCGTTTTGACATAAAAGTCCATTGTAACATAAAACCAAATGGCAAATGCTTTTTAAAAAGCATTTGCCATTTTCATTGATCCGGCAACGTCAGCAATGAACATAAGCAAACAGAAGATCGATCAGGTCAAAGGATTTCTGGACGAACGCGAAGCGGCCTGTCTGTACCGTCTGGCCTTAGAAGCCGGCAAGAAGGGACCTTGTCTCGAAATCGGAAGCTACTGCGGCAAGTCTTCCGTCTATCTGGGCACGGCCTGTAAAGAAAACGGAACCGTTTTGTTCTCCCTTGATCACCACACCGGTTCAGAAGAACAGCAGCCGGGCGAAGAATATTTCGATCCCGATTTGCTGGACAGGGAAAGCGGAAAGATCGATACGTTTAAATTCTTCCGGAAAACCATTTTCGATTTTGACCTGGACGATGTTGTCATTCCCGTAGTCGGCCGTTCGGCAACCATCGGCCGCGTGTGGAAAACGCCCCTGAGCCTGATATTCATTGACGGCAGCCACGCCTATGACTCCGTGCTCAGCGATTACGAAATCTGGGAAAAAAATCTGATGCCCGGCGGATATCTTTTATTTCATGATATCTTTTCCGATCCGGCGAAAGGCGGACAGGCGCCTTACCGGGTTTATCAGCAAGCGGTAGATTCCGGACGTTACACGGAAATGCCCATGTGCGAATCACTGGGAATCCTGATCCGCAAGCAGGAATAATTTCATTTGGACCAGGACCAGCGGCATCCCTGATCGGACATTTCAGCTTTCAAATATCCGCGTCCGGCAAAATCGTAAAGGGTATTGTCAATCACGCCGGGGTCCGCCTGGGTGATTTTTCCGATTCTGTTACAAAGTTCCCGCAACGCGTTTTCTTTCGAGCCCCGACAGCATTCCGGCTCGATCAAGCCGCATTGCTCGATGATGTCCTCTTTCAGAAGCCGATAGGTCAGTTTCATCCGCCAGTGTCCTTCTACCTGCATTTTATCTTCAACGGAGCCCCGGCCTTCGTGATATCTCCGGACGATTTTGTTCCAGTCGTCTGTCATTTCTTTTTCATAGCCGTCTCCGAACGCCTTCATCTCTTCGGGATTCAGGAAGGATGTTCTGACAATCGCGTCGTTTGCGTCGTAGCGCGACCAGTCGTCCGTGAGGATCTGCAGATCATAGTCGCCAATCTTCTCCCGCACCGTCGTTCCCGGAAAAGGCGCCAGGAAATGGTAACCGTAAATCGCTTTGGTACTCTTGGCAAACTGATCGGTTTGATGAAGGGTTTCCTTCGTCTCTCCCGGCAGTCCGATAATAAAGGAAGCATGGGCAATCATGCCCGCCTGCTGACACATTTTCACCGCCGAATAGACCTGCTCCAGCCGGATCCCTTTCTTGATCCGTTTGAGCATGTCCGGATTTCCCGTTTCCACGCCGAAACTGACGCTGTCGCATCCGGCTTCGGCCATCAGGTCAAAGACCTCCTGGCTGACCGTATCCACGCGGGCAAAAGCGCTCCAGGGAAATTTCAACGATCGTTCCTTGATTCCCGCACAGATTTCCCGGACCCTTTCCTTGTCGGTGGTAAAGAGATCATCGGCAATATTAATGCGGTCGAAACCGTAACCGATGATCTGTTCGATCTCATCCAGAACCAGGCGGGAGTTTCGTTTGCGAACTTTGGAGCCGACCATTTTGCGTCCCAGACAAAAAATGCACGAATAAGGACATCCGCGACCGGTGATCAGACTGACGGGAAATCCCAATGCGCGATACCGTGAAATGGGCAATAAATGCCTTGCCGGCAGAGGAATATTATCGATGTCCGTTACGAAATCTCTTTTAGGCGTGCGGACGATCTCATCGCCTTCCCGATAGGCGATTCCCCTCACCTCGCGCCATTTTTCTTTCTGCCTGAGCACGGGCGTGAGTTCGGCAATGGTTGCCTCGCCTTCGCCGATGACGATCAGATCGATTTCCGGATAATGCTTCAGCGTTTCCTCGACCGTGAACGATACGTGCGGCCCGCCCATGATGGTGATGATCTCATGATTATACTGTTTAACATCACGCAGAATCTTCTGCGCATCGTAAAAATTCAAGGTTACCGATGTCGCCCCGACGGCATCGGGTGAAAACGACGCCAGTTGGTTTTCAATTTTTTCACGGGAATATCCGGACACAATATAATCAAAGATCCGGACATCCGCACCGGCACCGGCGAAGGCCGCGGCCACATACGTCACGCCCAGCGGCGGCGACGGCATTTCTTCAAGCGGATATGGCGGAGCAATAACAGCTATACGCATTTTTCAATCTCCCTGACGAGGAAACAGCACGGACCGGAACCAGCCGGCCATGGTATTTCCCTTCATAATTGCACGATCAATCACTTCAAAATCCCGGGCCAGCCCGGCGGGATCGGACAGCCAGTCTTTTCTCGTTCTGATCGGCCTGTCCGGATCAAGATATTTGATGACCCTGGCCGGATTGCCTGCCGCGATGGCGTTGGCGGGAATATCCTTCACCACCACCGATCCGGCGCCGATGACGGCGTTATCGCCGATCGTCACCCCTTTGGAAACCATGGCACTGTCGCCGATCCAGACATTGTTGCCGATCGTCACCGCCTGCGTGTTGCCGACCGGCATGCTGCGATCGTAAATATCATGCCAATCCGCATCGCCGATACTGACACTTTGGGCCGTCATGCAACCGTCACCCATGGTAACCGATGTCGCGGACATGATGCGTGTCCCGGGACAGATCAGGCAGCATTGGCCGATTTCAATCTTGCCCTGCCCCATCCAGACCGGCCACACCGTAAACCGCACCTTCCGGTCGGAGGTGGCAATCACCGTCGTGTAATCCCCCAGGGAAACCGGCCCGCCGAATATTTCCACATGCCACGGCTTCATAAATACCAGCCCGCGTCCGAAATATTCGCATTGCGGAGCGATATAATAACGCGCGTACCACTTCTGAAACCTGTTATAGAAGCGTTTAATGTAATATGGACGGTGATCTTTTCTCACTGCTGAACCTTTTGATATTGGATTATTGTAGCAGATATTTTTTAAAAACCGGGCGGGGACATCATCGGAAACAGCCGCTTTGCAAAAAGCATTTTCACTTGCTTATCGACGCCCAGAATTGATGATTGAAAAGCTTTCCTGCCGGCGTCATTTCATTCAGAGCGTCCGAAGCCAGAATGACGGCTGCCGCCGTCCAGCCCGTTTTTTCCTCCGGCCAGATAACGCCATCCGGAAACGTCACCCCCATCCAGAACGAGCCGTCGGAAAATCGTTTATCATGAAGCCAGCTGAATATGGTTTTCGCCCGGGCAAGATCGCCGATCGACGCCAGCGTCAGAATAAATTCCGCCGTCTCGGCCATGGTCACCCACGGACGGTCGCTGACACAGCGCACGCCCCAGTCGGGAACAACAAATTTTTCCCATAAATGGGCGATTCGTTTCTGCGCTTCCGCACCGGTGACGGCTCCGCATAAAATCGGATAATACCAGTCCATCGAATAGCGCGACTTGATCATGTTGAAGAGATCCGGCCTGTTTTTAATTGCCGCGCCCAGCGCGTCCATAGCCTTGCGCCAGCCCGCGCGTTTTTTCCCCAGCCGGTCGGCAACCGCCAGCGCGCATTTAATACTCATGTATATGGAACTGGAGCCGGTCAGCAACGCCATTTTATCCGCCGCGCCGTGTTTGTTTCTCGCCCAGTAAATTTCGCCGTCGGGCGCCTGCAGATTGATCGCAAACTGAATCCCCTGCGCAATGGTATGCCACATCTTTTTCAGGAACTTCTCATCGCGCGTCACCAGATAGTGATGGAAGACGCCAACCGCAACATAGGCGGCAAAATTCGATTCTTTGCAGGAATTGATAATTTTTCCGTCCTGAATTTCCGACCACCAACTGCCGTCTTCAAGCTGAGTCGACGCCAGCCATTCATAGGCCTTTTCCGCCTCCGTGTAGAAACCGGCCGCGGAAAGCCCCATGGCGCTTTCTACATGATCCCACGGATCGGTCTTTCCGCCGGCTGACCAGGGGATCTCGCCATTCTCTTTTTGAAGCGAAATAATAAAAGAACCGATTTTTTCCACAGAGACCGGGGCGCTCGCTTCACTGACGGAGAGTTCAAGTTCCATTCCAATCAACCTTTTCTAAGATAATAGACAATGCTCTTGCCCATCAACGGATTCAGCAATTCTTCGAGCATCCGCACCGGCCGCGGTTTTTTCATAATGTCCCACTCCAGAAATTTCCGATAACTTCTGACCAGCGGGTGATCTTCATTTTTGAGGCCCACCAGGCACTTGAGCCACCAGTACGGTGAATGCAACGCATGCTTGTAATTGATTTTCCAGCACTCGAATCCCTGGCCCGTCAGCATTCTGTGCAGCTGTTTTTTTCTGTAAATCCGGATATGGCCGCCTTCTTCATTATGATAATCGCGGGAAATAAACCAGCAGATTCTTTCGGCGAAATACCGCGGCACACTGACCACGAGCGTCCCGTTCGGTTTCAATATTCGGTCCAGCTCCTGGATGGCTTTTTGATGATCGGGAATATGCTCCAGAACTTCCGAACAGATGATGCAGTCAAAAGAAGCGTTTGCAAAAGGCAGCCGGTTGATATCGGCAATGGACACCAGATAATCCTTCGACCGGGCATCGGGCTGCGTATCCATGGATTTCGCGGTTTCCTGAAGCGCCCAGGTGTTTTTATCGATGCCGAATATTTTCAGATCCGGAATTCTCGCCAGATGACGCAGATGTCTGCCCAGTCCGCAGCCGGCATCGAGAACGACGCTGTCGGGCTTTAAATCAAGTTTATCAATTTCCACGGTAATCATGTATTGCCTCTCGGTACACTTCCACCATGTCGCCGGCAGCTTTTGACCAGTTGAAAATGGCATCGACCCTTGCGATACCGGCCTGGGCCATTTTTTTTCTTTGATCGGGATGATTGAACAAGAACAGGATTTCTCTGGCCAGAGCATCTGCATCCGCGGGAGGTACAATAATTCCGGCATCTCCCACAACTTCCGGCAGGGCGCCGCCGCTGGTGCTAACGAGAGGCACGCCGCACGCCATCGCCTCGGCCGCGGGCAGGCCGAATCCTTCATATAAAGACGGAACAACGGCAATCGTGGCTTTGGAATAATAATCGGCAAATTCTTCATTGGCGATGCGCCCGGTAAAATGGACGATATCTTCGATACCCAGTTCGGCGACGAGTTTCTTAACGACACCGTTTTTCTTCGGCTCTCCGATTACCGTCAGTTTCACCGGCTGTTTTTTTCTGATCTGGTAAACGGCTTCCAGCAGATAGCGCAGCCCTTTCAAAGGCGTATCCGCGCTGTTAGTAACAATAATGGAGTTTTTAGGACGCGATCCGTTCTGAACCGGATAAAAAAACTCTTTATTGATCCCGTTGGGCACCACGCGAAACTTGGACGACGGAATGGAAAATTCCTCAGCAATGTCTATTTTGGAACATTCCGAAACCGTCACGATATGCGAAAGCTGGCGGGCGACTTCTTTCTGCATCCGGATGAAGGAATACCATTTTTTGATCTTATTAATTTTCCTTTTGCTGGTCGCCGACTTGAACTCTTCCTGACGGTCGACGGTGATGGGATGATGAATCGTCGCTATCGTGGGAACGACGTTCTGCGCTATTTTACCGATCCCGTAAGCAAGACACTGGTTATCGTGGACGATATCATACTTCTTCCGGTGTCGTTGCAGATAATTATAAGCCCGGACGCCGAAAGTATACGGTTCGGGAAACCGGCCCGTACACATGGTCAGAAATTCGTACATATTCAGCGGATTCATCAGGGCGCGCGCGTTGCGCACCCGAAAGGGATGTTCGACATTATAAAGATCCAGGCTGGGAAGTCTATGCAGACGCACCGGTGGATCCAGATGCGGATAAGGCGGTCCCGACAACACATCGACTTCATGCCCCAGATCACTGAGTGCCTTACTCAAATATTTGATGTATACTCCCTGCCCGCCACAATTGGGATTGCCCCGGTAGGTCAGCAGACAAATTTTCAACGGCTGTGATTTGGATTTACCTTTCATACTGCAACTTTTTTACCATCCTTCGCGAATTTTCAAACATAGCGGATACTTCTCTTGCATTCAGTCCGGCGCCGCTTGCAATGCGTTGCGCTCTTTCCCGGCCGGCAAAATCAGCCGGCGCGTGGGCATCATTATTGAGCATCAGCTTCGCTTTGCATTTCCTTGCCGTCTGCGCCACATGCCCGTTGGTGAAACTGTGACCTCTCCGCGTTGTGATTTCGAGATAAATTCCCCTTTCGGCGGCAAGCCTCGCTTCTTTTTCCGTCAGGAGTCCGGGATGCGCCAGGATATCAATGTCTGCTTTCAGGGCAGCCAGATTTGTTCCGGCAGGCACCGGCTCCACAATCGTTTCCCCGTGTACAACCACCACCTTCGCCCCCAGTTTTCTGGCTTCATTCGCCAAACCGGCGATCTGAGCGGGCGCAACATGCGTGATTTCGACTCCGGGGAAAACGTTGATCTTTCCCGCCTGGTTAATTTTGAAACAGGCCCTGATGATCCGGGGAATGATGAAATCGATATTGGAATGATCCGCGTGATCGGTAATGGCCAGAAACTTATAACCCGCGGCCCAGGCTCGCTGCGCCAGTTCTGCGGGTATCAACTCGCCATCGCTGAAAATGGAATGAGTATGCAGATCAATCACTTAAAAAATCCTGATTCTAAATATACGACAGATTTAGAATGCTTAATCTGATGCTTACTAGCAAATTTAGGACCGGGAGTCAATAAGGATGTGCAGACCGCTAAGCATTGAACTACTTGGATTTTTCCTTTAACAGCAGAAACGTTGCCGAAACGCGGCAGACATTTTTGTCTTTATTGTCGGTAACCAGACAGTCTCCGATCATAAGGCTTTTCCCCTTTTTAAAAACGGTTGCCGTCGCCGTGAGTTCCCCGCCGCTGACGCCGGCCAGAAAATTGCTTTTCAGTTCGATGGTGGTTAAGCCTTCCTCAGGAGTTAACTGCGTCATCATCGCATGAGCGATCGTCTCATCCGCCAGCGCAACCATCAGGCCTCCCTGCATGGCTTTGGCCCCCTGCAGATACTCCGGGCGAACCGGCATTTTAAAACAGGCGTAACCGTCCTTCAGCTCCACCAGCGCCGCACCCAGAAAATCCAGAAAAGGATTAATCCCCTTTTGACCGGCTTTCAGTTTTTCCAGATAAACGTCGTAATTCACAATCATTCACGCTTTCCGAGCAAATTCACTGCATCGGTTTATAAATCATTTTATTTCATTTTCCAATAGATTAAAAAACTATTTTTCCCGGGGGATCACATGAACGGACGTGGCTTTGAAGGAGGCCACCACCGTGACGCCGGGAGCAATGCCCAGATCCTCGCACGACGGAATGGTGATGTAAGCGACCAGGGGAAAACCGCAATCCAGAATGAGCTTATTGAAAAATCCCTGACGAATGATTTTAGATACCCTGGCCTCGAAACTGTTGCGCACGCTGACTTCTTCCTGCGTCCGGCTGGATATGATAACATTTTCCGGCCGCAAACAGCAGAATACTTTCCGGCCGATGGAACAATCGCCGATCGCTTCGATTTGCCTGCCTTCGACATCGACAAGCATATTTCCCGCTGTACAGTTCCGTACCCAGCCTTCCAGAATCGTTTCCGTGCCCACAAAGCTTGCCACAAATTCCGAATCGGGCTGATTGAAGATCCGGGCGGTAGTGCCGCTTTGCACGATATTGCCGGCGTGCATGACACAGACATCCTGCGCCAGACGCAGCGTTTCCTCCCGGTCGTGCAGCGCCAGCACGGCGGTCATCTTCGTTTTCTCCAGAATCTGTTTTAAATCTTCAATGATGGTTTCCCGCGACGGCGGATCCAGCGAATTGAACGCCTCATCCAGCAGGAGCATCTGCGGTTCGATGGCCAGCGCGCGCGCCAATGAAACTCTTTTGGCCTCTCCGCCGGAGAGCGCCCTGGCATACCGTTTTTCCAGGTGACTGATGCCGAAAGCTTCCAGAGATTTTTGAACCTTGTTGTTGATCTCGTCACGGCTCATTTTCCGGAACTTCAGGCCCAGAGCAATATTGTCAAAAACATTGCTGTTCAGAAGCAGCGGTTCCTGAAATACAACCGATACGTTCCGGCGCAGGAAATTCAGATCCGCCCGGTTTTCCATCGCCCTTCCCTGAAAATAAATTTTTCCCTGCTGCGGCTTCAAGAGTCCCGCCATCATTAAAAGCAGCGTCGACTTGCCCGCGCCGTTGGGACCGATGAGCGCCAGGATTCTTCCCGGCTGCACGTGGAATTCGGGAATGTCGAGAACAACGACGCCGCCCCGACGCAGAATGATATTTTCCACTTTCATCATGACGTTCTGATTCATCGCGGACGCTGCCTTTGCTGAATTTGCGTGAGCAGGGCATTAATCATAAAGGCGAGAATCAGCAGAATAATGCCCAGGGCGATGGCAATATCGAAATTTCCCTTGCCGGTTTCCATGACCGTGGCCGTGGTCAGCACGCGCGAATAGCCTTTGATGTTACCGCCGACCATAATGGAGGCGCCCACTTCGGAAATCACACCTCCAAATCCGGCCATGACCGCCGCCAGCAGCGGCAGTTTCGCCTCTTTGATCAATATCCACACCATTTGCAGGCGGCTCGCACCCAGAGACAAAATCTGCAGGCGCAGATTCGGCGGAAGATTTTGAATAGAAGCCAGCGAGATGCCCATGACAATGGGCGTGGCAATAATCGCCTGCGCGATAATCATGGCATAGGGCGTGTAAAGAATTTCCAGAAAGCCGAAAGGGCCGCTTCGCCAGATCATCATCGTCACGAAAAGACCGACAACCACGGGCGGCAGCCCCATGCCCGTATTGATAAGGCTGATAACGAATCGCTTTCCGAAAAAATTATTTAAAGCAACCGCCGTTCCGATGGAAACGCCGATGAAAAGACTGATGAACGTGGCTGTGCCCGATATCTTCAAAGACAGCCACGTGATTCCCAGGACTTCAGGATCAAAGGTGACGATTAACTCAAAAGCTTTGATGATCCCTTGAATGATTAATTCCACAAAACACCCGTTACCTTACGACAGAATCAAACGCCTAAGTTCAGCCAAGGCTTTTTGACTTGGCTGTTTACAACATAAACATCCTTTGCATCAGTTCGGTCGAGTCTCAGTTCAACCAGGTCTTTTTGACCTGGCTGTAACATCCTTTGTATAAGTTCGGTCGAGTCAAAAAGACTCGACCGAACTTATACGTTATGCTTTACAATTGCTTAAATTATTTGCCCAGATCTTCCACTTTTTTGCCGGCATCGGGGAAGAACAAGGGAGAACCGAACTTATCCACGCCGAATGTTTTGATAATATCCTGGGTGTTTTTGGACACCATGAAAGCGGCAAACGCTTTGGCGCCATCGGCGTTGGCTTTGGGCCACTTGGCGCTGTTGACTTCAATCACGTGATAAATATTCAGCAGAGCGGCATCGCCTTCCACCAGAATATCCAGACCCAAGTTTTTCTTCAAAGCCAGGTAGGTTCCGCGATCCGCCAGGGTGTAACCTTTTTTCTCGGCCGCAACGTTCAGAGTCTGCCCCATGCCCAGACCGGTTTCCTGATACCATTTTTGACCGGCAGGCGTAATTTCAGCTTTTTTCCACAGGGTTTTTTCTTTGGCATGCGTTCCGGAATTATCACCGCGAGACAAAAACAAACTTTCCGCCTTGGCAATCATCTTCATGGCTTCAGCGGAAGATTTAACGCCTTTGACCTTGGCCGGATCCGTTCCCGGCCCCACAATGATAAAATCATTATGCATAATCAACTGCCGGTTGACGCCAAACCCGTCGGCAATAAATTTTTTCTCCGCATCCGGCGAATGAACCAGCATGACATCCGCTTCGCCCTTTTCACCCATCTTCATCGCCTGGCCGGAACCGACGGCAATGGTTTTTACAAAATAACCGGTCTGTTTTTCGAAAATGGGAATCAAAACATCCAGCAACCCGCTATCCTGCGTGCTGGTGGTGGTTGCCAGAATAATATTTTTCTGTTTGGGCGCCGCAAAAACGCTTGTTCCTCCGAATACGACGATCATCGCCGCAATCATCAATGTAATAATTATTTTACTGCTTCTAAAAAATTTCATAATGTCACTCCTTTATATAAATTATTTTCTATTCGTGAGACTCAAATTTCAAAAACGAATACCCTAAAGGGCACTATAGGTGAATTGAAATTTGTAAGTCGAACAATCCCGCTTCAAGCGGAGGATATGAATCTCAAAGATCTGCTTTGGAGTTCATATCCGTGATTTTTTATTCGCTTTCTGCCATTCCAGAGAATTGGGGAAGAAAAGCGGTGAACCGTATTTATCCTTGCCGAAATCGCGAATGATCAACTGCCCCTTGGACGGCGATGTCAGCCAGGCAATAAACGCTTTGGTATCTGTGGCATTGACTTTGGGGCATTTTGCCGGATTGACCTGTATCAAAGAAATGAAATTTAAGAGCGCTTCATCGTTTTCGACCAGAATCCCGAGTTTGATCTGATCTTTCAGCGAGAGATACGTCGCGCGGTCGATGACGGTATACGCTGCTTTCTCATCAGTGTATTTCAGCGTAGCGGCATTGCCTTCCGCTCCCTTTTCGTAAACGGAATACCAGGCGCCTTCGGGCTTGATGGCGGCTTTTGCCCAGAGCTCCATCTCCGCCACATGCGTTCCCGACTTGTCGCCGCGGCTGATGAACAACGAACCTTTATCTTTGATTTTCTTCAAGGCTTCCGCGGCGGTTTTCGTTCCCTTGATTCCCGCCGGATCCGCAGCCGGTCCGACAATGACAAAATCATTATACATCAGGGGAATGCGTTCAATGCCGTAGCCGTCCGCAATGAATTTTTCTTCCAGGGACTTGGCATGAGCCTGGACCAGATCGATATTGCATTTTGTGGCAATATTCAGCGCCGCTCCCGTGCCGGCTCCGATATGACGCACCCTGATGCCTGTTTCTTTTTCAAACTGATCTTCCAGAACCCCGACAATACCGGAATCAACCGGACCGATGGTGCTGGACAGGAACACAAACTTGTCCCCGTCGGCTGCCAACGCCAGAGATGACCATATCAAAATCAGCAACACCGTTATTTTCGCGACAAAAATTCTCATTTTCCTAACCCTCCTTTTTTAATCTGCTTTGATATAAAATTACTTTAATATTTCATATTAAACAATCCTTGCCTTCCATTGTATATATGGGCAATGTCATAAATGATATAGCGTTAAAATTCAAGAGAATTATCGTCTTGTCCTGAGAATTACTAAAAAAATAACGACTTGAAAACGTTATAAATGTATTGACCTTATTTTGTAATTTGGGTATTAATTTCCAACAACTTAAAAAGAAAATTTTTGCCAACAAATGGGATAGATCCAACAAAACCAAATAAGGAGATTCACAAAAATGAGCACGGAAATCAAAGCGCCCATGACCGGAAAAATCATCAGCATTGTCGTCCATATCGGCGATCAGGTTAAAGAAGAGGATGAAGTCATCATTATGGATGCCATGAAAATGGAAATCCCCGTCTACGCTCCGGCTGACGGCGTGGTCAAAGACATACAGGTCAAAGAAGGCGACTCTGTCAAAACCGACCAGGTGTTGATGGTTCTTGAATAACCGGAAACTCTTGCGTGGAGGAAGAACCCGGGAAGAATTTTCTTCCTTCACGCGTTTTTTCACAACGTTTTGCCGTTACGTTCATTTAAAATAATATCGACCCGCTGATTTTTTTGCGCCCGAACTACTTTCCGAAAGAATCATATATTCCCATCATCATAATTCCAATGATGAACAGCGGAACAACGTAACGAATCAGAAATCTCCACAATTTTCCAACATGAAAACCGGTTGCCCCTTTGTTTGCCTCATCAATGCCCTTTTGCGCTCCCCAGACATACCCGGTAAAAATCGCCGCAAACAAACCGCCGACCGGCAGGAAAACGGAATTGGCAAACCAGTCATACGTATCCAGAATATCCGTTCCCAGACCGGGAAAGGATACACCGCTCAACACGCTGTAACCCAGCGCTGCCGGAAGACCGACGATGAACATGATCAATCCCATGAGTGCCGCCGCTTTTTTTCTCGGCCAGCCGTTTTCATCAATCAGCCAGGCCGTTACAACTTCCAGAAGCGAAATGGCGGACGTCAGAGCGGCAATGGCCAGCAACACAAAAAATAAAACACCGAAAAACAGTCCCAGAGGCATTTGCGCAAACACAGCCGGCAAAGTAATGAAAACAAGCCCCGGTCCCGCGCCCGGTTGGAATCCCAAAGCAAAAACAGCGGGGAAAATGGCAAAGCCCGCCATGAGCGCAACCATGGTATCCAATCCGGCGATCCACGCGGTGCTGGACGGAATTTCATCATGGTCTTTAAGATAACTTCCGTAAGTAATGAAAACCCCCATGCCCAGACTCAGAGAGAAAAACGCCTGAGACAGCGCGGCCAGAACGGTCTGCCCGGAAACCTCGCTGAAATCAGGATGCAGGTAATAAGCAAGTCCCGCTGAAGCGCCGGGCAGAGTAACGGATCGTATAATCAAAACGATCATGATCAGAAATAAGATAGGCATCAGAATCAACGACCAGCGCTGAATGCCGTTGACCACGCCGGCGGCAATAATGCCGATGGTCAGAATCATAAATACGGCCGCCCAGATAATGGGCTCCCAAAGGCTGGTAATGTGGCTTTTAAAAACCGCTTCATGGTTGATTCCCGGATTGCTCACCGCGATAACCACTTTGTAAATATACGCGAGCGACCATCCCGCCACGACAATATAATAAGAGAGAATAATGAATCCGGTGAAAACGCCCAGCGCGCCGACCAGCCACCACGGGCTCCCCGGAGCGAGCGCTTTGAATGCGCCGACAGGATCGCGCTGTGAGGCGCGTCCCAGTACCGTTTCATTGACCATCAAAGGATAACCGAGTAAAAAAACGGCCAGCAGATAAATCACAATAAACGCCGCTCCGCCGTTTTCTCCCGTCATGTAGGGAAACCGCCAGATATTGCCCAGCCCGACAGCGGATCCTGCCGCCGCCAGAATAAAACCGACGCGACTCGCCCAATGTTCACGATCCTTCTTCATCTCATTCATGGCATGCTCCTCGTTTAATCTTTCATCGACAACGCCGACAGTTCATTTCAACATCAGACCGACAAACCTTATACTGATCTTGCCTCTTAAAATCAATTTTTTTTGACGCACCGTCCGGAGAATTTTTAAAAATCACCGGCAAAGTATTTGACAGAAAAAACCAAATCAACTATGCCTATCGTCATCGGAGAAGACATATGAAACTGGAAAAAGATTTGTATGCCATCGACAAAACGCTTCTGGTTCAGGCCGGTGAAACCATCAGCAGAAAAACCTTGCAACGGGTGGCGGCGTTATCGGGGAAAATAACGTATGTCCCGATCAAAGACACCTGGCTGATGAAGGATCTTGTCGAGACCTTCAAAGACGAACGTTACACCAATATTCTTTATCCTCCGGACATCAACCGGAAGATCGTCCGCTCGATCGCCCGAATCCGGATGCCGGAAAAGATATTATCCGAGCTGGCTTATTTGAAAACACGCTCCCCCTATACATACCAGCACATCATGGTCATTGCCATTCTGGCCGGCAAGGTATCCTTCGATCATTCGCTGAAAAACAAATACCTGCACGATCTAGCCGTACTGCTGAGCCTTTTCCACGACCTGGGCAAATCGCGCATCCCGTTGAGCATCCTGGACAAACCGACGCCGATCACCATCAAGGAACGCCGGATCCTGACCTCGCATCCGTTGATCGGTTATGTTCTGCTGCATTATTATTTCGGCAAGGATCACAAGAAATATTCTTTTTCTTCTTTTCAGCATCATGAACGGCTCGACGGGTCCGGTTATCCGCTGGGCATAAAAACCCTCAACAAATATTCCCAGTTGATCGGGGTGGTGGATGCGCTGGATGCGCTCATCTCGGAAAGGCCCTACAGGAGAAAACCCTTTTCGCTGAGAGCCGCCATTGATTTGCTGCTTGACGAAGCGGAACGAGGCAGATTCAGAAAAAGTCTGGTCCGCACGCTGATTATTTATTCCCGCCGGGAAAACCCGGGGGCCAAAATTGTCATTGCGCAAAGAGGACGCGATCAGGCGCCACTGGATAACGCCTACGGCAAGACAGCCAGGTCCTGAAAATTTTTCTTCCGATGTTTCGTTTCGGCAAACATTTTTAATGCCCCAGAATGACTTCGCCCGTATCCGTGACGAGCTTTTCCGGCAACTGGAAAATTCGGCGGAAAATATCGAGCGTGCCTTTGCCGATGGATTTCGCCGTGATGGTGGACACCTTCGGATCGTCCCAGGTTCCATCCACTTTGAAATGAGCCGTAATTAATTTTCCCCGCTCATCGGTAATAATCCACCCGGCAATCGGAATTTTCGAAGCGATCAGATCCAGCGATTGCAGAGGATGAACACCGGCAACAAAATCGAGCTTCTTCCGGACAAAATCAATGCTGCCTGTCCCCGAAATCTGCATCGCGTTGCTGTCAATAAAAAAGTCTTCCGAGGATATCACGCCGCCCTTGAACGTCGCATGAAACGTGATCTCACTGTAGGGCATGCCGCCGGTTGCCATATCCGGCAGCTTCAGCTTGGCCAGTTGCACAATATTCAGCAATGAAAATATTTTTGACAGAACCGCAAACTTTTTCAACACCCCTTTTTCGGCACGCACCTTCACGGTTCCCATCGCAGACTGTTTGAGTTCCCCGGCATTGGCGCCGCTCATCGAGATATTGGCGGACAGGGATAAATCTCCGGTCACCGTGCGATCGCCCAATTCCAGATACTGTTGAAGTTTATCCAGCGATATTTTATCGACCGTGATATTCGCGTCATAACGGTTCGGGCCTGCCGCCGGCAAAACCACCCTGCCCTTGGCCTTGAACTTCCCGTCAAAGATTCCCACTTCCAGTTCATCAACATCCAGAATATCGTTCTTCAGCTTCATGACCGCGTACAGTTTCTGGAACGGCGCATCGCCGAAGGTCCCGCCATCCAGCAGGAAGACGGCATTCAGGTCCACGGTTGATTTTGCCTTTTGATCTTTCGACGGATAACTCAAAGCCATCAGACGGCTCAAATCCTCGGAATGGACATACATGGAACTCAGTTCCAGTGTTACTTTCGGCAGATCGAACTCCGTAATATCTCCCGACAGAATAAAGGTTGACGTCCCTGCTCCGAATTGCAGACGCTCCACATGAATCAGTTCATCTTCAAAGGATAATTGTCCCTTGACATCGCGCAGCGTCACATCGCCTTTTGCGCTTTTCAGGCCCAGATCCGACGCTTTGAGCGCCTCGCTGTTGACCCGGCAGAACACTCTGGAATCGCTGAAATCTTCAATCCAGAAGTTGCCCTGAATTTTACTGCGCCCGATTTGCGTTCTAAACAGCGAGGTCTGCATCGACCGGTTTTTGAAAGACACACTGCCCGTCAGCCCCTGCATCCGGCTGAACTTGTCGGACACATCCAGCGAAATGTTTTTCAGAGCAATGTTCCCCTTCCACTGCAACGAAGACGGCTCGTTGAGATTACCCTGACCGGTCACAGCAATCTGCGCCGCGCCCGTCGGATCGAATTTTTGCAATAACGGCAGCAGCGGTGCGGCTTCACGGATATCAAACGTCCCCGACTGAATGGAAAACGATGCAGGCGAGTCCCCCTCATAGCGCAGCCTCATATTCCCCGTAACATTCACCGGCGGCATCACATGCTTAAACGATTGAAAGTCAACCGCCTGGTCATCGATCACCAGATCGGCCGTAAACTGATTTTTTCTGGAGCGCGGTTTTTCCAGAACACCCGGAAATGCGTAAGCAACATCCGTCAGATTCCAGTCGGCCCTGATCCGGAAACCGGTATCCGGACCTTTGCCCGAAAGCGTCAACAGCGAGGTCCCCCGAAAATCCATATCGTTGAAGGTTTTCTCGCCCAGCAGCCAGACCACATCATCGCGAACCGGCTGAACCTTCATGTAAGCGGTGTAAACATTGGGTTCGGGCCGGGCAAAATCGGAAATATTGCCTTCCACCGTGCAGGGCGACTTGCCGAAATAGGCCCGGATGTTTTTGATAGAAAACTGTCTTCTCTTAAGCTCCAGAATGCCTTTGATGTCATTAAACAACGGCGCAGAAGGCACCACCTCAAAGACACCTTTATCCACCTCGGCGGTAATGGAAAGCACATCGACGCCTTCCTGATGATTGATGTTGGCGATCTGACTCAGCCGGCCTTTTAATTTCCCTTCAATGAGCCGGAACTTGCCATCCTTGATGTGCTCCTGAATGAAATCCCCCACGCCTTTGTGAATAATGCCCCACGGAACATAGGATGTAACGTCTTTCAACTGGAACGCGGTGGTGATGGCCGACGCTTCCAAAAGCGGGTCCTTCTTATCCAGATCGTCCATCTCAAAGCTGCCCTTCGCGTTGAATTTATCAACCGTCAGCCTTCCGACATCCACGCTCAGACTTTTCTTATCGCGTTTCAAAGAAAAATTTGCTTCCGCAATCCGCGGCCGGACATACCCGTTAAAAACGCCGGGATAATAAAGCGACGCATTTCTCAATGTAACCGTCCCTTTCGATTTAAAATCTGAAAACCGCCCCGTATACGTTATATCCAGTTTTAATTTGCCGGACACCTGCTCGATAGGCGTGTACGTTTTCAGATACGCATTGTAGTGTTTTAAATCCGCATCCTTTAAATGAACAGACGCCCGCAATTTACTTTCATACACGGGCTTTCCTGCAGAGACGGGACTGAACAGACCGCTCAATTCCACCGACGCCCTGTTGTTGTTTTCCAGAATAGACGATGTGATATGAAAACGGTATCGGTTCATCCAGAACAGCGCGTTAATCCGGCCGTCAAGATTTTCCAGCGACGTCACAAGACCGGCCGGGTCCGCCGCCTGATCCACAAAAGTGACCGCCCCTTTTTTAATGATGACTTTCCGGATTCTCGGCGCCTTCTTATCTTCTTTGCGTATCAGAAGATCCGCGATGTTCAGCACGCCGGAGCTGTCGCGCTTTAAAGCAACACGGGGACGATCGAGAACAAGCTCCCCGAAAACCAGACGGTTTCTCAAAAGCGGCAGAATATTGATCCGGACCAGCGCTTCATCCACCCTTAAAAAATCGGACGCGCCGTCCTTTTCGCTGATGACCAGATGGGTAAAATTAAACGTCAACCCGTTGCGCAACGTCAGCGAGGCCGTACTCTTGTCATAAGCAATGCTGCGATGCATCTTTTCGCTGACGGTTTTGGTGATGTATTCCCGGTAACTGTCCGGCTGCGCAACCTTATCCGCCGCATAAAACCAGGCGCGCGTCAACACCGCGGCACCGGCAACCACCGCTACAACAACGACGGCAATGATAATTTTTCTTTTTACAGTCAATGAAGGGCGCCTCTTTTCGAAATCCTATAGCTTTTTGTACAATAACCCTTGATGGCTGTCAATTTTAAGATTTATGCTCTTGCGACGAGAAATTCGATCTGTTTTTCAGAAAATACGTTCTTTGGGGGAAACGGCGTGTTCCCCGGCGGTTACTCTACCTTCAACTTGGTCATCTTTTCGATCAGGCGCTCGTATTCATCGATCAAAGGATGCCGCCAGCTTTCTTTAAGCATTTGCAGCATTGCTTTTTCAAACCAGAGCTTCTTATCCCTGCCGCGATTAAACCGTTTCCACAACGCCGGCCCCTGATCCTCATACGCCAGCAGCAGACTTTCCAGATTGTGGATTTTATCGGACACGGCGACAGCCTTGGCGCCTTCAGGCCCCAGACGCACGGCTTCGATATACCTCTTCTTTTTTTCCTCCCACGGCAAAGACTTGTCATGGGTTACCGTTTTCACTATGTGCAGCACCTCATCGCCGAGTTCCGCCCGCATCTTCGCCTCCGGATAATCCGTATCCTCCAGAACATCGTGCGTTAGAGCCGCGGCAATGACCGGATCCGGAAACGTATGTTTGATTAACTTCACCGCCACCATCACCGGATGAATAATGTAGGGAAGGTCGTCGCCCTTGCGCTTCTGAGTCCAATGCGCATGGGCCGCCACCCGCGCCGCCTTTTCAACAAGATTATTTCCCGTTATCGTATTTATCATTTCTGCCCCTCGGAAAACCGTCAGAAATCAAGGCCCGATCAGCACACCGCTTTTTCAAAATAATCATGCCGCCATGATCAGCATCGCGGACTGCACCTGCCGCTGATCTGCGCCGATTCACCAAACCCCAAAATAGTTTAACGTATTATCCTGCGTTCTGCCACGAAAATAATTCAGATAAACGTTGCAGCATGAAACATACTCAAACGTACTTTCCGACATACACCATACCTTTACCCGGATTTACCGCGACGACCGCTCTTGTTCCGGTTTAAATCTTTGCTGATAAACACATGAGTCAATTCGGCGCCCGGCGCCAGTTTTATATATCGAATCACACCGCTCATCCCGCGCGGGTAGATACCGCTTGCGCATGAAAATGATTCGCCATAAATTTCATATGACGTCTCATCGTCAAAAACGAGAAAAATCTGCTGATGCGGCGCCCGTTGTTTATTTTGAGCAATCACGACACCGGCTATTGTTTTACCGATGGTTTCTTTAATCCCTTCCTTCATTGCACTTGTCCTCCATCACCAAACAGCCATTCATTAATGATCCCTGTTGCCAACACGCACTACCGGCACAAAAGCTTAAAACAATATTTTACTGTTTGGATGATCATAAACGACGTGATGGGACATTTTACGTCCCACAAGAAAATATTGGCGGGGCGCATCAGTTTTTTTGTAGATCGCTCCCCCCGGCATGCTCCTATCTTTTTTCTGTCATGCCCCGGCTTGACCGGAAAATCCAGTTTTCACAATCCACGCGCCCGTTCCGGTTTGCCTCTTTAAATCCCATCATTGTTCGCTAACGCGGCGCGCTGGCGAATGCCGGCCTTTCTCATTTTAGACTTTAAATCCCATCATTGTTCGCTAACGCCCGTCATTCGCCGCAAAGTCATGGAGCAACTCAATACTTTAAATCCCATCATTGTTCGCTAACGCCATGACACGCGCCGAAAACCTGCCGGTCGAGACCGCTTTAAATCCCATCATTGTTCGCTAACGCCCGACCAGCGCTATTATCATGTGCCCTGCCCTCACTGCTTTAAATCCCATCATTGTTCGCTAACGCATGCTCGTAGATACTTGTATTAGCTCTACTATATAGCTTTAAATCCCATCATTGTTCGCTAACGCTTGTTGTTGCAACACTCGTGTGTGTTGCAGATCGGTCTTTAAATCCCATCATTGTTCGCTAACGCCCACAACTTTCTTGCCCAGGCCTTTGCCCGCCGTCACTTTAAATCCCATCATTGTTCGCTAACGCCCATGACCATGCAATACAAATCAGAGTTGATGACAACTTTAAATCCCATCATTGTTCGCTAACGCGGGGTTGAATTTTGCTGGCGTCACAGCGATGCCACGCTTTAAATCCCATCATTGTTCGCTAACGCT
>JAGOMJ010000070.1:3706-8593 GCA_017993615.1 Smithella sp. | reverse complement strand
ACCTTTCCACCAAGCACGCCGCTCCTCCCGGGACAGCCATGGAAAGGCGCAAGGAAGCTTACCGGACCAGATTTAAAATCTATCAGTCCGCCTTGAATAGCGTGGGAGAGATGCCCAGTCCGCTTCACTTTCCTGAATATGCTTTGCACGAACGGTTGTGCCGCTGCGCAAGAGATTTTTATGCCGCGGGCCCCCGGATTCTGGGGCGGCTTCGGCATACGATAGCATCAAAAACCATCCGCCTGTTTCATCTGCCGCCCAACAAACAAAAACAAAGGGAAAAGGCGATCCAGACCTTCCTTGAATGCAAAGCCGGCTGGGAAAAACTTAAGAACCATTCCACCGTCGAATGTATCATCTTTTCGAAAGACAGAGCGCTGCAGCTTCATGGACTGCTCGCAACCTTGCAGGAAAAGGTTGCGCCTGTTGTGCCCGTGCATGTGCTTTACTCGTCCTCCTCGCCATCACACCAGAAAGCCTACGAGGACGTCGTTGCCATATTCGACCAAGAAAATATCCGCTTTATCCATCAGCAAAACGAATTCTCCTTCAAGTATGATTTACTGGAAATTCTTACCTCCCTGAACTGCGACCTGCTGTTTTTCCTCGTGGACGATATCCTGTTTACGGAACCGGTTGATCTTCGGAATATTGTAAAATTTGATCCGGATGAGTTTGTGGTCAGCCTGCGCATGGGGCAGAATCTTTCACGCTGCTACGTTCTGCAGAAGCCCCAGGCTCTGCCGAATTTTCAAGATTTTCCCGACGGGGCAAGCGATAAAATTGTCTGGCGATGGGAAGAAGGAGAGCTGGACTGGAGTTATCCTCTTTCGGTGGACGGCCATTTTTTTGCAAGACGGGAAATGACGGCAATGGCCCTGCTGCTATCCTTCAACGCTCCTAATTCTTTCGAAGACCAACTGCAGATCTTTAAGCCTTTTTTCATCAACCGACGCGGGGTCGGATATCAAAAATCCAGGATTGTGAACATCCCCTGCAACCGGGTTCAAACGGAGCGAAAAAACCTTTCCGGCAATATTCATCCGGACGAGCTCTTGGAACAATGGCAAAAAGGGTATCAGATGGATTATAAGAAATTTTACGGCGTGGTGAACGAAAGCGTCCATCAGGAGATTGCTTTAGCGCTGATCCCGAGAAAAACATTCGAAGCAAAATAACGCAATAAGGGGTTCCACTTGAAATTACCTGAATTTATCTGGACATTTTTGGGAAGCGGCTATCGACTGCTCCGGTTTTTCGACCGGGCGGCCGCCAACAGACTGAAACCAAAAAAATCGTGGATGAATTTGCATCCTCTAAAAATTTTAAAAGCCAAAAAGCTGCTCGGCAAAACCGACAAACTTCACCTGGGATGCGGCCCTGTTCGACTTGAGGGATTTATCAATATCGATGCCGTCTATACCCCGGCTGTCGATTTCCGATGCAAGTTAAGCAAACTTTATGATTTCTTTCCGGAAAGATCGGTTTCCGAAATATACATCTGCCATACCATGGAGCACCTGCCCGCGCGCTTTCTTCCGCTGTATCTGAAGCAGTTTCATTATATTCTGAAAAAGGGAGGAATCTTGCGCATATCGGTGCCGGACATCGAAAAATGCCTTATCGCATCAAAAAAACAGCGATGGTCTGATGCCGAGCTGGATTTGCTGCAGGGCGTGATAGGCGGCGGCCAGGACCATAAATACAACTACCATAAGCTCTTTTACTGGCCCGAATATCTTGCCAGAAAACTGGAAGCCGCGGGGTTTGTCCATATAGAGGAATATCCTCTCAGGCCTCACTTTGCCGGCAAAGAGGTTATGGATTCCAGCAACGCTGCCGGTTTTGAGCCGTATGGCATGGGGCTGAGCTTGAATATGAAAGGTGAAAAACCAAAATGATCACCGTGAAGCTCTCTCACCCGCCGTGGCCGATCCTTCGTCAAACCCCCGGGCAGAAAGGACTTTGGCGCGATTGCCGTTTTTTCTGCAACACCCATGTCGAACGCTGCGACTACTGGTTTGTCCTGGAGGGGCTCGGCGTCAGAAAAGAGCAAAGCGTCTGTCCGAAAGATCATACCATTCTCATTACGTGCGAGCCCCCCACGCTGAAAACTTACAAAAGCGAGTATCTTCATCAGTTCGCCGCCGTTATCACCTGCCACCCAAACATCGATCACCCCCGGCCGATCTTTCAACAACAGGCACTGCCCTGGCATGTCGGCAGAAGGCAGAAAGATCATGTCAATGTCGAATTTTCAAAGGATTATGATGAACTCAAGGCCATGACTTCCATTCCCAAAACAAAAATCCTTTCCGTTATTTCATCATCCAAGATCATGAGTGAGGGGCATCGGAAGAGACTTGATTTCGCAAAGCAGCTTAAAAGGCACTTCGGCGACAAAGTCGATCTGTTTGGAAGGGATCTGAACGAAATCGAAGACAAATGGGATGCGCTGGCCGAATATCAATACCACGTGGCGCTTGAAAACAGCGCGGTCAACGACTACTGGACGGAAAAACTCTCCGATGCTTTTCTGGCGGCCTGCCACCCCATCTATTATGGCTGCCCCAACATCAACCGCTATTTTGATCCCGCCTCTCTGACCCCGATTGACCTGGATCATCCGGAAAAGGCAATCGCCGTCATTGAATCGTGCATCGAACAGAAAAAATATGAATCGTCGGAACAAAAGATCTGGGACTCCAGGGAAAAAGTTCTGGAACAATATAATTTGTTTGCCTTGATCGCCGATTACATTGAAAAGGACCAACGACGCACAGGCGACCGGCCTTGCCCCCCCGTCAACATCACCATTAAGAAAGAGCCTTCCGATTCCAATCTGATGTACCGGTTCAGGAAAATATTTTTACGGCTTTGACCGGTCGGGACAGAAATCACGGATGATCTCATTTAAAAACGCTATTCCCGTGGCGTTGGTGTAATGAAAAGGATCCGCCGCATAAAACCCCTCCCGCGCCGAATACCGGCTGATGGAGTAATCATAGATGTCGGGGAAAATGCTCTTCATTTCCTGCTTCCAGCTTAAAAACTGACGATGGGCTTTGATGCCTTGCAGGGCGGCAACGACATCACGGTTCAAGGGGTTGATAAATACCGCGAATGGGATGCCCTTTTCATTCAGAAGGGTTTTGATCTTCCTGACGTAGTTCATTCGTGTTCGCGAAAAGGCAAATTCATCATAATGGTTTTTGACCAGTCCCTGAATGATGTCATGATACTGCTGACCATGATCGGCAGACGCGGACGCCTGCGCTTCCCCGGGATATTCAAATTGTCCATTCGGCTTCATACCGTAATCCTTTTCATGGTTGCGCCGCATCTTTAAGGTTTTCCATGACGATTTGACCGTTTCCGCGCTTAGCAGGTATTCCGTCTTGGCATAGCGAAGGTCCTCCCAGTCCGCTATTCTGATCAGCGGAAATTCTCTTTCATTGAACATGAAGAAATCAAAGCCCACCAGCACCAGTTTTTCATGACGCAGGTATTTTTTTAAATAGAAAAACATTTCTTCCGGAACCATGCCGCGCATGGAGGCATTGTAAAATCGATAGCAGGAGAGGTCGTCGGGATTGACGTATCCGGTCTTGCTCGCTCCAATGAGAAGCCCCTCATGCGGGTATGTCCATACGGCCTCTTTGACCTGACGCTCCTGCACGAAGTAAACTCCGGTTGGATTGTTGCCCATGAGGTTGTACGGATCAACGATATAGTTAAACAAGGCCGCAACCACGAACAAGATTCCGGCGGCCACCGTGAAAAAAATAAGATATTTTTTATCGCTGATGGTTCTCATGGTCCACTGCCTAAAACTGAAAATAGATAAATTCACTGGCACGGCTCATTGAAAGCACAGAGGCAAGAGCGCACAGGACAAGCACAATCGCCCAGAAATACGAGGGACGCCAGGTCAGCCATGCCGGCGGCTGGGCCAGTTTTCTGCCTTTGGCCATAATATTCAGATACGGCATGCAAAGATCCATGATCTGCTGGACATTGGGCGCCAGCCAGACCACCAGCAAAGCAATGCCGATATAAACAACTTCGTTGCTGCCCTTAAAGTAATGCATGGAGTGAAAATCAACCCCCCAGGACTGAAGCGGCACGGCCAGCGCAGCAAACTTATCGAGGTATTTTTCCGGCAGGGCAAAGCCGTTTTGGCCCGACATGGAACCGATGATGCGAAATGCGGTGGCGGCGCTGTCGGCCCTGAAAAAAACCCAGGCAACCGTAACGGCAAGAAACGTAAGCGCTCCGGAGAAAAAACGGCCGGCCCTTCCGCCTTTTCCTTCGTAACCTAACCGCTTCTTGATTTTTACCCATCCGTGATTGATGATTAGAAATAAACCGTGCAAACCGCCCCACAGGACAAAGGTCCAGGCTGCGCCGTGCCAAAGCCCTCCCAGCAGCATGGTGATCATCAAATTGACAAAGCGCATGGTTTCTCCCTTGCGGTTGCCGCCCAAGGGAATATAAAGATAGTCCCGCAAAAAACGGGAAAGCGACATATGCCATCTTCGCCAGAAATCGATGATGTTCAAGGATTGATAGGGTGAATTAAAATTCAGGGGAACGCGGATGCCGAACAGAAAGGCCAGGCCAATGGCCATATCGGAGTAGCCGGAGAAGTCAAAATAGATTTGCAATGTATAGGCTAGGGCTCCTTCCCAGGCTTCCATCAATGAAAGCACGTAGCCATGTCGCGCCGCCTCAAATACGGGCGTCGCGTATGCCGCCAGCCCGTCGGCAAAGATCACTTTTTTAAACAAGCCAAAGAAAAAAATGGTGATGCCCGCCGCCACCATACGCGGGTTCAATCGGAATCCTTCGTTTTGCGCGAACTGGGGCGCAAGTTCATTATAGTAA
>JAGOMJ010000070.1:0-3606 GCA_017993615.1 Smithella sp. | reverse complement strand
CCCGTCGGCAAAGATCACTTTTTTAAACAAGCCAAAGAAAAAAATGGTGATGCCCGCCGCCACCATACGCGGGTTCAATCGGAATCCTTCGTTTTGCGCGAACTGGGGCGCAAGTTCATTATAGTAAACAATGGGTCCCTGGATGAGCCTGGGGAAAAAAGTCACAAACAGGCAGTAGTTTAAAAAATCATGCCTGCTGATCTTTCCATGGTAGGCGTCCACGAGATAGGATATTTGTTGAAACGTATAAAACGAAATCGCCAAAGGCAGCACGACCGGGGAGAGTTCGATGGACAAACCTGTGGCCGCGGACAGGTTCTCTACAAAAAAATTGGTGTATTTGAAATAGCCGAGCAGCCCGAGGTTTGCCGCAATCCCAACCACCAGAAGGCTTTTTGAACCGCGGGCGACGGCGATCCCCCAGAAGTAGTTAAACAGAATGGAGACGATCAACACCGTCACAAACCAGGGATTCCACCAGCCGTAAAAAAGAAGGGAAGCGCCGATCAACCACCCCAACGCCCAAGTCGAGCGCCCACTGCGGCCAAGAAAGAAAAATACCGCTGCAGTGACCGGCAGGAACACCA
Organism: Smithella sp.; assembly: GCA_017993615.1. Lineage (GTDB taxonomy): Bacteria > Desulfobacterota > Syntrophia > Syntrophales > Smithellaceae > Smithella. Next base: position 3,019 of record JAGOMJ010000070.1, on the reverse strand, counting down.
GAATGAAAAGATAGGAATTAAAGAGCATGGGAAGGCAACCTTTATGAATTCCCCGACACTGCTATAAAATTTGTTGTCCGAAATTGTTCATAAATTTCTCTATAGGATTCAATGGGATAAAAATATCCCGAAGGCGTAATTCTCATGATTTTCATATTGATCTTGCGAAAGAAATGCCAAAAGTCCCGGAAAAATGTTCGGGTGTCGATATTGCATCCGCCAAATTCAAAAGTAACCATATCGATGGACTTTTCATCAAACATTCTTCCTGCCCCGGCGAGGACATCAAGTTCATGCCCTTCTACATCAATCTTGAGTAAATGGATGTGTTTTATGAAATTTTCTGAACAGTAATGATCAATAGTGTCGATTTTTACATTCTCTGATTGATTGAAATCGATGCCAAAATGGTCCAGGTTTCTTTTCGTCAGTGAAGCCAGACCGGATCCGGCGCTGTCGAAGTGCAGTATGGCTTCTCCTTGCTCTTTGCCCAAACCGGTATTATTCAGTTGAATCCGTCGATCATCGCTTAAAGAAGCGACCAGTATTTTGAATGTTTCCCGTCCGGGTTCAAAACAGTGAACGGTAAAATCATCAACGGCAATATGCTCAAGCAACAAGCGTAGGAATTGCCCCTGGTTGGCACCGACATCAAAAATGCAGTACGGAGGATTAAATTTTTGTCGCAGAATATCAAAAACGGCCTGCTCTCCGCTAAACAACACGCCGTCGCCGGAGCCAATCCCCAACAGTTCCTGCAGCGACTGAACCTTGTTCTCGATTGCACCTTGGACGGCGCGGTTCCCTGAGATCCGGAGAAATACTTTTTTCAGCATCGACATTTGATTTCTTCTCCTCCGTCATGAAATACTTCCTGATCCGCCATCGCCTTCCCGTCCGGAAAGTGAAATGATTCATTAGAAATTTCGCCCTCTGACTATATCCTTTTGTTGTCGAAGACAAGATTATTTTGCGTTCTTCAGGCCGGCCGGATTGAAAGAGGCTGTTTTTTCCCGACAACACCCCGGTACATACATTTTCAAGACATAGGATTTTCCAAGTTGGACCGGAACAGGGTGGACTCGGTCCAGACGATAATACTGTTTCACGTAAGATTCATTTTCCGGGTTAATGATCAGGGCATACTCTCTATTTGCGGTTTCCGCGTTAATGTCTTTGAATTTGTAACCAAATCTTTTCTCCAAAGTATTTTTGATATTTAAGTAGCCAAGGCCAACCCGATACGGTTCTTTGCCTGCACGAATCGCCAACATGGCCGTTGCATCGTCGTTGAGGATTCGATCTGCGTTGCGATCAAACTCAGCCACAACCGGCTGCCATTGCACGGCCAGTTTCTCAGACGGGAAAACCATTCCGTCTTTGATGGTTTCCGAAATGATCATTTTATTCGTCATGAGAGAAAAAAGAAGAACGAGCATAGCCACGGCAAACCATGATTTTTCTTTTTGGCACTCCTTGTGCAGAACATCGATTCCCGCCAAGGTGAGCGCGGGAATAACTGCATACCAGTAGTAGGTTTCCGCCCCTGTATTCAGCAGGAAAAACATAAAGATCGGGATTCCGGCAAGAATATAAATCCAAAAAACGTTCAGGGCGCCATAACGAAATTCCTTTTTGACGATCGCATAGACGATCAGGGCGAAGAGGGGCAGGAAATAAACGAACAAGCCTTTCATCGTTTCAAGAAGGTGAATAAACGAATATGTCACCCATTGAGACATCAGTTCGAATGTAAAGAGATAGTACAGTCCTCCGGTCAGCGATTGCGCGGCGGCAATGGAAGCCAACAGCAAGGCCGAACCTGAAAGCAGATACAAAACAGACATCCGCCGATTCCGATGGAAAAACCAGTAGTTCAGTGGAATCAGCATCAGCCCCAAGGCAAAATAAGTTTTTGTAAAAAAAGCAAGGAGGATCAGAAACAGGCTTGCGCCAACGGCCGCTTTGCGGAACGGATAAAGCCAATGGACAAAAATCGACGCAAAAAGCAGCATCCCCCCCAAACTGTCCGGCCGGCACAACAGCAGCCACCGGACCCAGGATAAAATAAATGTATTGATTCCGATGGCGATTAAGACAAACATCCAACTGTGCGTGAGACGATAAACCGCGGCGGCAATCAGGAGGAGCAGGATGAGGAAGGCAAGAAAAGAAAAGAGGCGCGGTCCCGACAGATTTTTCCCGAAAATCTTTACGGCAACGGTTAACAGGAACGGATTGACGGGGCCGTAAGGCTCAAGAACAACGGGTGGGTCCGGGCTGACGGTGTAGATGGCCTTCCCTTCCGACAGCAGGATGCCGTGATGAAGCTGAAGCGCCTCGCGCAACTCCCACTGGTATGGATAATTCAAAAGGCGATACTCGAAGAAAAACAGCCTGCCTAAGGCGATGACGGAGAGAATGACCAATAAATACAGGAAGATTTTTTTGGTTGCCGTCAGGGAGCTGCTTTTCATTTCGCCGATTCCTATCTTTGGTGATAAAAATCCTCTATCGCTGAAACGACGCGCCGAACGTCTTCCGGCGTCATTTCATAATAGAGCGGCAAGCGGAGCAGGCAATCGCTGACGGCCTCGGTGACCTTCAAGGAGCCATGGATCCGGCCAAATCGCCGCCCGGCAGGAGAGGTGTGAAGCGGTACATAATGAAAAACCGCATAAATTTCCCGCTGCACCAAAAAATTGATCAGTTCGGTGCGTTCGTTTAGGGATTGCGTCAAGATATAAAAGAGATGACCGTTACACCGGCAGTCTTCCATCACCAAAGGAAGCCGGATTCGTCCGGCGTCGGCCAGATGCCGCAAACCCTCCATATACAGATCGAAGATGAGATTTCGTTTCGTTATGATCTGTTCGGCGTTTTCCATCTGGGCATAGAGAAAGGCCGCCAGAATGTCACTGGGCAAATAGGAGGAACCGACATCCACCCAGGTGTACTTGTCCACCTGGCCCCGAAAATACTGGCTTCGATTGGTTCCTTTTTCTCTGATGATTTCGGC
>JAGOMJ010000002.1:96990-130563 GCA_017993615.1 Smithella sp. | reverse complement strand
CTGTTTCTGACAGATATTAATGCTGAAGGTCTGAAGAAGACGGCGGATATGATCAGCAGCGCTGGTGACAACGTGTGTCTGTCCCGTCCGTTTGATGTTGGCGATTATGAAGCCATGCGGGCGTTTGCCTCGGAGATTCATGCGGAATTCGGTTCGCTCGATATTCTGGTTAATGTTGCGGGTGTGGCGCTTTTTGCGAAAATAGAAGACATGCAACATAGGGACTGGGAGAAAATCATCAGAATAAATCTGTGGGGCGTCATTCACGGTTTGGAATGCTTCGTGCCGGAGATGATTCGTGCAGGGAAAGGCGGACATGTCGTTTCAGTATCGTCGACGGCAGGTCTTATCGGGCTTCCCTGGCATGTGGCCTATGCCGCCACAAAACATGCTCTGGTGGGTATGTCCGAAGTATTGCGATATGATTTAAGAAAGTACAAGATCGGAGTCAGCGTTGTCTGTCCGGGTGCCGTCCATACAGGGTTAGTCAATACGGCGGACATTCGCACGGATGATCATGAGGCAACCAATAAAGCACGCAAGATGTTTGTGAAAATCGCCATGACGCCGGAAAAAGTCGCTGATTTGATTATTCAGGCGATCCTGAAAAATAAGTACCTGGTCATCACGTCACTGGATGTAAAATTATTTTACTTTATCAAAAGGACATGTTTCCCTTTGTATCATCTTGTCATGCTGATCATAAACCGTTTCATGGATAAGGCGCTCAAAAAATAATAAAAACGTATCTGACGGAGTATCACGTGATTCAATCTGAATCAAAACATTCAAAGGGCATCAATTCCTGGCCAGAGGACGACCGTCCCCGGGAAAAGCTTCTGCGGCAGGGTGCAGAAACACTGAGCAATTCGGAACTGCTGGCAATTCTTTTGCGAACGGGCGTCAAGGGTGCAAGTGCCATCGATCTGGCTCGCCGGATTGTGGAAAAATTCGGCACGTTCCGTAACATGATTCATACGGATGTGCGCGAATGGAAGGAATTTAAGGGATTGGGACCCGCCAAAATGGCGCAGATTCAGGCCGCTCTGGAAATCGGCCGGCGTTTTCGCGAAGTGGAGGCGCTGAAAGGAAAACAAAAAATAGCCTCCTGCTGCGATGTCGTCGAAATCGTCATGCCGCAGATGCGAGATCGCAAAACGGAATTATTTAAAGTCCTGTATCTTAACAGCAACAATAAGATCATCGACATCAGCGACGTTGCGGAAGGCACGGTGAATCATGCCATACCGATTGTCCGGGAGATCATTCACGCTGCATTGCAGAAATTTGCAGCAGCCATTATTTGTGTTCATAATCATCCCAGTGCCAACATTTCGCCCAGTGCGGAAGATCGAAAATTTACGCAGGATCTGCTGGCGGCGGGAAAAGTGATGGGCATCAAAGTTCTGGATCACATCATCATCGGAGACGGGAACTATTACAGCTTTGCCGAAGAAGGAATACTGTAAAATCGTTAAAATTACGTCCACGAATGTGCGCCCGTTTGATTGGACTGCAAATCACCACATCGCTTGCTCGAAAAAGGATCCTCTGCAATGACCTATTACATCATTATTGCCTTCTGTGTCGTTATCCTGCTGGCGTATTTTTTTGACGTGACATCGCGGCAAACAAAAATTCCCGGTGTTCTGCTTCTGATTCTTACGGGAATGGCCATCAATTCCATCGACAGTTATTTTAACTTTGAAGTATCACAAATTGATGTGATCCTGCCGGTCATGGGGACGGTAGGGCTCATCCTGATTGTTCTGGAAGCCAGTCTCGATTTGACCCTGAGCAAACAAAAAAAGTCCCTGATCCTCAAGTCCATGTCTTCAGCCATTGTTCTTTTTTTGGTATTCACGGGCTTGTTTGCGCTTATGTTATCCTATGGTCTGGGTTACGATGTTAGGACCTCTCTGGTTAACATTATTCCAGTTGCCGTCATCAGCAGTGCCGTAGCGATTCCATCGGCGGTCGGTTTGTCGGGAAATAACCGGGAATTTGTCATATATGAAAGTTCTATCTCTGATATTTTCGGTATTCTGGCATTCAATTATGTGGTCATCAGTAACGGTCATCTTTTTTCAGGCATTCTGAATTTTCTTCTGGAAATCATTGTCACATTGTTTGCCTCTGTGTTATTCAGCGCATTTCTGGCTGTCATTTTGCATAAGATCAACCATCATGTAAAATACATCATCATTATGACCGCGATTATTCTTGTCTATGCGCTGTCCAGGTTGCTTCATCTGCCGTCTCTGCTGGTGGTCCTGATTTTTGGCCTGGTGATGAACAACAATAATCTTTTCGAAAACAGCATCACCGCTCAGTTCATTAATTTTCAAGACTTCAACACAGAATTGAATGCTTTTAAAAATATTACGTCGGAAATGACCTTTATCGTCCGTTCCTTCTTTTTTGTCCTGTTCGGATATTATACGAGCCTTTTTGATTTGCTGAATTTAAACAATTTATTATTTTCCGTTCTGATTGTTGCCGCAATATATGCGTTACGAGCTTTGTATTTAAAGAGCATTATCCGGATTTCAATGACCCCGCTGCTTTATTTTGCACCGCGAGGCCTGATAACCATTTTACTTTTTTTGAGCATACCGCAAGCCATGGCGCTGCCCTATATGAATACCGGCGTGGTGACGCAGATCATATTCATTACCATTTTAATCATGGCGTACGGCAACATCGTATTTGGGAAAACCGGCGAGGCCATTCCGACCGGCACGCCACAGGATAAAAAAAACTTGTCGGGATGAGGAAGGTATGCGCATATATTTCATTGTACGCGCCATGGATGCAACCAAAGGCGATGAAATCGGTCGTTGCATTGCAGGAAATATCCGGTGTTTCGCGCAACGGTAATAATGATATTGCGCCGCATACAGAAATGCCGCTGCAAACGTTACAGGTTAAATAACGCGATCGCTGTGTTGACAAAAAACTTGCATGTGATATCAGCTAAACGCTCTGCGACAACGGGCATCGCAATCAGTATATTTGAAAAAGGAGGTCCATGTGATTATCAGAAAATCTGCCGTTGTGGCGGTGATGCTCATAGCCCTCTTCCTTTTATCGTGCGGAATGAGCGACCCGTTTTCGGGTAAATGGTTCAACGACGTGATAGAAAAGGAAATGCTGACCATAACCAAAAGCGGCAGTGCTTATAAAGTCGATACCGCTTTAGGATCTTTCCCCTGTATCAAAGAGGGGGACCTGTTGAAATGTCAAATGGGAATCGGAGATACGATGCTCCAGATTAACGAGAATCGGTGTCTGGTTATGAAAACACCGGCCGGCGTTGAATTCAAATTCAGACGCCAGGAAAACAAATAAAGAATTAAGTCAATCCTGAAAACGGGAGAACGGATGATTTTTGAAAATGTGGCTCTTCATAACGTAGACGGGCTATACAAACACAAAGATATTGAAGGGCTTCTGTTAGGACGTATTCCCGAACACGTTTCCGCACGTCTCAGCAAAGCCGGACAAATGATGATGATCTGTCCTTCCGGTTCGGAAATCCGTTTTGTCAGTGAAACGTATCCTGTGAAAATCACCCTGTCCGTGGATAAAATCACAAAGCATCTCGGCGACGGAATTATTACCGATGCCCGGGTTTTTTTCGGAACCTTTCAAACGAGGCAGCGTTTTGTGATTAAGAGAATCAAAACCCTGCTGGAAATCATCCGGCCGCCGAAATTCATCGAACTGGCGGAGAAAATTGCGACCGATGCGCCGTTTTCTCCCCATGTCTGTAGAATCAGGTTTTGGGGAACGACCATGGGCGCTCCCATCCGGTTTCATGGCATTGAAACGGAAGGAAAAATAAGACCTCCCCACGCTGAGGAATTGCCCGGCCTGAGCTATCTGGCCTATGGAACGTCGCTTACCCAGGGAGCTTATGCTTCGGAATCGCATTTGAGCTATCCGAATCTGGTCGGCTGCCGTCTCGGCGTGGACGTTATCAATCTGGGTTCTTCCTGCTCGGCATATTGCGAACCGGAAATGGCCGACTATATCGCCGGAAGAAAGGACTGGAGCTTTGCGACGCTTGATCTTTCCCTGAACATGGTCGACACATTTTCGCCGGAAGAATTTTCGAGGCGAGTCAGTTACATGATCAACAGGATCGCCGGCAGCAACAAAAGCCGTCCGGTTTTTTGCATCACGCTCAAGCCGTATCTGGGAGATTATATCGAAAGCAAAAAGCCCGACCTGTACCGCAAATTGCTTCGGAAAGCCGTGGAAAATTCTGCGCTGGATAATCTCTATCTGATAGAAGGTCAGGACCTGATGCCGGATGTTGCGGGCGGTCTTTGCCCGGACATGGTGCATCTGGGAGACTTCGGGACGATTCAAATAGCCGAAAAACTGGCCGCAAAAATAAAGCCGGTTCTGCAATCTCATCATCTTCTTTTTAAACACTCCCGATAGGGATTCGTTGAATTTGCCGCCTTCCCCCGTGTCCGGCTTTGTTGAAACGGCTTCCGTTTGATAAAGAATGTAGACACGATGCTCATAATACGTTAAAAATACTTATATTTTCATTTTGTCATTGAGAACATTTTGCATTTATTGTAAGGTGCCAATGAAAGTGCTGGTTTGGGGGGTATTAAATGTATGATCACGACACTTCCAAATTTCAATCCGTCAAGGAATTCATAAAACACAATTATCGACACTTCAATTCCGCTGTCGTCGTGGATGCAGCGGAGGCCTACGCGAATCATATTCATAACGGCGGGAAAATGCTGATGGCACTGGCCGGGGCCATGAGCACCGCGGAACTTGGTATCACTCTCGCGGCAATGATTCGCAGCGGTAAAATTCATGCCGTATGCTGCACAGGCGCAAATCTGGAAGAGGATCTTTTCAATCTGGTCGCCCACAAGCATTACAAGCGTGTTCCAAATTACAGGGATTTGAAACCCGAGGATGAAGCGGAACTGCTGAGAAACAAGCTGAACCGGGTGACGGACACCTGCATCCCCGAAGAAGAAGCCATGCGGAAGGTCGAAGGCAAGCTTTTCAGTTTCTGGAAAAAAGCTGAGGATGAGAATAAACGGTACTTCCCCTATGAATTCATCATGCAGATCATCAGCAGCAGCGTGCTGAAAGATCAGTATGAAATCGATGAAAAAGATTCATGGCTGGTTGCCGCCTGTGAAAAAAACATTCCGATTTTTGTTCCCGGATGGGAGGACTCCTCTCTGGGCAATTATTTTGTTTCCAGTGTCCGCAGGAAACAACTTAAGCATTATTCGATTGTGAAATCCGGTCTGGAAACAATGGATGCCTTGATTGACTGGTATTTAGATGCATCCCGGCACAGCGAAACGGGCTTTTTCCAGATCGGGGGAGGTATTGCCGGAGATTTTTCCATTTGTGTTGTTCCCCTGATTCAGCAGGACATGAAAATGGACTGCCGGTTATGGTCCTATTTCTGTCAGATTTCGGACAGCACGACATCATACGGCTCGTATAGCGGCGCCGTTCCTAATGAAAAAATCACCTGGGGAAAGATCCGCCCCGATTCAAAAAAATTCATCATTGAAAGCGATGCCACAATTGTTGCCCCTCTGATTTTCGCTTACGTTCTTGCGGAATAAGCGGGATTCGCCCGGCGGTTTTCAAATTTAAAATCCGGTGATGTTCCGGGCAGGAGAAAAACCGATTTCCCGGGCATAGGTGAATTGCCGTTGCCAGGGAATGCCGGGATGGACTTTTTCGAAAATATCTGCGCCGGTCATTTTGAGCGATTCCGCATCCACGGGCACGGGATGATAACCGCCGATAAATCCCATATCCTCATGAATCACCGGATTCTTACCGGGGAGACAGTCGCATTCCACGGTAATATTCAGCAGTGAATTGATGACGATGGTCTTGTCCTTGATTATTTTCCACACGGCCGCCGCCGTTTCCACAAGCTTTTCCTGAAAAACCGTCATGTCCGAATTCCAGAAAATCTGCAGTGCCATTTCCGGACACATCGCAATACACTGGGCGCAGCCGATGCATTTTTTTAAATCATATGTGGGATAGTCGGATGTTGCGATAGTTGCCGCTCCGGTCGGACAGATTTCCGCGCAAACTCCGCAGCGTGTACATTTTTTCTTATTCAGGACGGGATGATAATCGGAATGCATGCGTTGCTTCTGCGCGCGGGACGCGAAACCCATAGACATATTTTTAATGGCGCCTCCGAAAAGCGAAACCATGTGTCCTTTGAAATGGGAGAAGATGACAAACCCCTGCGCGTTCTCAAAAACATTGGCCACCTGCACGGTCCTGAAATGATTGAACCCGGCGGGAATATCCACAAGATTGCGGCTGTCCATGCCGTCGGCGATAATCACCGGACAACCCAGAAAGTCATGCGTGTAGCCGTGGGAGGCGGCCGTTATGAGCGAGTCTTCGGCCGTACGGCGTCCGCCGGAATAGAGAACCGTTGTATCAAAAACAAACGGTTTAGTTCCGTGGGCAATTAGCCAGGTAGCAATTTCCCTTGCATAATCAGGCGGCAGGAAACCTTTATTGCCTTTTTCTCCCCAGTGCAATTTAATGCCGACGGTGTCGCCGGCGGAGAAGGGAGGCCGGAGGTGTTGAAGAAGCTTTCTCAGCGATTCAAGGTAAGGTTTTTTCCCGCCTTTAACCGGTTCAAAGAATAAATCTTTCATGGTCCGTCTCCGTTCCTTATTTGGATAACATATTTTAAATCTTTTTGTTTTTTATTGCATCAAAAAATCATCTTCGAGTCTGTTCAAAGAATCGATAATAGTGTAAGCTAAACCTCAAAAATAACAAACGAGAGGTGCCCGATATGATGCATTCATCAACGACAGCAAGCGGCACAACGCTATACAGACGCATGGCGGAGGTTTTTTTTCTGCTGATTGTCTTCCCTTTCGTGTTGAGTCTCATTAATCTGGAATTTGCGCAGCAGTGGAAGGTCCATTTTTTCCCGGCCGCGATTATTCTGGCGGCTCTGATATTCGGTGCGACGGGCGGACTGGCCGCCGGCGTTGCAGGTTCCCTGTATTCCGCTTTTCTGCTGGGCAATCCTTACCTGATCATCGGGAACGCGGCCCTGGGTTTTTTTACGGGACTGTTTTACCAAAAGACGGATAATCTGATTCTTTCAGTTATTTTGGCTTTCATCTGTCAGCTTCCCTGGCTGGTTGTTTCGGATTATTATTTGATGCATCTTTCAGAAGCATTTATTCTAAAACTGGTTGTTGTTTTATTTCTGGCAGACATTTTATGGGCCGTTCTGATCAGCGCCATCAACAAACCATTGCGAAAACTGTTATGCTGATCCCGGATTTCTCAAAATATTCTCTGGCCTTATTCGAGGGGGGCGCGTTAATCCATGCATCAAACGGCAAGGGGGTGCGTCCGCTTTTCGAGGCGCTTGAAAAGTTCCGGGCAAAATCCGGATTGATCCTGCACGACAAAATCATCGGACTGGCCGCGGCCAAACTGGTCGTTTATTCGGGCATTATCGCGAAAGTGAACACAACAGTTGCTTCCGCTCCGGCGGACAAATTTCTAAAAGATCATGGAATCCTCATGAATGCTGCGGGCATCACGGCCAATATTCTGACGCAGGATGAAACAGCGGTCTGCCCCGGTGAAGTCATCGCCTTGAAAACAAAAGATCCCGCAGATTTCATGCGGCAAATCAAAACGATGCTCGATAATCAGCGAAAATAAGTACAATACCTGTACTTATTCCTACTCTTTTTTTATTTATTTTAAGAATATTAAAAAAATATTTGTTTTTGTCTTTTCATAGGCCACATAAAATGATAATAGCCAAATACCATTTAAATCCGAATTCAACGATTTCCTGTTATTCGGGAAACGGTTTAATTCTGCAATGTTTGGGGTTTTGCCGGATGTCATTTTGTGGCAACAAGAGTTTCCCCCGAAAATTTATAACGATAGCATCACGAGATTAAAACGTGAAGAATCCAGCCATGCCAAAACGGGAGAAGAAATATTCGGATGACGGTTAGAAGATACCTTTTGGAGACATCATTATGAAGATATGTCCTGTTTGCCAGACGCGCTTTAAGGATAAAACTCAAAAATGCCGTTATTGCAATGTTGTGCTGGAACCCCTGACGCCAGCGTCGGCATCTCAACCGCCGCAACCGGATCAGCAGGCGAAACAGCCTAAGATTGTCAAAGATTCGCGGAAGAAGAGACAAGGCAAAGCTCCAATCGAACGTCAAACCGGTTTCGGAAAAACATGGAACAGAAATAAATATCCTTTCATAGTCGTGATCATCCTGATTGTCGGTATTCTGCTTGCAATCGTACAAAAATGTAGTGAAAAGAAAGTTGAAGTGAGCAACACACAGGCGGTCGAACAGCAAGCCGTTTATGCGCCTGTAAATCAGCCGGCAGCTTCCGATAACCGAATGATAGCTGCTGCACCCGCCCGTGATGAGGCGAATGGATTATTTCGCAAAGCATTTGAACTGTGTATCAGCGGAAAATGCACCGATCCCCGGAAGGCCATTGAATATCTGAGCGAAGCCATTAAATTAAAACCGGATTATGCCGATGCCTACAACAATCGGGGAAACGCCTACATTGAAATCGGCCAGTATCCGGAAGCTGTTCAAGATTATAATGAATCCATCAAACTGCAACCGCAATCGATTTACGGTTATAACAACAGGGGATTGGCTTTGAGTAAACTCGGGAAACATCAGGAAGCCATTGCAGATTATAATGAAGCCATCCGCCTGAAACCGGATAGTGCCATCATCCACAACAACAGAGGCGCCGCTTATCTTGCTTTAGGTCAATATCAGAAAGCTGTTGAGGACTTCAGCGAAGCTGTTAAAATAAAGCCGGATTACGTGGATGCCTATTACAACAGAGCCAACGTTTATTTTGATCATATGAATAAAGAAGATGGTTGCAATGATGCGCAAAAAGCATGTGAATTAGGAAAATGCGACCTGTTGGAGAAGGTAAAAGGCAAGGGATACTGTTCGTGACCGGAGAAAATGTTTCAGAACGTCCGGTACAATGGTTGTGTGCTGCATAATTTTTTTATCTGTTCATCGAATTTATTGTCCAACAAAATCTAAATAGACAAAAATATTTTTAATTTTTAACCTTTTATTCCGTGATGAAGGTCTTTCCACAATATTGTGGAAAGACCTGTTGATAACCCTGTTAACTGGCGCCATAAGTGTTCAATTATTACGAATTTCCACCAATATGCACAAGGTTTATGCAATAATAATACTTAATAATATCAATTGCTTACATTTTTACCATTTGGGCTGTAATCGTTTTTACGGAAAAATCGTTTTACGATAAACATATTCCGTTTTTTATAGCGGGGAAATTTGCATATTTTCAAATTATTTTCGTTTTTTAAATTCGTAATAAAAGGAAAACCGGATGAGGATTCCAATTGCTGTCAAGATGAATGAAACTGATGGAAAGAAAACAATTATTAAGGTTAAAAGGGTACATCATTTTCTTCAAGATTTACTTCAAACGTATTGAGGAAAATGCTGACCGCCATGTAGCAGCATACCGCGATAGAAAGTTCTACCAGTAAATCCTCAGAAAAATGTCTCGAGATTTCGGCGAACGTTGCATCGCTGACCTCTCGCTGCAGGACGGTTTCTTCGGTGAAGCGCAAAACGAGCTTTTCGATGCCGGAAAAGACCGGGGATGCTGAACCGGTATCCAGAGCTTTAATTTTTTCTTCGGGCAAGCCCACCAGTTTGCTGAGTTTGCGATGCTGATGCACCTCATACGCGGAATTGCACAGAATGCCGGCGCGGGTGATGGCCATTTCTCTCAGAACCGGATCGAGTTTCCCCGCCATGAGCACAGATGCCGGAAGTCCGATAAACTCCCTGGCAATCCCGACGGGGGCGTGCGTGATGATCTTGAAAATATTCAAATCAAAAGGGGGCTTGCCCTGAAGAAATTTCTTTTCCGTATCAGCCGGACCCGGTTGAAAATCAGGTATGCGTGCCAAGGCGATCTCCTTTCAGCTCATCGGTTTTTTCGTGAAATGACGTTTCATGCCGTTCATGACGGTAACACAGCGGTTCATTTCGCGATAAGCGGGCAGGCCTGCGTTTTCAGCAATACCCCGGATATGTTCGGCGAAATCCTTTCTTCCTTCGATCCATAACACAGCCGGTTTTTTGTTTTTCTTAATCATCGCAGCAAGTTCTTCAAAAAAATCCTGACCGATCAATGGCGAGGCATAACTGTGAAAGATGATTGAATCGACCCCCGGATCGTTGATGACCGCCGTCAGAGAATTCCGGAATACCTTTTCGAAGCCGTGGCGTTCGATGGCGATCCAGAGATCGAGCGGATGGTCGGGTTTATTCCAGGGCGGGAAAAGTTCCGCGACCGCCGCGAGGGTCCGGTCGCTCAATTTTGCCAGTTTCAGACCGCAGTCTTCCATCAGGTCTGTGGTGACGGTTCCCGCGCCGCCGGAGAACGTTAGGATAGCCGTGCCCTTTTCCTTTTCGGGATGAAAAGGCATGTTCTTGGCGAAAGCCCGTGCGATGTCGGTCAGTTCCGCCGGATCAAACACTTCGATAATGCCCGCCTGTCTGAAGGCGGCGCTGGCAATTTTATAATTTCCCGACAGGCTTGCCGTGTGGCTTTGCGCCGCCTTTGCTCCTTCCTGGCTGCGGCCGCCCATCAGAACAATAATCGGTTTTTCTGTCTTCTTTGCCAGGTCCAAAAACTTTCTTCCGTCCACCAGCGATTCGAGATAGCAGGCAATGACCTCAGTATCCTTGTCGTCAATGAGATGTTCCAGGATGTCGTTTTCGTTGATGTCGCACTTATTGCCGATGGAACACACCTTGCTGACGCCCATGATGCCTTCCTGCAGGGCATGCAGCAGGAAACCGGCGGAAAGCATTCCGCTTTGCACAATCATGCCGACGTTGCCGCCGCGCAAAACGTCCGGCCAGACCAGAGAATTGATAAAAGAAAAAACATACCTTTTGTTGGCATCAATAAAGCCCATGCAGTTAGGGCCCCACAACCGGATGCCCGCTCGGGCGGCATTATCCAGGGCAAGTTTCTGAATTCTGGCGCCTTCTGCTCCGGCTTCATTGAATCCGCCTGATTCGATGATGATGCCCTTGACGCCTTTTTTTGCGCATTCATTGACCGTGTCGGGCAATTCTTTCGAAGGAATAAAATAAATAGCCAGGTCGATATTGCCCGGAATTGAAGCAAGGTCCTTATAGCAGGGAAGTCCCAGCATGTCCGGGTAATTTTTGTTGACCGGATAGATTTTCCCGGGAAATCCGGACGTAATATTTTTAATGATATGATAGCCGCCCTTATTCATATTGCTGGATGCTCCGATAATGGCGACGCTTTTCGGATTAAAAAAATAATCTAACATTACATTCTCCCAAATCTTCGTTTTATGCATTGCTGGCACACGTGCAGGGCAATGAATTGTCATGTTGAGAACAGGGACCAAAATATTTTTGGATTGTCACGATGTTCAAAAAGTGTTCTGTAATGACAGCGTTACTTCAATACCACCAGCGCATCGACGGCAACCGGTTTGTCTCCGCAGACAATCAGCGGATTGATATCGATCTCGGCGATGGCTTCATACTTGATGGCCAGATCCCCAATGCCCACAAGCGCTTTGGCCAGAGCATTTCGGTCCACGGCCGGGCTGCCCCGGAATTCGCCGAGTAATTTTTTAGTTTTGATTTCATCGATCATTTCCAGCGCATCCTGTTTCGTCAGCGGGGCAACCCGAAACGTCACATCCTTGAGCGCTTCGGTAAAAATACCGCCGAGGCCGAACATCACACAGGGGCCGAAACTCGAATCCTGCGAAAGACCGATCACCAGTTCGCGCGACCCCCTGACCATCTTTTCCACCAGCACGCCGTCGAGATTTTTTACCTTGCCGGTCAGTGCGTCGAAAACCTGTGCGACGTCCTGCGCGCTGTTGACATTCAGTGCAACCATCCCCGCTTCCGTTTTATGGGAAAGTTCGGCGGAACACCCTTTCATCGCCACGGGATACCCCATTTGTTCGGCTTCCCGGATCGCTTCTTCTTTGGTTTTGGTCAGCGCTGCTACCGCCACCGCAACACCGGCTGATTCAATTACCTGCCTGGATTCGTATTCCGAAAGAGTCTTTCGTCCTTCCTTCAAAGCTTTTTCTATTACATCCAACATAGTATCTCCTTATCATTTAACGTTAAATCATTAGTTTATTTTATCCGGAATTGTCAAGAACCTTTATTGAGCGCAACTGGCGGTTGACGAATGATCGACAAAATTGTAACAAAACTTTTTAAGGTTCCGGGGAGCATAACTATTGCAGCAATGTTATGGCGTCAGAAAAAATAATAAGCGGCATGTTAATGGTTTCATTCCCGACTAATGGTTGAAGGGATGGTTGAGAGATTATGACGGGAAACTTCAATTTTTATATGCTGATGTCCATTGCCGCCTACATGGTGGTGGTCATCGTCATCGGCTTTGTCTTTGCCAGACGCAATGATCAGATCGGCGATTTTTATCTGGGCGGCAGAAAACTTGGGACCATCGTCACTGCCATGAGCGCCGAAGCATCAGATATGAGCAGCTGGCTTCTCATGGGACTTCCCGGCGTTGCATATCTGTCCGGTATTGCGGATGCGGGTTGGACGGCAATCGGTCTGGCGATCGGCACTTATGTCAACTGGCTTACGGTAGCCCGTCGTCTGCGCTGCTATTCTCAACTGTCGCAAAACGCCATCACCCTGCCGGAATTTTTCTCCAACCGTTATCGCGATTCCAAAAAAATTCTCACATGGATCGCCAGCATTGTCATCTTGATTTTCTTTATTCCGTATACCGCTGCCGGTTTTGCCTCCTGCGGAAAGCTTTTCAATAGTGTGTTCGGTCTTGATTACACAACGGCCATGCTCATCGGTGCGGTTGTTGTCGTTGCCTATACGACGGTTGGCGGATTTCTTGCCGCAAGCACTACTGATCTGATCCAGGGCATTGTCATGAGCATTGCGCTGTTGAGCATTTTGATGTTCGGCGCTGCTGTTGCAGGCGGCATTGATGCCGTGTGGCAAAAGGCGGATGCTATTCCCGGTTATCTCAGTATGATGTTTTCACATAATTCCACGACCGGTCAGACGGAACGCTACGGACTGATTACCATCATTTCTACAATGGCCTGGGGACTGGGTTACTTCGGCATGCCCCATATTCTTTTGCGATTCATGGCCATCCGCGATGAAAAGAAAATTGTTTTTTCACGGCAGATCGCGGTGACCTGGGTTGTGGTTTCACTTGCCGTGGCCGTTTTGATCGGCATTGTCGGTCAAACCCTGTCCCTCAACGGTGAGATTGCCGCACTGGAAGGAAGCGCATCCGAAACAATCATCATCCGGATGGCACAGCTTCTGAGCCACACCGGCGTGATCAGCTCTTTAATTGCCGGTGTTGTTCTTTCCGGCATTCTGGCCGCCACCATGTCCACCTCCGACTCACAGCTTCTGGTGGCCTCCTCCAGCGTGACTGAGAATCTCATAAAGGAATGTTTCGACATTAGGCTTTCCGAAAAAACCGGCATGATGATTGCCAGATCGGCCGTTATTGTGATTGCTGCCATTGCCGCGTTCATCGCCAGAGATCCGGACAGCTCGATTTTTGTCATTATTTCGTTTGCGTGGGCCGGTTTCGGCGCGGCCTTCGGTCCGGTTATGCTGTTTGCCCTTTTCTGGAGACGTTCCAATGTATACGGCGCCATAGCCGGCATGGTTTCCGGAGGCGTGATGGTCTTTGTATGGAAATATCTCGTACGGCCCCTCGGCGGCGTTTGGAACATTTATGAGCTGCTGCCCGCTTTTGTTTTCGCCTGTTTGGCAATCATCGTCGTCAGCCTGCTCAGCAAAGCGCCTGCCAGAGAAATCACCGACGAGTTCGACGCCGTCGTCAAAATGGGAAACCGGAAGTAATTCTGACGTTAGCCTGCATCAGCCGCGAATATGGAATGCACGGCAGGAATCTGGTATAATTTTGCAATGAAGAAAGCAACAAAAGAAAGCTGGACGCAAAAAGTCAAGGAAACCAGCTTTGCCCTCGATTTGCAATCCGGTGTATTTACTTTTGACAATCCGCGACGGATTGCCGAATCGCTTAAAGAATCCGCCGAGAGCTCTACGCAAAGAAAAGCGGAACCTTTTCAATCCGCCATGTCCATGCTGAACTATTATATCAATCGCGCGGGCACAAAACTGCCGGCCGAACGAAAAGCAATATTGGAACAGGCCAAAGACGAACTGCGTGTGTTGTTCGGCAGAGGCAACAAGAGTAAAACATCTTTAAAAATAAAGAAATAAACGGAAGTTGAAAAATGAATTCTGAAAATATTCCGGTGATTATCGGGGCAGGGCAGGTGACAAAAAGAGAGGCATCATCTGTGCAAGGCGGTTCGCCGATAGACCTTATGGCAGCGGCCGTGAAAATTGCGGCAGAAGATGGCGGCGTGACAGAAAAATACTTACAACAGGCCGACCTGCTGATGACCACGTCGCTTTTTTCCGATGACGGTATTGCCAACCCGCCGGGATGCGTGGCCGATAAACTGAATCTGACCGACGCACGATGCAGAGTTTCCGGCTTTGGCGGTGTCATGCCGCACGCCGTGCTGCATCATGCCATGCAGGAGATTGCCGGAGGGAAAGCCGGTCTGGTTATTTTGACCGGAGCAGAGGCTCAACACACCATGCAGCAGGCGAAAAATTCCAAAACCTTTACCGGCTGGAACGTGGCGTCCGGTCGGCCCTGCCTGCCGCCACTGACTCCGCTGGGGCTGTTTGACGGCGCCTGCGAAACAGAGCACATTCACGGACTTTCACTTCCCGCTTATGTCTATCCCATGTTTGAGAATGCTCTTCGCCGGCGCTATGGCTGCACAATTGAAGAGCATGCAGAAAAGATAGGCAGGCTGATGAGCCGCCTCTCCTTGGTGGCTGCCAAAAATCCTCTTGCCTGGTTTCAGCATTCGTTCACGCCGGAAGAAATCATGACCCTTTCGGAAACGAATCGCAACACCGCTTTCCCGTATACCAAACGGATGAATGCCATGCTGTTGGTAAATCAGGCCGCCGCACTCCTTGTCGCATCGGAAGCACAGGCACAAAAGATGGGCGTGAATCCGTTAAAGTGGGTGTATGTCCACGGTTATGCCGAAGCCAACGATCACTTGAATGTCTTGGAAAGAGAAGGCTATGGTTTTTCTCCCGCCATTGAAATCGCAGGCCGGACGGCCCTGAAGCAGGCCGGTTTAACCATCGAAGATATCGATTTCTTTGATCTGTACAGTTGTTTTCCGGTTGCCGTGCAGGTAACCCGAGACATGCTGGGTATTCCTGAAAATGACAGCCGCGATCTGACCGTTACAGGGGGACTTCCCTATTTCGGCGGACCGGGAAACAACTATGTCATGCACTCCATGGCGCAAATGGTTGAGGTTCTGCGCCGGCATCCCGGCAGGACCGGTCTTGTCACGGGAAATTCTTTTTACATGACCAAGCACTCAACAGCCGTGTGCTCTACCCGGTCTCCCGAGAACAATGCGGCGGCGACAGCCGATACACGAACGTGCCAGCAGGCAGTCGATAAACGGCCTAAATATGAGATTGATCCGACGCCTTCGGGGCGGGCAACGGTGGACACCTATACCGTGATTTACGACCGGGACAATTTGGCGAACAAGGGTATTGTCATCGGAAAAGAAGAAAACGGGAAACGCTTTGCCGCTTTTACACCTTCAGATCCGTCTCTGTTTTCAGCCATGATTGAGAAAGACATCTGCGGTGTAACGGGCAGAGTCGTTTCCAAGGATAAGATCAATCTTTTCACACCGAACTGAAAACGAAGATTCTGAAATCATCATCCTGACGTCTGCGGTCATCATATCCGCAGCGACCATGCATCCGAATCAAACTGATAGCGCAGAAGATAGACCTTGCCGTCTGCGGTCCTTACTTTGAAGAAATTAATAACGGGTTTGCTGCTGTACAGACCTCCGTGATACCAGCGATCAACAACCTCCTGAATTTCCTGCCGCTCTCCCTGATATGTAAAAGCAACCGGGCGTTCATTCGCCTTAAAAC
This sequence comes from Smithella sp., assembly GCA_017993615.1. Taxonomy (GTDB): domain Bacteria; phylum Desulfobacterota; class Syntrophia; order Syntrophales; family Smithellaceae; genus Smithella. Next base: position 114,376 of record JAGOMJ010000002.1, on the reverse strand, counting down.
CGCTGTAGCATTCAACCTGAATTTCTTGATATTTCCCATTCATGTTTTATTGAACGTTGAACTTAGAACGCTATCACGTAAGCTTCACCACGTTGGGTTTCACCAGTCTTTCATAATCCGGATAAGACATCTCGACCAGTTCCGAGTGCGAACAGGCGTTGAAAAAGATTTCATCATCGTCCGTCAGATGCTGATCCGCGTAAACCTCCATCCCGTACAAATTGCCGAAAGGCGGCATGGCGCCGAGCTCGCAATCAGGGAACATGCCTTTGAATTGCGCTTCGGTGGCAAGTTCGATCTTCTTCGCGCCGACGGCTTTTTGAAAATGATCGAAATTGACGGAGCGATTGCCCGGCAGGACCGCCATTGCCATCTTTCCGTCAATCATCACGATGACGGTCTTTGCCACCTTCCTTCCGCTGATGTGCAGGGATTGAGCAATTTCGTGGGCTGTGTACGCCGTCGAATGCGTGAGCTTCACATATTTCACTCCATGGCTGTCCAGAAACTCTTTCAATTTTTTGGCCGGCATAAGTGACCTCCTTTGAATTGTGTTGACGGGGTTCAATGCTTCCGCAAACAGACCAGTCAAAAGAGCGGGATCAAGTTTTCTGAGCAGGAGAGGGAATCAGGAACATCTGTATGGAACTTTTTTATATTTTACCACGTTCCACTTAAAATTGTCATTTTTTTTAATTCTTAAACAAGGAACGTTGAGCGAAGAACATTCAACGATTTTTTTAAGTTCATTTCAGCCGTGCGCCATCCTTGGCCAACATTTCCCGAAGCTTGCCGGTGTCAACGGCATCAATCGATTGTCCCGACGAAAGAGCCAGCGCGCATGCCGTTCCCGCCGCCTGTCCTTCCGCAAGGCACGGGCCCATCACACGCGCCGAGGCCAGCGCGCCGCGATCCATCGAAATCGCTCTGCCGGTAACCAGCAGGTTGTTGATTTCCCGGCATAGGAACGACCGGTACAAGCTGCCGTAATAACGCCCTTCGGGGAGAAAGACCATTTTGGGTTCTTTGCCCCCACTACCACCAGCAACTCAAATTACCATAACTGATAATTCAACTACGAGTTTTTGTGTGCTACTCTTCTGAAACCAGGGTTTCATTAATTACTTGACTGAAAGGAACGGACAAACCATAATTAAATGTAGTATGGGTTTTTAAAACCGCAACTGCAAGTTCCATCTCAGGAGGGCTTATGAACGACAATCTCATTTTTCAGGAAACGCCCGACCTTATCAATCCCTATATTCTAATCGGTTACCGCGGCTGGCTCAATGCCGGTGAGATGGCGACCGGAAGCATCGACTATCTGCGCCGCAAACTCGATGCCCGAAAGTTCGCTTCCATTGATATCCGGAATTTCTATATCTGGCAGGTACCGGGATTCGATCCGGCGCAGGTCATGCGTCCGCATGCGGTCGTTGAAAGAGGCCTGATCAAATCGCTCAACGAGCCCGCCAATGAATTTTATTTCTGGAAGAGCGGTAAAGAGAACGACCTGATTCTTTTTTCCGGTTTTGAACCGAACGTCGCATGGCCGGAATTCACATCGGCTGTTTTGAACATCGCCAAACGTTATCAGGCGTGTCGGATCTATGTTCTGGGCGGCGTCTTTGACCAGGTTCCCCACACCCGGGAAACAATCGTTTATGCCGTGTTGAGCCGTCCGGAGATGAAGCATGAGTTTCAATCATTCCCGCTCCTGAATTACACGGGGCCATGCAGCTTTTCGACGCTGCTGGTGAATCATGCCGGCAGGGAAGGGATAGAGGCGGCCAGCATTGTCGCCAGAGTCCCGCCGTATATTGAAACGTTTAATGCAAAAATAGGCTGCGAGTATTTGAAAAAAGTTCTTTCCCGCACATCCCTGAACATCGATTTAAGTGATCTGAAAAAATCCGGAGACGCCGTTAACAAAATGATGGAAAATGATTTCAGGCAGAATCTGGAGGCTCTGGTGCAACTGAGGCAACTGGAACAGATGTATGACGAATCGCTTATGCAGGGATACGGCGAAAACCCGGAAGTGGACATCGATGAGTTGATGCAGGCCATGCATGAGATGAAAAAGGATATCCCGAAAAAACACTGATGTCCCGTTTCCCTTCTTCTGAACGTTGGAGATTGAACATGAAACGACATTTCAAACATATGTCATTTGGAGACATGCGACATGCATATACCGCCGGTTTTTGTATATCCGGAAGCTGTTCTTTTTTGGACGGCGTTAATCGGATCGTTTTATCTGGAAATTAAATTTGCCGGCGCCCTTGCCAGAAATCCTTCCAACACGCAGGATGCCGGGACCCGTCTTTTAATCAAAATCGGTTATCGCGTTGCTTTTGTTCTGGCGTTAATGGCATCGCTGACACCCTGGTTTGTCATCACATGGCAGCGTCCGGCACTGGCCGTTGGAACGGGCATGCTCATTGCAGGCAGTATATTTCGTCAATATTCCATTCGTGCTCTGGGAAAATACTTTACTCCGGAGGTTGTTGTAAAGGCGGATCAGCCGGTTATTGAAGAAGGCCCTTACCGCTGGATTCGCCATCCGGCATACAGCGGAGCTTTTATCATGTTTGCGGGGATCGGTATGGCCCTGGGCAACTGGTTGAGTTTTGCCGTTCTTTTCCTGGAGAATTGTTTTGTCTACAGCCTTAGAGTAAAAGCAGAGGAAAAAGCTCTGATCGATACGATTGGCGGACCGTATCGCGTATATATGACACGAACCAAACGCTTCATCCCGTTCATTTTTTAAGCGAGAATATATTTGCCTCCTGAAAATGACGCAACCGTGCGTAAATGAAATGTCGTCAGGATTAGTTATGAGGGATTCGCAATGACGGATATTGATCGTGTACGTTGACAATCGACAGGCTTGTTTATATAAAAAAATTATATCAAACCGGACGAGGTGCTTTTTCATGAAGGAAACCGGCAGGAATCAGGCGTCAAAAGAAATTAAGGTGCTGAAAAATAAAATTAAAGAGCTGGAAAATCTCCTGAACACGACAAAAGTCGGGCAGACACGGATGTCAACCGGCCTGGTCTATCGCACGATATTTCGCATGTCCCCCAATACCATCGTTGTTTCAAAACTGGAGGACGGCACCATCTATGATGTGAGTGATTCTTTCTGCGAGAAATCAGGGTTTGCAAGAAAACAGGTCATTGGCAAGAGGGCTTCAACGCTGGGCATATGGCTCGATCAGGATCGTGAAGAAATAAAAAAACGTCTTCTGAGAAACGGAAGATACAGGAATATGGAAGTGCGTCATCAGGTCAAAGGCGGCAAAATGCTTCAATGTCTCCAATCGGCAGAACTGATTACCATTGATGATGAACGCTACATTATTACAGTCGTGGTTGACATTACCGAGCGTAAAATGATGGAAGAAAGGTTGCGCGAGAACGAAGAAAAATACAGACAACTTTTTGATAATGCGCCTGCCGGGATATATCAGATCGATTATCAAACCGGAAGATTCCTGAATGTGAATGATGTATTCTGTAAATACTCCGGCTTAAACCGGGAGGAATTGACGTCTTTTACGGCATTCAATTTTTTGACGGAAGAAAGCAAGAAGCTTTTTTATGCGCGTTTGGAGCAAATACATCAGGGTATAAAAGTTCCTGAAGCAGTCGAATATGAAGCCCTGAACATAAAAGGCGAATTGCTTTATCTTCAGCTGCACACCAGATTCATCCATGATTCGGAAGGTCATGTGGTTGGTGCGGATGTCGTTATCCATGACATCACAGAGCGCAAGCAGGCAGAGGATGAGCTTAAAAGTTTTGCTGAAGATCTGGAAGAGGCTAATATCACGCTGCGTGTGTTGATGAATCAACGGGATGAAGACAAACAGGAAATCGAAGAAAAGTTGCAGACCAACATGCGTGATCTCGTAATGCCTTATTTGAGAAAACTGAAACGTTTGAACCTTGACGGACGCAGTAAAAATTATCTGGACATTCTGGAAAGCAATCTGAACGAGGTTTTGTCTCCGTTTATGAAAAATCTCCAATCCTCCTTCAATCATCTTACTCCTCAGGAAATGCAGATTGTCAGCCTGATCAAAAAGGGGAAGAAAACAAAAGAAATTGCTGAGATGCTCAACGCATCAACCAAGACGATTGCGACCCATCGAAACAATCTAAGAAAAAAATTGAATCTGAGAAATTCCAAAATCAATCTTCGCTCGTATCTTCTATCCAGCGGGTAAGCCGTTAAAGAACATATCGTTTTGTTCGATCCGAACGGTGGATGTATCAAAATATTGACGCGGCGTCCGCTTGGCGGCCCATCCGCTGCGAACGGATCCGCCGCCGTATGTTTTTCCCGGGTAGTGTGCATGCCTGTTTTTTTTAATTCGTTATTGTGTTAGTATAATATCAAAGAAATTTTCTTTTTTCAGAGGTGCATCGTGATCAAAACAATGCGTTGGGTTATGCTTCTCACGTTGATGATCTTCTTTCATCCTGCAAGCCCTGTATTCGGCGCGTCCGAATGGGTTGAATTTTACACGGGCAATCTGGGGAATGTTGCTTTTTACAAAAAAGTCGTTTCTAAAGACGGCGCCGTGAAATATGTCATTAAAGATGTTTTTTCCGACAAAGGCAGAGAGGCGTTTATCCGGGACAGAGCCAACAAAAAACTTTCCACCGGGGGATATGAAGAAATATCGAATGTTCAATCCTTGAATGAAATAGATTGCAGAGAAAAGAAAATCAGACATGTCTCCATTTTTTATTTTGACAAGGACGGTAAGCTCTTCAGCTCCGATGTCATTGATAATCCAAAGTGGGTTAAGATACCCGATAATCCGTTCTTCAATGCCCTCATAAAAAAGGCATGTCAATAAGTGATGAATTTTATCAAAGTAAGGGTTTTTAAGTAAGCGCCGATTAATGATTTTTCTGATCAATTGTTTTGCCGTCCGATAAATCCCCTGCCCGTAGTAATGATTCTTCATAAACAGGTACATCCTTAAAAAGATACAATCGTCTCACGCGACAGATATTATGCAGGCAAGGTCCGCACGATGAGGAATGATTTGCATATTTTTTGATGATCCGGATATGAGGGCAAATCCTTGCCGTGATGATAAGGATTTGTAATGATTAACGAAGGTTTATTACGGAATGTTTTCTGTTTGCCTTTTATGAATAATGAGTGGATAATAAATATCCGGCTCGGATATTGAGATGGGTCCATCGTGCCCAAATATGGCGGGACAAGGTAATGATGCAGGAGAAAAAGAAAAAAATACGCTGGGACATTTCCATTTGGGCGGCTGTCAGCGCGATTACCGTTTTGATGGTGATTCTGGGCATGATGATGTTCATGCAGTTTCAGCAGAGCGAGACACAGGCTCAGGCGCTTTTTATCGAAAAGGGCGCAACGCTGATTCAATCTTTTGAGGCGGGATTGCAAGATCGTGTGGATGGCAAAAACGATCGTTTTTATTTCCAGAAACTGCTGATGGCAACGGCGGAGCAGCCGGATATCGATTACATGATCGTCACGGACAGCAAGGGAAAGATTCTGGCGGACAGCGATCCCTCCATGCTGGATCAGCAGTATGGCATAGATCTGGATACGGAAAAGATTGCCCGAAGCAAGGACATGCACTGGCGTCAGGTAACCAATCCCGGCGGCGCGGGAACATTTGAAATCTACCGGGGATTGTTCCCGTGGCGGCAAACAGACGCGGCGTTACATCATCGTTCGCTGATTGTGTTTGTGGGATTCAACATGGATAAGATCGAAAAGGCGTCGCAGGAAGATATTTACCGGACCATCATCAGGGCGTTTATTCTGATTCTGATCGGATCGCTTGCGATTGTGTCATTGTTTCTGGTCCAGACATACCGGTTGACACGTGCGTCACTGTCGCGCGTAAGGGTTTTCGCAGAAGCGCTGGTGAGAAATTTACCCATCGGGCTTCTGGCCGTGGACAAAGACAACCGGATTATCGCGTCCAATGAACACGCCCGTGATTTGTTCGCCGGTGATCCGTCGAATGTTGAGAGACAGGATGCCGGCCGGATACTTCCGGGCCCGCTGGTCCGGTTGCTGACAAAGGTGACGATGTCGTCCGGTCTGATCGAAGAAGATGTCGTGCTTTCTTCAGAAACAAAAGGAGAACAGATATGGGAAGTGGTGGTGGCCGCTTTTGCCGATCGGGATGTTCCGGAGGGGAAAATTCTGCTGGCGCGTAATGTGACAGCCGTCAGGGGGCTGGAGAAGGAAGTGGCGCACAGCCGACATCTGAACGCCATCGGATCGCTGGCTGCGGGTGTGGCGCATGAAATCAGAAATCCGCTCAGTTCCATCAAGGGATTCGCGGTTTATTTCAAACAGCGGTTTGCCGGAAATCCCGATGATGAGGAAACGGCGGATATTATGATTGCCGAAACTGAACGACTCAACCGCGTCATCGGTCAACTGATCGAATTTGCGCGACCCCTGACGCTGAAGACAGAAAAAACCGCCCTATCCGGTTTGGTGATGCAAAGTGTCAAATTGATTGAAGTTGAAGCGCGGAAAAACGGCGTGCAGGTGGATGCGCGTGTGCCGGAAGATCTGCCGGCTGTTGAGATCGATCCGGATAAAATCAAGCAGGTGCTTTTGAATATATTTCTGAATGCCCTGGCGGCCATGCCGGACGGCGGGCGCTTGTCCGTAGGGATCTCACAAACACAGGCCGGGCAGGAAGTGCTCATTTCCGATACGGGCAGCGGCATCGAGAAAAATGATCTGCCCCGGATCTACGATCCTTATTTTACCTCCAAACCGGCGGGGACAGGCCTAGGGCTGGCGGTTGTGCAAAAGATTATGGAAGCGCACGGCGCTTTTTTGAACATCGAAAGTCAGGCGGGTGCGGGCACGAAGGTCACGTTGCGGTTTGCCGTGTCGTAAGACACGACGTTTTAAGAAGTGAAGGGTGTTGAAATCTGGAAACCTTCATCAGTCATTGAGTTCGCAAATACGATGCAGGACATGGGGCGGACAAACTGTTTAACGTGAATGCTTTCATCATAACTGTCCGGCAAAGCAAAGCCCCTGATTTCCTCAACCGGCTTGAGAAATAATATTTATTTTTCGGGAAAGAGAGAAGACATAATGAAAACCAGGCTCGATATTTTGATTACGGATGATGATCGTGCGCATCGCGTCATGCTGAAAAAGCTTCTAAACGGCTGGGGGTATAATGTGACCGAAGCGGATGACGGTCTGGTGGCGGTGGAAAAAGTCCGGAAGAGCTCTTTTGATTTGATTCTGATGGACATCCGGATGACGAATGTATCCGGCATTGAAGCGCTTGAACAGATCAAACAGATTAATGCGGACATCCCGGTCATTATCATGACGGCATACGCGTCGGTGGAAACCGCCGTCCAAACCCTGAAGAAAGGCGCTTACGATTATCTGACCAAACCGCTGGACTTCGACGAATTGCAGGTATCCATTGCCCGGGCGACCGAGCACAGCCGCTTGAAGAAGGAAAATGAATATCTGAAAGAGAAACTGGGTGAAAAATTCGACCGGCGAAACATGATCGGACAGAGCCCGTCGATGATCAAACTGCTGGAGGTGGTCGAACAGGTGGCCGCCACACAGGCAACCGTTCTGATTACCGGCGAATCCGGAACCGGCAAGGAAGTCATCGCCAATGCGATTCATTTCAACAGCGCCCGCAAGAACGCGCCGTTTGTTAAGATCAATTGCGCGGCGCTTACCGAGACGCTTCTGGAATCGGAACTGTTCGGTCATGAGAAGGGCGCGTTTACCGGAGCGGATAAGCGAAGGGAAGGCAAGTTCGTTCAGGCCGACGGCGGCAGTATTTTTCTCGACGAAGTCAGCGAAATGTCGCCCGCCATGCAGGTTAAGCTGCTGCGCGTATTACAGGAGCGGGAACTGACGCGCGTGGGCGGACACGATGTTCTTAAAATCGATGTGCGCGTGATCGCCGCTTCCAACAAGGACTTGAAAAAGGAAATCCGCGACGGACGTTTTCGCGAAGATTTATTCTACCGTCTCAACGTCGTGACGCTGGACGTGCCCCCTCTCAGGGAGCGGTCCGAGGATATTCCTCTCATGGCGCACGCCTTTCTGAAAATGTTTGCGGAAAACAATGCCAAAGTCATCAAAGGCTTTACGCCGCAGGCGATGCAGAAGCTGGCGAGTTATTCCTGGCCGGGCAATGTGCGGGAGTTGATGAACGCGGTGGAGAGGGCGGTTGTTCTTTGCAGGACGGAAACCATCGGTGAAGAAGACCTGATTTTTACCATGGCGGATCAGGCCCTCTCTCGCGAGGTATTGTCGGCGGGGCAGAAAATGCCGGCAGCTTCCGGGAATCGTTCTCTGGAGGAAATAGAGAAGCAAAGTATACTGGAGGCGCTGCAAAGCTGTCGCGGCAACAAAAGTGAAGCCGCGCGGCGTCTGGGTATTACACGAAAAACACTGCGTAAAAGACTGCATAAATACGAAGACGGTGAATAGAGCGCAGAAGTTTTTGAAGAACCTCTTTTGTTTGTCCAAGTCGGTATTCAAAAATGATCATATCTTTCACGGTATACTTTTTTTACATTTGACCTTTCAGATGAAGGCGGCATGTCATGATCATCATATCCTGCCATGCTCTTTCCGGTAAAAGCCTGGATTGCGTCCGGTCCAGCGTTTGAAGGCGCGGTAGAAGTTTGATATATCGCTGTAACCCAGTCTTGTGGCAATCGTCTCAAGGGGACAGTCCGACGTCTTGAGCCAATCGAGGGCCTTCTTTTTCCGGATATCCGCAACCAGCGATTTATAGGATGTCTTTTCATCCGTCAGGCGACGTCTGAGGGTTCTGGGTGAAAGATTCAGGTGCCGGGAAAGTTGCGTGAAACTCGGGACACTTTCCTCCTTGAAAAGAATTTCCTGCCGGATTTGATCGGTGATCGTCTCTTTTACCTTCAGCCGTTGACACATTTGCTTGCATTCCTGCTCGTACGTTTTCCTGGCTATGGGATTGGACATGGGCAGCGGCATGGAAAGCAATGTGCTGTCGAAAATAATCCTGTGTTCAGGTGCATTAAATTTGACCGGACAATGAAAGACACCCTCATAGAAAGAGGCATAGGATGGTTTCGGATAAGCAAACCGGATTTCATTGACCGGAATGGGGGCCTTGAGGATATCGCTGACAATCCGGTAGATGGAAACAAATTCTCGCTCACAGACAAACACACGCAGGTCTTTCAGGTCGATCAGTTCTCTCACGTTTACAAAAGCCAGTTTGTCTTTGACATGCAGCTCATATTGAAAATAGGTGAGGGTAAGGGCGATATACTTGAAAAACATGGTGATGGCTTCGAGTCCGGTGTCGCTGAAGATTGCTGCGGCGCCCAGTTTGCCCTGTACCCCGACATGGTACTGTTGTCCGATAATAAGGCCGATCTTCGGGTCCGGCACCAGAAAAAGAATTTTACGCATCACCGCGAGTTCCTGCTCGGGCGTGACAAACATTTCAGGATCGTCCAGATCGCGGGGATGAAGTCCGCTGCCGGTCAGCAGAGTATTGACATGGATACCGTACTTTTCCACATAACGGGCCAGAATCGCAATCCCGTTCACGGAGCGGAAATATGGCAATGTCGGGCTCGATATCAGATGGATGGAATCTGCTCTGGATTGTTGATTCATGGTTTTTATCCTGGCCGTAAATGACAATATAATTGTCTTTCCCGGTCATTGTCAAGTTTATTAATTTTGGTTAAACTACCATAAACACGTCACACATCAGGGTCGAATAAAAACATTCATCGGGGGAGGGGAGCACCATGAGATTTTCAGCGCTGTTGTTCATTTTGTATCAAATCCTCAAATGGGCGGCGAAAATGAAACCGGTCTATCGCAGTTACGTCGGCTCTATTCATCAGGTCAGAATCATGATCAAGACGGCGGACGGTAAACGGGGCCGATTATTTATCTTTGACCGGGGGACAGTAAGTTCCAAAGGCGGCGCCGATCATCCGTATGATGCGGCCATTGTCTGGTCGGATGCGGCCACGGGGTTCAGGGTGATGGCATCCAAGAGTAATGAAGAACAGTTCAAAGCTGCCGCCGCGGGCAAGATGAAGCTCGACGGCATGGCTTTTTTCGCGCAGTGGTTCAATGACGGTGTGAAACTGGTGATGTGAATTTTACTCCTCTAACGCCTTCCCTCAAGGGAGGAGAAATATGATTTGTCCAAAAAAATGAGATTAAATTTTTTAATTATCGTCAGTAACTGATTATTAAAGGAGAAAAACAATGGCAAAAATAATGGGCGGACATCTGGTAGGAAAATATCTGAAGGAAGTGGAAAATATCGATATCGTATTCGGAATTTCCGGCGGACATATCGAAGCGGTGCTGGACAGTTTCACGGAGTACAAGATTCGCACCATCGATGTTCGCCATGAACAGGCCGCCGCCATGATGGCGCATGCCTGGTCGGTTTACACCGGAAAGCCCGGCGTATGTTTTCTCACTGCGGGACCGGGATTTGCCAACGGCCTGACCGGCATTGCCAATGCTTATCTGGATAACGCGCCGCTGGTGGTTTTATGCGGCAGGCATCCGCTGCGCGACGATTTGAAAGGGGCCCTGCAGGAAATCAATCAGATGGACATCGTGCATCCCATCACCAAATGGGCGGCCACCTGTTATGATCCCAAACGGATTCCCGAATATCTTTCCATTGCCTTCCGCTACGCGGTGGAGGGACGCCCCGGTCCGGTATTTCTGGAGCTGCCGCCGGATATTCTGGGTGTTAAGATCGAAGAATCGCTGGCGCCGATGCCCCGGCGTACCACCCGCAAATACACGGTGCATCCGGACGACGCCGATTTGAAAGCCGCTGCACAGATCATCAACAATGCAAAAAATCCTCTGTTTATCGGCGGCAGCGGCGTGCGCTTCAGCGGAAAATCCGACGCGCTCAAAGCGTTTATCGAAAAAACGGGAATTCCCTTTATGCTGATGAATTACGGACGCGGAGAATTGCCGGACAGTCACTCCCATTCGGTGATGGACATGGGCAGCGTCGGTCTGATGTTCGGCCTTCCCCAGACGGATGTGCTGATTGCCGCGGGACTGAGGTTCAACTGGCTTTTGATGTCGGGCAGCCTCATTCCGGCCGCGACAAAAGTAGTGCGAATCGATATCGATCCGCACGAAATCGACCGTAACCGCATGGCGGACGCAGGGCTGGTGGGTGATGTCGGATCGGTGCTCGAACAGCTGACGCCGCTAGCGGATAAAAAAGATCACAGCGCATGGTCCGAAACGCTGAAAGCCGCCGGCCGCTCGCTTCTGGATTACGAACTCCGGATCCGGAAAACGGCGACAGTCCCGATTCATCCGGTGCGTCTGGTGGCGCAGATTCAGAAAGTCGTGGGCGACGACACAGTCTTTGTTACGGACGGAGGCGATACGAATTATTTCGGCCTTGCTTTCGAGACCCGGCAGAAGGCGGGCGTCATCGCCGCCGCCGCGGGGCTTTTCGGATGTCTGGGAACGGGCATTCCCTTCGGCATGGCGGCCAAACTGGCGCGGCCGGATAAAAAAGTGGTGGTGCTCAACGGCGACGGTTCGTTCGGTTTCAACGCCATGGAATTCGACACGATGGTGCGCCATAACATCCCCGTAGTGGTGGTCATCAACAACGACTGCGCCTGGGGTATGATCAAGCACAGCCAGGAACTCTCCATCGGCGCCGACCGCCTTCAGTGCGCGGAGCTGGGCGTCCGGCATTACGAGAAAGTAGTGGAAGGCCTCGGCGGACACGGCGAATTTGTCACGAAAGACGAAGAAATCATTCCGGCGCTGGAGCGTGCGTTTGCCTCCGGCAAGCCGGCGTGCGTGAACGTGATGACGGACCCGACGGTGACGAGTCCGGCAACACCGTTGTTTTATCAGGCGCTCAAAATGGAGTAGCAACATGAAAGCTTTGTTGCTGAATCTTGATCCTTTGCGGTTTGTGGCGCTGCATGCGCTTCGCCCCCTGAGCAAAAAATTCTGCTATCAGGGACCGTTTTCGACGGTGAAGCTGGTTGATATTCCGGAACCGGTTCTTCCCTCTCCGGAATGGGTGAAGATCAAAACCCGGCTCTGCGGCGTGTGCGGAAGCGATATCAATCTCATGTTCATGAAAGACTCTCCGTCGGCAATGCCGTTTACCTCGTTTCCTTGCGTGCCGGGCCATGAATTCTGTGGAGATGTCGTTGATGTCGGCGCGGATGTGAAAAAAATAAAAAAGGGAGATCTGATCACGGCCATTCCCGCGCTGAACTGCGAAACACGCGGAATCAAACCGGTGTGCAAAAGCTGCGCATCCGGGACAACGGCCAATTGCGATAATTTTGCCGAGGGCGCGTTCGCGCCCGGTATGTTTACCGGTATTTGTAAAGACATCAACGGCGGATTTGCCGAATATGTTATTGTGCATCAAAGCCAGGCCCGTGTTGTGCCTGCGGGCGTGTCGCCGGAATCGGCAGCGCTTACGGAACCGCTGGCGGTGGGGTTGCAGGCTGTAATGGACAACAGGCCGGCAGACAAAGACAAGGTGCTGGTTATCGGCGGCGGGGTCATTGGCGCGATGGTGGTCAAAAGCATCCGGGCGCTGGACTGCACCTGCGACATTACGGTTGTCGAGCCGTCAACGTTTGCGGCGGATTATATAAAGCAATGCGGCGCCAATCGGACGATGAAAGGCGGGATTATTGAGGCCGCTGTGAAAATTACGAAAGGCAGAGCCTACAGACCCATGCTGGGTGAACGCATGGTAATGGGCGGCTTTGACAAGGTTTTCGATACGGTGGGCAATGCGCGCACACTGAATCTGTCGCTTCGCGTCACGGCAACCAACGGCACGCTTTCCGTTATCGGCATCGGCCAGGAGGTCAAACTGGATCTCACGACATTGTGGCTCAAACTGCAGACCGTCAAAGGCTGTTACGGTTATCGCTACAATTCTGTCGCTTCAAGCAGGAAACACACGTTCGACATCGCCCTTGAGCTGATCGCCAGCCGGAAAATTCAGGTGGATGACATGCTCACGCACCAATTGCCGTTGGAAAACTACCGGGAAATGATTGAGATCAATCTCCAAAAAGAAACCCGCAAGGCCATGAAAACCGCTTTCTGTTTTATGTAAAAAGCCGTAAGCAGGTTATTGCCCGGCGCCGCGAGGCAAGGAGTGTCCTGAAAAGCACATGTAATGAAGGCTTGAAAATTTTGACCTGTCTCATTGAATAAAGGGGAGAGAGACATGATATATTTTGACGATTTGTTACAAGACGATAATATTTGTGACGCCGTATCCCGGATTGCCGGGGAGTTTCGTGAAAAACACAATTTTCCGGAAGTTCGTCAGTTGGGAGTGGTTGTCCCGGATGTCGAAACCGCCGCGACGCAACTGGAGAAACGGGGCATCGGGCCTTTCTTTATTGCTTCGGATACACTCAAATTCTGGAACGAACGCGGGGAAGACAGAACGTTCAGCGGCAAACTCGGCATGGCCATATATAAAGGATATGAGGTCGAACTTCTGGAGCCGGGTATCGGATCGGCCTTCTATAAATCATGTGTGGATGGAAAAGGCCGGATGGTCCTGCAGCATCTGGGCTTTCTGGTAAATGATGTGGATGATTACAGAAACAAATTGGAGAAGGCCGGTTGTCCGACATGGATCAGAGGGCAGATTAAATCCTTTCCCGTGGTCATCGATTTTGTCTATATGGATTCGGTTGCGCAGGCGGGCATTATCCTGGAATTCATTGATATGCGGTTTCTGGGTATCGGCGTCAAGCCTCCCGGAATAATCTACCACGGCCTCGGAAAACTGGAAAAAATCACCGGCATAAGATGCCTGAAATTCTGAAAGAACCCATGACGGCATCCCGGATTGTTTGTCCGGCGATAAAAAAGACGACGGTAATCAAAGCGCCGGTTAAATTCTATCCCATGAACGTTAGCCGCATGCTATCCGGCGGAAAATTTAAAATAATATGGATGAAAAGGAGGTCGTTATGTTGAAAATATCCAAAATATGTTTTGCCGTATCGGGACTTCTTCTGATCGTGGATTCAACCTTAATGATTTTAAACAAACCCAATCCCCTCGGGCTTCCGCTTCCGTGTCCGGTGACCCTGACGATTCTGGGTGTGGGATTGATTTTGTTTTCCATTGCTAAAATAAAATAATCGCTTCCTCTGTTCGACCATGTATTGAAAAATAACCGTATTGGTTGCGATCTGTCTGGCTTGGACCAAAATGCGCCGTCGAAATAGTATGCTTAATGTTTCCTGCAGCAGACGGTTTCCGGATAGGAACATCGCGATTTGAGATCGTTGGGATAATTTTTTTTAACGTTCCGTCAGCTGATAATCTTTCTGCCGGAATAATCTGAGGCAGGCGTCTACAACGCCGGCATCATAAAGAACGCCTTTGTTTTTTTCAATTTCCGCAAGTGCCGCATCAATACCCAGAGAGGCGCGATAGGGACGATGCGAGGCAATGGCTTCGACAACGTCCGCCACGGACAAAATGCGTGATTCCAGCAGAATTTCATCGCCTTTCAGGTGGTTGGGATAACCGGACCCGTTGATTCTTTCATGGTGTTCACAAACGATTTGTGCAACGGGCCAGGGAAATTCGATGTCTTGTAAAATGTCATATCCGGATTGAGAATGTGTTTTGATAAGATCGAATTCCAGATTGGTCAGTTTGCTCGGCTTGCTCAGAATTTCAGCCGGAATGGAAACTTTTCCTATGTCATGGATGGTAGCTGCCACACGCAATCCTTCAATCCGATCATTCGGTAACCCCATTTCTGTGGCGATCGCGCGGGCAAGATCACTCACCTGGCGCTGATGGCCCGCCGTATAGGGATCTCTTGTTTCCACCAGGGTGGCTATGGCTTTGACCGTTCCTCCGAGAGCTCTTCTCAGGCGTTCAACGTTTTCTTTGCGCTCTGTGATATCCTCGATAATCCCCTCGTAATAGATAATCTGTCCTTTTTCATTGCGAACAGCCTGCATTGTCTGGGACACCCAGATGGGGCGGTCGTCTTTTCTGCGAAACTGGATCTCGTTATTTTTAATGGAGCCTTTCTGCTCCATTACCTGGATAAGTTTTGTGCGTTCCTGAGGTTCCAGGTAGATTTGAGAGGCCATATCGGTTATCTCGGTTATAAGATCTTCCTGGGAGTCGTATCCGAGGATTCTTGCCATGGAGCGATTGGCCAAAATGAATCGTCCTTCGGGTGTCGCTCGATAAATGCCTTCCTGTGCATTTTCAAAGATGTTTCGATATTGTTCCTCTGCCTGCTTGCGTTCGCTAATGTCATGGGCAAGCGTCAGAAGGTAGCGCGTCTGTTCGATTTCTATGAACCGGGCGGAAAAAAGCACAGTCCGGATCTGACCGCTCTTCTGTCTCATCATAATTTCTACGCTGCTGGCTTCTCCGGTTTGCGTCACAATGTTGACGATTTTCTCGCGGTCTTTCAAATTGACCCATAAATGAAGGTCGTGAGCGGAAAAACCGATGATTTCTTCACGGGAGTATCCCGTCCAGTTGACGAAGGCTTGATTGATATCGACAAAGGTTCCGGTGTCGACATCGGTAATGGCCAGAGGGTTGGGGTTGAGATGGAAAATGGAAGAAAATTTTTTTTCGGATTTGAGGAGCTTTTCCTCCGCTTTCCTTCGTTCGGTGATATCTCTGAAAATGCCGATAAGAAATTTTTTTTTATCGAACGTCATGAGTGATGCGCTGACATCCGAGAAGAAGACGTCCTGATCTTTCTTCAACAGTGGAATGTTTTGAGCAACGGAAATTTCTCCTGCCGACAATTTGTCAAATTGTTCATTGACCAAGGCAAGGGATGCTTCCGGATGAATGTCGGGAAGGCCCAGTTTCTGCAATTCTTCTTTCGTATAGCCCAGCATGTCACAAAGTTTTTTATTGGCGGCAAAAAAGGTTTTTTCACGGACATCGGCGATAAGAATTCCGTCGGACGCCGAATCGAAAATGGTTCTGAATCGCAATTCGGCTTCCTTAAGCAAATCGACTCGTTGCTTCAACTGAGTGTTGAGGTCCTGGATATTTCTGAAACTGAGTTCATTTAAAAAGGAATAAAAGACAAAAGCCCACGACATCGGGAGCAGGGCGCCGATGTAGTCTTCAATTCTGTCAAACCGGGAAGAAATTCCGCTCCATTCAACCGCCAGACAAATCCCGTACAGCAGCAGAAAAAAAGAAAGGCATGCCAGTAACACCCGGGTGCTGATCAGAAAATAATCATTGGCTCGTCTGGCCAATCCGGCCATGGCCGCCAATGCCGCCAGGATCACAATAATATCCAGAAATGCCACCGGGTGGATCATGTGTTTCCCCTTGTTCTGCCTGGGATCATCCAGCACCAAACGGCGAAAAGTACAGCGCTGGAGGCATAGCATAAGTGCTCGATAAAATTGAGAGATGCTTCAAAGAAAAATCCTTCCAGGACGGTCATCATCCAGCCTGTCGTACTTAAACAGTAACTGACAAAGAGCAGTTGAAAGAAAGGCGTTTGTTTGAGTTGGCGATAATTCAGGACAAGGAAAACCAGAAGCGTCAAGCCGATAACTATCATGATCATTTCATTTTCGTGGAGCATCTTTGATTCCCTTTTTCAGAAATGCTTATGCTTTTTGGATAGTTATCGTATTGAAGATTCTATTACATCTTTTTTGAGGCCCCTGAATTTATTATGACGTTGTTGCCCGGTTCGATACCGGGCATGGGAACACGTGGATAAGAATGATCATCCCATGATATGAATTATAAAAAACACCATCCGTTGTGTCAAGAGGATTATGACCGAGAAGGGCGCTGTGAAAACCGGTATGACTAAGAATCATGATGAAGTTTACATATCGGCAAGCCATCGGGAAGCATGAAGACGGCAAAAAAAGACGGTAAGATTTTTTAGCATTGTGTCTTTTGGTTTCAAGGTGATTTCTGTTATAATCCGTAAAAAGTATCTCTGCGCAATGATCAACAGGAAAGGAGAATGGCATGTTTGATTATATGATGACCAAGGAACAGTTAAAGATCAGGGACGAGGTGCGGGACTTTATCAAGTGGGTTCCGCGCCAGATGGTTCTGGATATGGATACGGACAAGATTAAATTCCCTAAAGAGTTTCTTCAGGAAGCCGCACGGCGAAATCTCATGGGGTGCCGTTATCCGAAAAAATGGGGCGGCCGGGATATGGACTGGGTAACCACCTGCATGGTTATGGAAGAGGTGGGGACGATCGGCTATGAAATGGCCTGTGTCTTCGGCGTGGGCGCGGAA
>JAGOMJ010000002.1:0-96890 GCA_017993615.1 Smithella sp. | reverse complement strand
CGACGCAAGGCGTTCGGCCAGATTATTGCGCAGTTCGAGGGCGTCAGCTTTCAGATTGCCGAAGCGACCATGCTTCTGGATGCTGCGCGGGCGATGGCGTATGTCACCGCGAAGGCGGTGGATGCGGGTGCGGATATGCACAGAATCCGGCGCATGGTTTCACAAAGCAAGAAATTTATCACCGAATCCTGTCAGAAAGCGGTTCATAACTCCATGCAGGTCATGGGGGGAATCGGGTACACCAACGTGTTTCCCATCGAACGCATTTACCGCGATATACGGCTGGCGTCGATCTGGACGGGCACCAGTGAGGTGATGTCCATGATCAGCGCGCATGAGTGGTACCGGGAATATCTGATGCAGAAGGCCGGACAGAAAACTCGCGAGCATGAACTGGACGCCGAAGAAGCCCATGAAGAAGAAAAGATATACGATGATGAGGATATGTGGAAAAAGGGATGGTAAAACGTCCGCCGCCGGATGACGAAATCCTGTTTTGTTGATCGCTGCTGTATCAGGTATTTTTCGCCGGTTGACGGCCCATGATCCCGTTTTCCTGAAGATTGATCGCTGAATACATCGGATCGCCCTGCTTGAAAACCAGGCAGGGCGATCTTAACGCGCGGATATCTTCCAAAGGGTTTTTGTCCAGAACCACCATGTCCGCGTATTTCCCGGTTTCCAGCGAGCCGATTTTATCTTCCAGACGAAGAATTTTCGCATTGCTGATGGTGGCGCAGCGGAGGATTTCGATATTGGTAAACCCGTTGCGCTGCAGAATTTCATATTCCCGGTAATTGCCGCCGAAATAGCAGAAAGGCATTCCCGCATCAATGCCGCAGCCGATGAGAATTCCCGCCTGATTCATTTTCTTCAGATTGGCGTAGCCGTTCATCATCATGCCGAAATAGACGTCGGGATCGACGAGGAATTTCTTGTGCTCCCAGAGGTTGTCCCTGCCGATCGTTTTATAATATTTCAAGGCTGCGAGATTCTGTTTGTGCAGCACCGGATCGCAGTGCTGGAATGCTTCATGGCCAAAATAATTTTTTCTCACATGTAATTCGTCCATGACGTCCGGTGTTGCATACGGTGGCGGAATGTTGTCGAAAGCTTCTTCCATGAGATAGGATTGGGCAACCGTCATGGTGGGAACAATGGCCACATTATTTTTTGCCATTCTCAATACGTCGTCATCCGAAAGAATCCTGTCGGCAATCAGATGTTCGATGGAGTGAAAAGGATAGGCCATCGCGCGATCGAAGCCGAATTTGAAATGATGGTGTCCGACCACGGGAAGGCCGTTTTTCCCCGCAAAGTTAAAGATAATATCGAGTTGCTCCTTGCTGTACACGGGGATGGCCTTGTTCTTTTTACAAAAAATTGTCCGATTATCCAGCGTCAGTTTGATGAATGAAGCGCCCCGGGCATTTTCTTCAAGACATTCTTCCATTTCTTTGGTGTTTTTGAAGTTATTCATGATCATGCCGATGAAGAGCGAAGCCGGCAGGGCGAAAAAATTAATGTCCGAAGGCGGAATTTCAGGATGCGATCCCATGACGTTCAGAATGGAATTGCAGTACACAACGCGGGGACCGGGCATGTTTCCTTTTTCAATATCCCGGATGAACCTCTTCAGCAGAACCGGGAAAGCGCCCATGTCCCGGATGGTCGTGATGCCCGATTCGACGGCGGAAACGAAATTCTGCTTTTGCTGGCGGGCATGGTTCGGAAGGTCCGTCATGCGCATTGAAAAGACGGGAGAGGCTGTGGCATGGCAATGCGCGTCGATCAGCCCCGGGATGAGAAACCTGTTTTGAAGATCAAAAACCATCCCGCGATAATTATTTTTGATGTTTCCGGTTCCCATCGCGGCGATGGTTCCATTTTCCACAAGGAGCCACGAGTTTTCAACGGTCAGTCCTGACGTCACATCCACCAGGTTGGCGTTTTTGATGAGAAAAGTTGCATCATCAATGGCCGGCACATTTTTTTTGGGTATGGCGCAACCATGCAGAGAGGGCAGGGTGAGGGCCTGTGCCGCCAGCAGGGCATATTTGAGAAAATCCCTGCGCCCAAATGATAGAAGCGATTCGTTATCCATGCGTGACCGTTGTGACAACCAATAATATTGAAGCAATTATAATCGGCGGGTTTTTCGTGTCAAGATATATTAAAAGGTTCTTTTCTCCGGCAGGAAGTTGCATACACTATCTTTGGTTGACAGGCTGCATGGTTCTTCTTATACTTTCAAAAAAATGACCCTATCGTGTTTTGTGCAATCGCCTGTCGGAAAGATCATTGTATAAAAAGTAAGGAGTCTGATGCGACAATACAAATGCAGCGTTGAGGTTTTGCCGGATGTCTTCTGCATCAGACTTCCTCTGCCCGGTCGTAAGCCGGGACCCGTCAATGTCTATCTTTTCAAGGGACGTAAAAATACCCTGATCGATACGGGCATGGCTCAAACGGCAGGCATTCTGAAAAAAGCGCTGGCGGAGCATCACCTTGGTTTTGCCGATATTGATACCATCATCATTACACACGGACATCCGGAACATTTCGGGGCTGCAAGAAAAATTGTCCTTGCCGGCCGAGCAATCGTTATGGCGCATGAGGGAGACAGAACGTTCATCGAAAAAGGATACGGTATATCCGCAAAGCAGTATAAAAAATTTTTCCGCATCACGGGTGTTCCACGCAACCTGGAAATTATTTTGAGGCTGCTGTTTTTCTTTTTCAAACGGATGGCAGATCCCTGTCGGGTTGATACCATTGTGCGCGAAGACGATCAAATCGACATCGGCCGATACCGGGCAAAAATTCTGGAAACGCCCGGTCATTCCAGGGGATCCGTCAGTATTTATCTTGAACAGGAACAAACGCTTTTCTGCGGCGATACGGTGATCAAGCACATCACGCCGAATGCTTTTGTCGTTCCGGATGAAGACGCAACGCTGCCGGTCCGTTTGAGCCAGGATGAATTTTTCAAATCGCTTATGAAGATCAAAAGCCTTTCCCCGCGGATCGTTTATTCCGCTCACGGGAAGCCCATTGACGATGTGGATAAAATCATCGCCGGATATGAAAAAGCTTTTGCTGAACGCCAGGAAAATGTTTTGGCCTTAATTCATGCAGGAGAAAAAAATATTTACCGCATTGCGAGACGTCTTTTCCCGAACATCGGCGGGTGGCGGCTACCGCTGGAAATAATTCTTTCTATTTCAGAGGTTTATAGCGCCATTCAGATTCTTCAAAGAAAAGGAAAAGTCTGTCTGAGAATGAGAAACAATCTTTTGGAAGTGGATCAATACCGCCATCCATAATGAGCCGGAAAAATTTAATAAATATTATATTGACATAAAATATTGAGTTTAGTATAAATTACCCAAATAATTGATATGCAATAGAATATTAAAAGAGATCATTTAAAAAAATTATTATAATTGCAGTGCGAAAGGAGAACATTATGAAGAAAATTGGATTTTTAGTAGTTATGCTGATGTTGATGGCTGTCTTCACGACGGCTCAGGCGGCAGAAGTCAGAGCCGGTGGTTTACCCGCTTTGGCTGCAGACGATAGTAATGCAACCAGCACCGTGAATCTGTCACGGGAAGGAGAAGTCAGAGCCGGTGGTTTCCCCAAGATGGATAAATATGATACATGCAACGATTGTACTCCTCCTCAGTGTCCGCCTCCTCCTCCCCCTCCTCCTCCGGTAGAAGAGAAAGTATGTCCTCCGTGCCCGGAATGCCCTGCATGTCCTCCTCCTCCGGTCGTTGAAGCGCCCAAACCTGCAATTATCGAAAAAGGCAGACAGACCCTGGATGTGAAGTTTGCTTTTGACAAAGCCACGATCAAACCCGGTTACTATAAGGACATTGATGCCTTGGCTAATGTCATGAAAGATTATCCGGACCTCAACGTTGTGATTGAAGGCCATACCGACAGTGTCGGCAGCGACGCATACAACAAGAAACTTTCTCAGGAAAGAGCTGATGCCGTCAAAAAATACATGGTCGACAACGCCGGAATTAATGCCAATCGCCTCAAAGCGATGGGATACGGCGAGGAAAAACCGATTGCTTCCAACAGCACCGCGGAAGGCCGTGCACAGAACCGTCGTGTTGAAGCAGCGGTTGACTATGTGATCGAGAAATAGAAAAGCAGTTTTCCATGCATTGGATCAAAAGCCCTGCAGTTTCCTGCAGGGCTTTTTTATGTGTTCGGTGGGGGAGTGCAAAATATCCGTTGACGCGCTCTGAAGAGCATGAAAGAAAATCCAAGCGCGGAGAAGATGAAATGAGCTGTTGCGGGCGCCTGGTTTTTCTGCGGGCAGACGGAAGATTATCCGGAAAGGATCACGCTTAGCTTTTCAATTCCCGCGTATAAAAAAGAACAGGCAAACACCACAAGAAAAACAGCGCACAAAGACAGAATGCCCCGATACAGGCGGTCGTTTAAAAAATGTCTGCCGCGGGTGACTGCGGCAGAGACAAAAGAATACCAGCTCAAATCCGCCAGAATATGTCCGGCAAAGAAAAAACCGATTCCCCGTAAACCAAATTGCCGGGAATACAGAATGTATCCCAGCCCGATAGTCGCCCACCAGATAATCCAGTAAGGATTGGCCACGCTCATCAGGATGCCGTTTATAACGGGATGATTCCCGGATTTTTCATGAGCATCCCATGCAAGGCGCACGTTAGGCAGAGAGCGGAACATGTTAAACGCCATCCATAAAAGGATAACCGAGCCGGCCAGCGCCGTGACGACGAAAACAGCGGGCATCTGGAAGAACGGCGCCAGCCCCAGCAGCAGGGCGGCCAGCAGCAGTATTTCCAGAAGGGCATGGCCGGCAATAAGCAGGGGGCCGGTCATGAACCCGTGCCGGGAGCTTTCGCTGATGGTCACCGTTAAAAGCGGTCCCGGCATCATCGCGCCGGATAAGGCGATAATAAAGGATGAAACAAAGATGGTGAGAAGGGCAGTCAACATACGCTTTGCATGGTTTTATTTTTTACCGATTTTTTTGGCGATCTGCTTTGCCCTGTTAAATTGCGACGTATGGATAACGGCATCTCTGACGGGACTTGCGGCAGCCAGTTCGCGCATTTGACGGACTCTCTCTTCGCTTGGAGGATGCGTGCTCAGAGCATCGTTAAGATTTTTTGCGATGGCATTTCCGCTTTGGCCGGATTTTTTTTCTATCTCCAGAAGTTTTTCATAAAATGTTCCCACCTGATCTTTGTCATATCCGGCTGCTACGGCATATTTGAAACCGATACGGTCGGCCTCCATTTCATCTTCTCGTGAATTGACCAGAAACGTGTATTTCTGCGCAAGCAGTCCGCCGCCGGCCCCCAGAGCGCCGCCGATCAGGGCGGCTCGCGCCTTGCAGGCAGAATCGCCATCGCTGCAAAGTACGGTGCCCAGTCCGTAACCGACAATGGCGCCCACGACGGCGCCGCCGGTCGCATACATCCAGGATTTATTCTGGGCCTGTTCCATGACGTACATTCTCTCGGCGGTATGCCGGGCAACGACATGACCGATTTCATGCGAGATCACGCCGGCAAGTTCCGCTTCATTCGAGGCAAGGGCAATCAGAGGAACGGTGACGAAGATCGTTCCCGCGGGCAGTGCAAAAGCGTTGATATCGGCCACATCAACGACGCTGAACGTGTAATGATAGGGATTGCCTTCCAGATGGTTGGCACGGACAATTTTCATTCCCAGATCCGAGATATATTTTTGGAGTTCCTGATTCTTGGCTGACGGATAATCTTTCAAAATCTGGGGAAGCGCTTCCCGTGTCAGGCGTTGTTCATCTTGTATGGTTAAATTTGTTTGTTGATTGAAATTGGAGCCTTCACGATAGCGCGAGGCATGGGTCGGTGCGCAGGACGAAACCACAATGACCAACAGGACGGCCAAAAATATTTTTTTATACATTTTATATCTCCCCGGGCGGTAATGATATTCTCTGATCATCCGCTCTGATCTTAGATAACCATGCCGGATACGTTCTGTCAAGGTTGCGATCGGGCGGATATAATGCATTGACCAGGAGAAAAATTTGTTTTAAATGTTTTATACTTCTGATGAAATGACGAAAATTATGGAGACACGGACATGCCTTTTTTTAAGCGCGGCAATGCAACAATTTATTTTGAAGATGATGGATGGGGAGACCCGATAATCGCCGTTCACGGACTCATAGAAAACACCACCTACTGGAAAACGACGGCGGAGGAGATTATCAAAAAATATCGTTTTATCCCTATGGATATGCGGGGTCACGGGAAGACGGTCGTTGAAGGAGAATTCTGCGGTTTTGATGCGGAAACGATCGGAGACGACATTGAGGCGCTGGCCGATTATCTGAATATCGGGGAATTTCATCTCCTGACGCATTCCACGGGTGGTTTTGCCGGCGTGCGTTATGCCATGCGCGATTCCGGCAGGCTGGCCAGTCTGATTCTTACGGATACGGGGTCCTCGACGTCCGTGATACCCGGTGATGTCGAAACGATCAGAAAGTTCAATGATAAACTGGCCTGTTATTTTGAAAAGTTCAACTGGGAGCAGATTGTCGCGAATCTGTGGGCGAATCCGTTTCCTTTTTTTCGAGGGATTGTCGAATCACCGCAGGCCCGCGATCTTATGCGGTCAGCTCAGGACATGATCAGTCTGGGTGACCGGTCCGACATCGCCCGGTTCGTCAGATCATTTTACACGGATCCTGATCCGAAGATAGAAGGGTTGCGCGGAATTCGTTGCCCGACCCTGATCATTTACGGTGAAAAGGATGATCTATTTATAGAGACCAGCAAAATGATGGCCCGGGAGATTCCCCATGCGCAACTGCTGGAGTATCCCGGAGTCGGACATATGACGGCGCTGGAATGTCCTCAACGTCTGGCAAAGGACATTATCGAATTCATCAAAGAAAACAGCCGACAAACATTTGATTTGTAATCTGTCTTGACAAGAGCATTTTTTTGCCGTCGATACCATCTGCCGGCCAATCCGGGATTAACGGAAGGGCAACTGAAGCCTCAATTTTTAAGGTTATAGCAAAAAAATGATTGACAAAGAATCTGTGATGTGTTATTGGTCGAACCACCCGGCCAATAAGGCCGAAAGCTAGGAGAGACAACCATAATGACCCGAAAGGTTTTTGCCCGTCCTGTTACGCGTTCACGTCTTCACGAAGAAATTGTCACCGTCATCCAGCAGCAGATCATGTCCGGTCAGATCGCGCCGGGAGAAAAGTTGCCCACGGAAAGAGAGATGGCGGAAAATTTCAATGTCAATCGGGCCACCGTGCGCGAAGCATTGAGAAAACTGGAGAATATCGATCTTCTGGAAATCCGTCATGGCGACGGGCTCTATGTCAAAGATTATCTCAACAGCGGTAATTTCGATTTAATCAAGGCGGCTGTAAAGATGGACGGAGGGACGGAAATTATCTTCAATATTCTGGAGGCGCGCCGTTATCTGGTTCCGCAGATGGCTTATCTGGCGGCGCAAAGGCGCACCTCATCGGACGTCGACGATCTGAAGCAGCTCCTTTCTGAAAAAAATATAACCATGCTGGAAAAAGATATCCGGATACATCAGCAGATCGCCCGCTGCACGCATAATCTGCTGTGTACCATCGGGCTCAATTTTTTCAATCAGATCTTCCGCGATTACGGACATCTTTATTTTAACGATCCGGAAAATGTCGAACGTTCCCGGCAATTTCACGATGAAATATTTGAAGCCATCAGGAGGAAAAAGGCTGATGACGCCCGCAACATCATGAGAGACGTTCTTATTTACGCGGAGGAAGCGGTGAAAAATAAAATTAAAAGACCAACGTTTGATAAGGAGTGATGGTCATGAAAAGATTTATTGAAAATTACACAGGTGAGAAATTTGACGTTGCTGTAATCGGCGGAGGCATCAGCGGTGCGTCGGTCGCTTATGAAGCAGCCACGCGGGGGCTGAAAGTCGCTCTCCTGGAAAAAAATGATTTTTCCTGGGCGACATCGGCGGTGACATCCAAAATGATTCACGGCGGTTTGCGATATCTGGTAAACGGTGAAGTCGGACTGGTCCGCGAGTCGCTGCGCGAACGGCGTGTTCTTGAGAATATTGCTCCGAATTTTGTCTATCCGTGGCCGATGATGATGACGCATTACAAAAAGCCGCTGAAAAATAATAAGTGGGTGGTGAAAGTGGGTATGCTCGTCTATGACGTTCTGTCCTACGACAAAAATTTCACATGGGATCCCTGCAAAAAAATTCCCGTCCACAGAACGATTTCGGCCCGGCAAGTTCTCCAGGATGAGCCTCACGTCCGCGCTGAAGGATTGACCGGCGCTTCTATTTTTTACGACTGTACCAGTCTTTTCCCGGAAAGGCTGACGTTGGCCTTTATCAAATCCGCCGTCGCCCACGGTGCCAGGGCAGCCAATTACGCGAGAGTGGAAGGTTTTCTCATGGACGGCGCAAAGCATGTTCTCGGTGTAAAGGTGAAAGATTTGTTCAGCGGTAAGATGCACAATGTGCCCGCAACCGTAACGATCAACTGCGGCGGACCCTGGGCGGATATCGTCCTGGGCATGGCCAAACCGGATGGTCAGGTCAACGCAACGCTTCGGAGGTCCGAAGGGATTCATATCATCACGTCTAAGAAACTGCTGACCGGCAACTATACAATCGGGTCGATGACGCCGGAGGGACGTCATTTCTTTTTGATTCCGTGGCGCAATCACGCACTGATCGGCACGACGGACAAACCGTTTAACGGTAATCCGGACGACTACCGCGTCACCAAAGAAAGCATCATGGAACTGATTGCTGACGTGAACAGCTCCTTCGGCGACGGCAAACTGAGCTATGCGGATGTCAAACATACCTACGGCGGGCTGCGCCCTCTTATTGAAAAAGAAACCAGCGAAACCTATTCTTCTTCCCGCAAATATGAAATCTACGATAATAAAGATGACGGATTGGACGGACTGATTACCGTGGAAGGCGGTAAATACACCACCAGCCGCAAACTGGCCGAAAACTGTCTGGCGATCGTCGCCAAAAAAATGGGAAGAAATCTTGGCCGGAGCGTTACGGACAAACAATATCTGACGGGCTGCGATATCAAAGATCTGTGTCTTTTTATTGAGGAAGCGAAGCGTCCGGCTGATGGATTGAGCGGAGCCACCCTCGAATATCTGGCGCGCAATTACGGTACGGTGTACCGGGACGTCGTCGGGCTTGCGCGTGAGAAAAAAAGTCTGTCCGAGACATTAAACGAGGACGGCGAAATTATGGCGCAGGTTGTGTATGCCGTTCGTGATGAAATGGCCCAAACCCTGGCCGATATTGTCATGCGCCGTACAGGTATCGGCACACTGGGCAATCCCGGTGACGATGTGTTGCGTAAAGTTGCACAGGTTGCCGCTGATGAATTGCACTGGGATCAGCAGAGAATGGAAAAGGAAGTGGAAGCGGTCGTCAATCTGCTGAAGATACCTGTTGATTAAAAAATTGAATGAACATGAAAAGAGTTCAAGAGAAAAGGAGGACATGGTGATGATATCTCATTATTTCCGGCCAAACTGGACGGAAAAGGCACCGGCAGCCGGAACGTACAGATCCATTTTTAAATACGGAGATATTCACAGTTTCAAACATCCCAGCGATGCCTGGTACAGGATGATCAAGGAAGAATTTCATTTAAACGACAAGGACTTCGCTTCAAGAGTAAAAGAAGGACTTGAACCGGTTTCGTTAAACCGTGCCCAGGCACTCAAACCGCAACAGATGGATTGCCTCCGGAATATCGTGGGCGGCGAAAATGTTGCACTTGATGATTATAGCCGTGTGAAATACGCATCAGGCAAAACCACGGAAGAGATGCTGGAACTGCGTTTGGGGATTATCCGGGAAGTCGCAGACGTGGTGGTGCATCCGCGTGACAAACAGGATGTGCAGAAAATTGTTCAATACTGTCATCAGGAAAACATTCCCATAACGGTTTACAGCGCCGGTTCTTCCGTAAACTTCGGTTGTCGTCCCGTCAGGGGCGGCGTTTCCCTGGTGGTCAGCACCCACATGAATAAACTGCTGGAGATCAATGAGTTCAATCAGACTGCGCGCGTTCAGCCGGGGATGTTCGGTCCGGCTTATGAAGAGGGTCTCAATAAAGCGCCCGAACTGTTTAAAACAAAACATCGTTACACCTGCGGACATTTTCCGCAATCCTTCGAATATTCCACTGTGGGCGGGTGGGTTGTCACACTGGGGTCCGGACAGGCCTCCACCTATTACGGTGATGCCTATGATATTGTTTTCAGTCAGGAATATGTCACACCCGCCGGGACGTTTAAAACGCTGGATTATCCGGCGACCGCAACCGGTCCCAAGGTGAATGACATCATGAAGGGTTCTGAAGGATCATTCGGTATTCTGGTGGAAGTCACCATGAAAATTTTCCGCTACATGCCGGAGAATCGCCGGCGTTTCAGTTTTATGTATCCGACGTGGGAGGCCGCGGTAAATGCCAGCCGGGAAATCATGCAGTCGGAATTCGGCAAGCCGGCAATTTACCGGATTTCCGATCCGGAGGAGACCGACCGGGGGCTGAAACTCTACGGCATGCCGGATTTTGTGGATAAAATCCTCGTGATGAAGGGATTCAAGCCCATGCAGCGCTGTCTGAGTCTGGGAAATGCCGAGGGCGATTGCGATTATACGAAGCTTGTGGTGCGCAAAATCAAAACGGTTGCGAAAAAACACGGGGCGATATCGCTGACCGGTTACGCGGCAAAAAAATGGGAGCACACCCGGTATACCGAACCGTATATGCGCGAAGACCTTGGCGATTACGACATCCTGATCGATACGCTGGAAGCTGCCGTGACCTGGGACAATCTCCACCGTCTGCATCAGGGCGTGCGCGCGTATATCAAGAACAGGCCGCAGACCATGTGCATGACACACGCTTCTCACTTTTACCCGCAGGGGACCAATCTCTATTTTATCTTTATTGCGCATATGAAAGATCCCGAAGAGTTTCGGAAATTCCAGCGGGGTATTATCGACAACATTCAGAAACACGGCGGTTCGCTGAGTCACCATCACGGCGTGGGACGGATGATCGGACCGTGGATGGAGAAACATCTGGGCAAAGAACAGTTGGACGTTCTGCGGACGCTCAAAAAACATTTTGATCCGCGCAACATCATGAATCCGGGCGGTCAGCTCGGACTGGATTGATGAAAGCAGCGCGATGATTCGCGGAAATCATAAAAAAAGGAGAGATGACTATGTCGGGTGAAAAAAATACAACGCAGGATCTGGTTCTTTCCGTGGATGCGGGGACCCAGTCGATCCGGGCCGCTCTCATCGATGTCCGGGGAAATATCAAGGCGATCGTCAAAACGCCCATTCAACCTTATTTTTCCGAACATCCCGGCTGGGCAGAACAGCGGCCCGACTACTACTGGGATGTGTTTTGCAAAACAACCCATCAGTTGTTGCAGGACCAGGAAGTTCTGAAAAAACATGTCAAAGGCGTCACGCTGACGACGCAGCGCGCCACGATGGTCAATGTTGATCAGAACGGCAACCCGCTGAGGCCGGCGATTATCTGGCTGGACCAGCGAAAGGCCGACTCCAGAAAAATCCTACCGGCGCCGCTTCGTCCGCTTCTGAAAACAGTCAACCTCCTGGATACGCTGGAGAACGTCATTCAGGAATGCGAGGCGAACTGGATCTGTCAGCACCAGCCGGACATCTGGGAAAAAACGCATAAATATCTGGTGCTGTCCGGATTTTTTACGCATCGGCTCACCGGCGAATTTGTCGATTCGACGGGTAACAATGTCGGTTATCTGCCGTTTGACAATAAGACCTACCAGTGGGCGGGCAAGTTCGATTTTAAGTGGCGAATCTTCAAGGTGGAAAAAGAAAAGCTTCCTCGCCTGGTCAAACCGTCCGAAATGATGGGTGCGATTACGAAAAAAGCTTCCGCAGAGACCGGCATTCCCGAGGGGCTGCCGGTGTTTGCGGCCGGATCGGACAAGGGCTGCGAGATCCTCGGTTCCGGTTGTCTCACGCCGGAAACCGGATGTCTGAGTTTCGGAACCATTGCCACGTTTGACGTGGCCACGCCCAAATATGTTGAGCTTCATCCGATGATCCCGCCGTTTCCCGCTTCCGTTCCGGATACTTATTATACCGAGGTGTCGATCTTCCGGGGATTCTGGATGGTCAGCTGGTTCAAGGAAGAGTTCGGCCTTCAGGAGTGCATGCTTGCCGAGAAGACAGCGGAACCTCCGGAGAAATTCTTTGATTCCCTGATTCAGGATGTGCCGGCGGGATCCAAGGGGCTGATGCTCCAGCCTTACTGGACGCCTGGCCGGGAAGTGGACGCTTTTGCAAAGGGATCAATTATCGGTTTTGGCGATGTGCACAGCCGCGCCTACCTTTACCGGGCTCTTCTGGAGGGGCTGGTTTACGGATTGAGAGAGGGCGGGGAATTGACCCAGCGGAAGACGAAAATACCGGTTACCCGGCTGAAAGTTTCCGGAGGCGGTTCGCAAAGCGACGCGGCCATGCAGATTACGGCGGACATTTTCGGCATCGCGGCGGAACGTCCTCACACGTTTGAAACATCCGCACTCGGTGCGGCCATTGACGCGGCGGTCGGGCTTAAGCTTTATTCCGATTTTGCGTCTGCGGTTACCAACATGACCCGGACCGGCAGGGTTTTTGAACCGGATAAGGATAATCACGGTCTGTACGACAATCTTTACAGGCGGGTGTATCTGAAGATGTACGAACGGCTCAAGCCGTTGTTCAGAGACATCAGAGATATTACCGGTTATCCGGCGGGAAATTAAACAACGGGAACAAATAGATTGCGATTCACCGGAAGTAAAAGTATAATCATTCATCAACAGGCAGTCGTTGCATGTTTGATCGGCTGGTGAATCCAACAGGCGAATGGATGATCATCGGCTGAATTCAGGACATCAAGGAGATTTGCATTATGAAAAAAATATTGTTTTCCTTTGTGATGATTGTTTGTCTTTTTTGGACAACCGTCGTTTTTGCCGAACTGAAGGAAGGGCTTTGGGAAATCACCTCCCAGGTGGAAATGAAGGGCATGCCGCAATCCATGCCGCCCACGACGTTTCGTCAGTGCATCACGAAAGGCAATCCCGTCCCCCAGAATAAAGACAAAAACTTTGAATGTAAGATCATCAGCCAAAAGGTCAGCGGCGGCACTGTCAGCTATCAGGTGGAATGTACGGGCAAGGAAGGGGTCGTTCAGACGTCCGGAACGACAACCTATACGGACAAGGCAATGAACGGCGCGTCGACCACCAGTTTTAAAATGAAAGGACAACCGGCCATGACGATGTCCAACAAGATCAGAGGCAAATATATAGGCCCCTGTCCGAAGGCACAGTAAGAAACGTTTGTCGTTCTGCAATCGAAAGGTGAAACATGTCATTTTTTATAGTTCTGTTCGAAGACGGTTCGCTCAAAATCTACAAAAGCATGCAGGACCGGGAATTCTTGCCGGAAGGGGCCCGGCAATTTAAATGTTCAAGCAATGTGACCTTACAGGATCTCTGCCTGTGGCTGGACGGCGGGTGTAAAAAATTAAGAACCATCAAGGAAATCTAAACAGGCATTTGCCGTCGTCTTTGCAAAATCAAACCGACCGTTGCCCGGTCTGACATCATCCGGCGAACCGGTGGCGGGGATGCCGCAATGAATTATTTTCAGAACAGACCAACAACATTCTTTCGGATGTCCATTCCGGATCATCACCGCTTGCGGCAATCTCCGGTGAGGAAATAACCTTTGCCACGATGATGAGAGTGGTTTTCCCGACCGACTTGTGATATTAAAATCAAAGTACGTTTCAGAAAAGATTACAAAGACAAAATGAAATTTATTCCCGACGCAATCACAACCGATCAGGCCAAAGATGCCGGCATGGCTGCCGCGCTGCTTTGTCTGATAGCAGGTTTTTTTTCGGACATAACGTTTTTTTACGGTTTTGCTCTGCTGCTGCTTTTTCTGAATATCGTTTGGCCCAGGATATTCAAGCCGTGGGCGATGGTCTGGCTGGGCATTGCGCACATCCTCGGCGCTGTGATGTCCCGGCTGATCTTGCTCCTGATTTTTTTGATTTTTGTGTTGCCCGTCGGTCTTGTCCGGCGAGGCCTCGGCAACGATACGCTGCAGTTGAAAGAATGGAAAAAAAATCAACATTCGGTTTTCAAAATACGCGAGCACGAATTCAGGGCGGATGACATTAAACATCCGTACTGAAGCGGGAGACAAACATGGATTTTTTCAGAGATGTATGGGGTTTTTTGAAAGTCAGAAAAAAATTCTGGCTTCTGCCGATCATTCTGATGCTGCTTTTATGCGGAGCCTTGATGATCTTCGCGGGCGGATCAGCCGTCGGGCCTTTCATTTATACACTTTTTTAAGAGGAAGACATGTCGCCTGCCATTCTAGGGATATCGGCGTATTATCATGACAGCGCCGCTGCGCTTTTGATTGACGGCCGGATCGTGGCCGCCGCTCACGAGGAACGCTTTACCCGTGAAAAACATACCAGCGTCTTTCCCGTCCATGCGGCAACATACTGCCTTCGGGAGGGCGGACGTCACCTGGCGGATCTTGACGGTGTGGCCTTTTACGAAAAACCCTATCTGAAACTGGAAAGGCTTCTGGAAACCTATCATGCATTTGCCCCCCGGGGACTGAAAAGTTTTATGGCCGCAATGCCCGTCTGGATGAAAGAAAAAATTTTTATGCGTAAAATGCTGCACGACGGTATCGCCGGCATCGGTCCGGGCCGGGTCAAACTGCTTTTTCCGGAACATCATCTTTCTCACGCCGCGAGCGCCTTTTATCCGTCACCTTTTGATAAGGCAGCCATTCTGACGATCGATGGCGTCGGCGAGTGGGCGACAGCCACCATCGGTCTGGGGGAGGGCCGGTCCATCAAAATTCTTCGGGAACTTGATTTTCCCCATTCGGTCGGATTGCTTTATTCCGCCTTCACCGGTTATTGCGGGTTTAAAGTCAACAGCGGCGAGTATAAACTCATGGGGCTGGCCCCGTACGGTCATGCCGACTCCGGGCAAACCGCTTTATACCGAAGAAAAATTCTGGACCATCTGGTGGATATCCGGGAGGATGGATCCATTCTTCTGAATATGGATTACTTCGATTTTGCCACCGGTCTGACCATGTGCCGGGATGAAAAATGGGAAAAACTGTTCGGAATTCCCCGCCGACAACGGGAAAGTGAGATCGTACAGTCTTACATGAATATGGCGCTGGCGATACAACAGATCACTGAAGATGTTGTCTCCCGGATGGCACGCACCGCGCGAAAATTAACCGGCAGTAATTATCTGGTTATGGCCGGCGGGGTGGCGCTTAATTGCGTAGCCAACGGCGCGTTGCTGCGCCAGAAAATATTTGACGATCTCTGGATACAGCCGTCGGCCGGCGATGCCGGCGGTGCGCTGGGTGCGGCTTTTGCCGCTTGGCATGTCGGGATGGAACAGCCGAGAAAAAGCGTGTCGGAACAGGACGCCATGGCGGGCGCTTTCCTGGGTCCTGAATTCGGATCGGACGACATCAAGCGCACTGCCAAAACATACCAGGCATCGTTTGTACACTACGAAGATTTCGATGAATTATGTGCGGTTGTCGCGGAACGGATCCTCCGGGGGCTGGTGGTCGGCTGGTTCCAGGGACGCATGGAATATGGTCCGCGGGCCTTGGGCAATCGCAGTATTCTGGCGAATCCCTGCCTGCCGGACACACAAAAAAAACTGAATCTGAAAATAAAATACCGGGAAGAATTCAGGCCGTTCGCTCCGGCCGTCCTTGAAGAAGACGTGGCCGAATATTTCGATCTCGACCGACCGTCGCCTTACATGATGCTGGTTGCCGGGCTGAAGGAACATCGCCGCAGGCCGCAACCGGAAAATGAGCGGCAGATGACCCTGTACGAAAGGCTTTATCACATGCGATCCGATCTCCCGGCGGTGACCCACATCGACTATTCCGCCAGAATCCAAAGCGTCAGCAAAAGAACAAACGAACGGTTCTGGAAGCTGATCAAGGCGTATAAGCAAAAAAGCGGTTGGGGCCTACTCGTCAACACGAGCTTCAACGTTCGCGGCGAACCGATGGTCTGCACGCCGGAAGACGCCTACCGGTGCTTCATGCAGACGGACATGGATTGTCTGGTTATGGGGAACGATCTTTTCAGTAAAGACGATCAGCCGCCATGGTCTGAAAAAAATCCATGGCTTGCTGCGGGGACACCGTATGCCAAGGATTGAGCGTTGAAGCGCCGGCGGCTACAACAGCAGGAAGGCATAGACGCTTAGTAGAAGCATTCCCCACATCGTGGTATCCATGCCCGCCAGCGGAATGAAAATCAGACTGACAAGCACAGACCCCAAACATCCGCCGATCAGATCGGCCGCATACAAAGGTGAAATGATTGCGCGCTGATCATCAATCTCATAAAGACTGGCATAGGCAAAGATCCCGGAAACAATAAAACCTGTTGCAGTCAGCAGGAGACCGGTCAGCCAGAGACCGGCAGGCAGACTGTTTCTGATTAAGAGGGCGGTTATCGCGCAAAGGCAGCAGGATCCGGCCACAAGTATAATGCCGCACCGCCGGGTTCCCAGGCGATGGTCCGCAAAACGCGCCATCAGTTTATCAACCGCCAAAGCGCCCAGCGCAAGGCCCGCCATAAAACTCATCAGCAACAAACCGATATCCCGATAAATGACGCCATATTTGAGTTGAAAATAAAGCAGCAGGATCGTCTCCAGCGCGATGCCTGCAAAACCGGCCGCCGCCACGAGTATTTTGCGGCGTAGTCCGGGCAGGAAACGGCTGACCAGAAAGAGGACAGGCAAGACCATCAAGAAACAGACCGGCAGATATCGCAACAAGGTCTTCTCCATGATCGAGGAGAAATCAAAAAGCGTCGCGCGAGGGAAAAATTTCGACAGCCAGATGATCAGCGCGTATTGATAACAAACCGGTCTGATATCGGAATTGAGCAAGTCCTTTTTTTCGTTCAGGAGATTTTTGACGGCGGCAAATCTGTCATTGGTAAAAAGGTAGCGGATGTAATGGTCTGAAATCAGCCGGGTCTCTAATTGGAGATGCTGCAGGCGGCCGGTCATGATGTCCGGTGTATCGGGCAGCGGCGCAAACGATGCGGTGACGATGTTTGTCGTGCCCGGCAGAAAAAGCACAGCGGGAAAAACCGAACGCAGGGCATGATAGATACTTGCATTGCGGCCGATCAGCGGTCCCGTCCAGAGATTTTCAGCCGTTTGCAATTTAAATCCGAGAAGGCCCCCGGATTTAAGTTTTGCCGCGCATTGTTTAAAGAATTCCTGTGTATAAAAACGGTTGGCTTGTCCGGATGACGGTTCCGGCATGCCGACCAGGATGAGATCATACCTCCCGCTGTTTGTGAGATACCGCCTAGGATCGGCATAAATGATGCGCACCTCGGGTGACTGGAGCGACTGACGGATGGACTCCGGCAGGTGTTCCATAACAAGCTTCGTCATGACGGGATTAATTTCCACATAATCAATATGGTCCGGTCTGTATTTTAAGGCTTCCCCGATGATGCCTTCCATCCCGCCACCCAGAATCAGAATCTTCCGCGGATGAGGATGCTGAAGCATTACCAGATGGCAGAAATATTCGGCATCGGTTCCTTCCGTTTCAAAGGACAGGGCGTCATTTTCGAATACGGAAATCTGATCGAACATTCTGGTGACGGTGATTCTGCCGTAAGGCGAGTCGCTGCTGTCCAGAAGATTCGGATGATTCCAACGGGTCGAGATGTCATGCAAAGGTGATGCATTGAAAATCAGGCCCGCAAACATTGCAAGCAGCACGATTGCCGTCCGCCGCAAAAAAGCTCCCAGGGACTTTCCAGCACCCAGAAGAGGCGTCGCAAACGATACGATCGAGCAGATCAGCGCGGCGAAAAGATTCTGGGTGTCCAAGATAATCAACAGCGTGGAGAATAACCCGCCGATCAAACCGCCGGCGCTTTCCACCGCGTAGGCGGCTGCCAGCGTCCGGCCGGAGTCTACATACAATCCGGCGGTCTGCTGAAATAAAAGTCCGGATAAAAGTCCCACGGGCAGAATCGACAGGGTCGCAACAAGGAGCTGTTGAAAAAAATCGAGATAGGCGCCCGGTACGCCGCCGAAGATCAGACGGCTGGAACGGATGAAGGCGACGTCCAGGAACAGGATCATCCCGAACAGGATGAACAAAACGGCCGGGCTATGCCTGGACGGAAGAGCCATCCGTCGTCCGGCGATCACGCCGACGGCGGTCCAGAACAGCCAGATGCCCAAGGCGAACAGATAGATCAGTTCGACACCGTAGAAAGAGACATTCAATTCCCTGAGCAGGATAACCTGCCCCAGGATGGAAATCAGTCCGATGGATAAAAGATAAACGGTCATGCGTTTATTTCAGCTGCGATTCGGTGAATACGATCGCCTGAAAAATTGAAAATGTTGCGTCCTGACGCCAGCATCTTTTTTCCAGTCCGGCCTTGCTGCATAAATGATCCAGCATGTCATCGCGGCTCCAGCTCTGTTCCAGTGCGACTTGGGGAAGGAAAACAGCAGAACGTCCGTCTTTGCTCAACACAACACCATCCCGGCCGACCATAATGTCGGAGGGGCGGGCCGCCTGTTTCATCGGGGTGAGCACGGATATCTCGATGTCGACATCCGGGAGTTCCTCGGCGGTTAAGGGAGGAAACCGTCCGTCATTAAGTGCCGCCTGCAGCGCCATCGCGCCCACGAGCTTGACCAGCGGTTCGTCCGTTATTAAATGGCCGATGCAGCCCCGCAAGGCGCCGTTTTTTTTGAGCGTAACAAAGACGCCGCGGGGGTGATTCAAATGCGCTGGGAAATGCCGTGCCAGAGGAACCGTGTCGGTCGTAAAAAAACGGGATAGGGTTTCACGGGCAAAGGCCAGCAATGCCTTTTTATCGGCTGTGCCCAGATCGAAGGGGACAACCGCGGTTTTCTGCAGACCCGTTTGAGAAGAAGAAATTCCCTTTTGCCCGGCTGTCAGTACGACCGCGCCGTAACCGACCACCTGAGCGGAATCGCCGACGGAGACATCGCCGGAATTGGCATAACTGATGACGTTCCCGCGATCGGCGCCGAGTAATCGGGCGGCAGCCAGTGCCGCGATAATCGGCGCTTCGCCGCAGGCACACGTGGAGAGATTCGGAATGTTTTTGCTCATCGTGTCCTGTATCGTTTTTTGGAAGACGGCAGGATCGAGTGTGGCAACCGCATCAAGCGTCTGGCGGTCAACCTTGACGGCATTATCCCGTGAGGGATAGTGCGACAGATCGGAGCTGGCGACAATTAATGCATTTTTGTTTTTTAAAACTTTTGCCAGCGCCTGACCGAAGCGGATGCTGGTGTGCCTGTCCTGCGTCCCGACAACAGCAGGAACGATTTTAGCGTTGGGAAAAACAATCTGGACAAAGGGCACGATCACCTCGACCGAATGTTCAGAGACATGCGCGGATTTGTCCAGCATGCAATCGACAGGAGATTCCGTGAGCAGGGACTCAATGACGGTTTTGTCCACTGCCGCAATGCCGAGAGGCGTGCGAAATCCTTCGCCGGGATAGAGGGAAACTCCCTGCAGGCCCGGGCTGGTGTGATTGGTTCCCAGGATGACCACGACATCGTACGGGTGATGACCGGCCTGTCGGAAACCGTCAGCGCAGATCTGGCCGGAGAAGATATATCCGGCATGGGGCACAATGACGGCCACCGGTTTTTTGACCCTGGGCGGCAAGGCGTCTTGCAGATACTTTTCGATGGTCAGACGCAGTTTGTCTGCGGATGCCGGATAGAACTTGCCGGCAAAAGCCGGTTCCCGGACGCCGTCAGCGGCGTCTTTGTTGGCCTGACAGGCCGACGTCAGAAAAAAAACAATCACCGGCAAAAAACAAAGCAAACGCAGCCATTTCATATGGTAGGTTCTCCTTTCAGGTCCAAACGCCGGCAATTCTATTCTTGCAGAATGTACACAGCCCGTTGCGGAGATTCATCCCGGTAATAAAAAACCCCTGTCTTTTAACCACGATCTTTCCGCATTTCGGACAGTAGGTGTTGTTTCCCGGATGATCGGGGACATTGCCGACATAGGGATAATGCAATCCTCTGTCACGCGCCATACGATAGGCTCGTTCAAGCGTGGCAACGGGCGTGGACGGAAGATTGCGCAGCTGGTAATCGGGATGAAAACGGGAAAAATGCAACGGCACATCGGGGCCGACTTCTCCCATCACCCAGTCGATCAATCCTTTCAGCATCTTGTCCGAGTCATTCAATGTGGGGACGACCAGGTTTACAATCTCCAGATGCGCGCGGCTTTTGGCGATCTGCCTGATGCTTCTTAGAACGGGCTTCAATTCCGCCTGGCAGGCCGAACGATAGAAATCCTCGCTGTAGCCTTTCAGATCGATTTTAATGGCGGCCAGCGTTTCGCACATTTCAGCGAGCGGCGCCTCGTTCATGAAACCGCAACTGATCATGACGCAGCGGATACCCTGTTGCCGGGCATTGCGCGCGATGTCTGTCAGATATTCGGTGAAAACCGTCGGTTCGTTGTAGGTGAAGGCGATCACCGGCGAGCGGCTTGTACGCGCGGCGGACGTGAGCTTTGCCGGCGGTGTAAAAGCCACCTTGAAATCCTCCGGGGATGACTGAGAAATTTCCCAGTTCTGACAGAATTTGCATTTGAGCGGACATCCGGCCGTGGCCAGCGAAAAAGCGGCCGAACCCGGCA
The DNA here is from genome assembly GCA_017993615.1 of Smithella sp. Classification (GTDB taxonomy): domain Bacteria; phylum Desulfobacterota; class Syntrophia; order Syntrophales; family Smithellaceae; genus Smithella. The sequence continues at coordinate 75,962 of JAGOMJ010000002.1, read as the reverse complement.
GAAAATGATAGAACGGTTTTTTTTCTATCGGATCGATATGGACGGAGATGGGGCGGCCGTATACGAGACTGCGCAATTCTCCTTTGACATTCATGCGGGTCCGGCACCGGCCGCATTGACCGTTGGCAATGACACAGCTGTTGGCGCAAAGCAGGCATTGGATGAGTGTCTGATCCTTCGGCGTCACGCTTCCCTTGATTTCCAGGGGCCTCCAGTAGCGGGCTTTCGGTGACGATTTAATCAGCTCGTCCAGATAAGAATCGCCGAAGGCAAGGCCCGCATGCCCTTCCTGAAACAGTCTCTGCCAGGACGGATCGGACAGTATCATCCATGTGCCGCCGGAGGTCACGGCCAGTCCGGAGAGGGTTTTTAAAAAATCGCGTCTGGAAATCATGGCGCCTCTTTAAAGATAATCCAGTCTGAAGATAGGAGATTGACGATGAAAGATTATAGGAAAAATGTTCAGGGAAAGTCAATGGCAAATAGGAAAGTCGGCGAAAAGATGAACGGATCGGCTTCAGGTAATCATCCGGCGAGCTAAACTTTCGTCCAGAAAATTGCTGAACTCCTGCTTCACATATGTTAAAAAGCGATCATGCCGAATAAAATCAATATTCCTCCCGACAAACAGACTGGAATGATTTATGCCCTGCTGGCCATAGCAGTTCTGGCTGTTTTTTCGCAGCTGATTCGATATGAGTTTGTGATCATTGACGATCCGGTGTATGTCATTTTCAACCGGCATATCACATCAGGCATGACGGCGGACAGCTTCATCTGGGCTGTCAGCACGAAATATGCCGATTTATGGCATCCCCTTGTCTGGCTTTCCTTCATGCTGGATTATCGGGTTTTCGGTTTGAACGCCGGCGGTTATCATCTGACCAACCTTTTGCTGCACATGATGAGTTCGCTGATGCTCTTCTGGCTTTTTCACCGTATGACCGGCGCCCTCTGGAAGAGCGCCTTCATCGCGGCTTTTTTCGCGTTGCACCCTCTGCATGTGGAATCCGTTGCCTGGATTTCCGAACGGAAAGATGTTCTCAGCGCTTTTTTCTGGATGCTGACCCTCTGCCTTTATGTCGTTTATACGGAAAAACCGGTCATCCAAAGATATTGGCCGGTCGTGCTTGGTTTTGTATGCGCGCTGATGAGCAAGCCGATGGTCGTTACCCTGCCGGTCGTGCTGCTGTTGCTGGATTACTGGCCGCTCAGGCGTTTTGTGTCGGTACAGAAAAACCTGTTGTGGCAAATAAAAGAAAAATCTCCCTTCTTTCTGTTATCCGTGTTTGTTGTCATCATAACGCTTTACGATCTGAAAGCGTCGGATATCAAACAGTATCCTCTTGATCTACGCCTGGCCAACGCCGTCGTTTCGTTTGCAGCGTATCTGATCAAAACGTTTTGGCCCGTCACGCTTTCAATTTTCTATCCTTTCCCGGACTCGATTCCCGGCCTGCGACTTGCCGGATCGGTAATTTTCATTGCGGTTGTCAGCGTTGCCGTCGTGCGGATGAGAAGACGACATCCCTATTTGCTTGCGGGATGGCTGTGGTATGCCGTAACCATTTTTCCGGTGATCAAGATCGTTCAGATATCCAGCGATGCCATGGCGGACCGCTACCATTATCTGCCGTCGATCGGCATTGCCCTCATGATCGCCTGGGGAATCCCTCTTTTCTTTAAAGAAGAAAACTATCGAAAAAAAATTATGTTCCCGGCGGCGGTTCTTTTTCTGGCGATGCTGGCTTTTGGGTCATGGCGTCAATGCGGATTCTGGCAAAACAGTGTCACGCTGCTGGAACACGCCGTGAAAGTTCAAAAAGACGTTTACGTTTTGCACGACTATCTGGGTCATGCCCTTTATTTCGAAGGAAAAAGCCGAGCAGCCATTGTGGAATTTAATAAGGCGGTTTTTCTCAATCCCGGTTACGCCAGAGCCTATGTCAACCGGGGGAATGTTTATGCGGCAATCCGGAATTATGACGAAGCCCTGAAGGATTATCAGACAGCCGTTCGTCTGCGTCCCGACGAGGTCGATGCGCATTATATGAAGGGAATGGTACATTCAAAAACCGGCCGGTATCAACAGGCCATTGAGGATTTCAGCCAAACCATCGCCCTGGATCAAAACCATGCCAGGGCCTTTCATGACCGGGGACTTGCTTACTTTCATCTCGGCCGGTATGAGCAGGCGATCAGCGATTATGACGGAGCGATCAGACGAAACCCGGATTTTACTCTGGCCTACCATAACAGGGCGTATGGTTATTTCAGGCAGCGAAACGATGTTCGGGGTTGTCCGGATGCACACAGGGCCTGTGCATTGGGGGACTGTGATTTGTTAACCGCTGTTCAACAAGAGGGGCGTTGCCGCTGAGTGCCGGCAAAACCGGTGCGCTTTCGGGGTTATGACCTCTTATTCCCGATCAGGATGTTTTTCTGTTTTTCCTTTTTCTCCATGTTCTTTTCGATAAAGATTTTTTTGCCGGTCGAAGGATCGATACCGGTAAAGTACATCAGGGCCGAATAGGTCGAGGGAAGCGGGGTGAATATCTGTACCTGCCGGGGATTCGTTTTTAGCTCTCTTGTGGTGAACGCTTTGAGACGTCTCATATCCTCTTCCGTGCATCCCGGATGAGCGGCAATGAAATAATAGGTGAGAAACTGTTTGCGTTTTGAAACGGCGGATGTTTTTTCAAAAAGATGTTTGAAATTCAGCAGGGCCTGCGCCTGCGGCTTGCCCATGAGCTTCAGAACCGGCCATTCGCTATGTTCGGGCGCGACCTTTAACTGACCGGAGGTGTGATGCTCGACGAGTTCTTTCATGTACGCCAGGCAGTGTGCCCTGTCGTTTAAAAGCAGATCGTATCGGATGCCGGAGGCCACGAAAACTTTTTTGACGCCTCTGACATTTCGCAGATTTCTCAATAGATTGATCTGCCGGCTGTGATCCGCCGGCAAGGCGTCGCATACCCTCGGGGACAGACATCGTTTGCCGTTGCAGGCCCCTTTCTTGATTTTTTTCGCGCATTCGATGCCGTACATGTTGGCCGTCGATCCGCCGACATCCGCAATATAGCCTTTAAAATCGGAACGTCCGGCCAGTTTTTGCGCCTCATCCAGAATGGATTTTTCTGAACGGCTGATAACGGTGCGTCCTTCATGCAGACCGATGGAGCAGAAATTACATTCACCGTAGCAACCGCGATGAGACGTTATGGAAAACGTAATGGTTTCTATCGCCCTGACATTGCCCCGGGCGCTGTAGAAGGGATGAACGTCGCGCGTGAAATCAAGTCCATAAATATGATCCAGTTCCGGCGTTGTCAGATGCGGCTGCGGGGGATTTTGCACAAGATAACGGTCGCCGTGCTTTTGATACAGGCGCTTCGCTGTCAGCGGATCGCCGTTGCAATAGAACCTGTTAAACATCCTGATAAATGTTTTCTTGTCCGCAAGCACATCCTCATAAGCGGGCAGTTCCAGTGCGTTTTGCGGCGGGGGGGCGGACGCAAGATAACAGATGCCCCGGATATCTGTTGTGTCTTTTCCGTCGCGCAGAGCCTGCGCGAGTTCGACGACGGCTTTTTCCGCCATGCCGTAGACCAGCACATCGGCACGGGCATCGAACATAATCGACCGGCGGATGGAATCCGACCAGAAATCGTAATGGGCGATGCGGCGCAGGGAGGCTTCGATACCGCCGAGTACCAGCGGCTTGGTCTCCTTAAAATACCGGCGGATCAGATTGGCGTACACCACAACGGCGCGGTCGGGACGACGGTTGTTTTTTCCGCCTGCAGTCAGATCATCGTTTTCCCTTTTTTTCTTCGTCGCCGTGTAGTTGGCGACCATGGAATCCATGCAGCCGCCGGTGATTCCCCAGAAAAGCCGAGGCTCGCCCAGTCGGCTGATATCGTCCGGCTTATGCCAGTCGGGCTGAGCGATAATGCCTACACGAAAGCCGGCATCGACCAGAACGCGGCCGATGACGGACACGCCGATAAAAGGACTGTCGATGTAGGTGTCACCGGTCACCAGAATGATATCGGGTTTGTCCCATTTCAATTTTTTTAATTCGTCGCGGGTTGTGGGAAGAAACATAACGAAAAACGGCTCACGATTGCGGCATTGGCCGGTTAGAGAAGATTGATCAGCCTCAATCCCAGAAAGGCGGCGGCTGCCAGGATGAAAATCGAAACGCGTCCCATCCAGCGGTGCGCCGCCCGAATGGCCGATTTGTTGAGGGCTTTGAACTGGTAATGTCCCAGAGCTATGGCGATGAGGACAACGGTAAACGCTGCCAGCCCGGTCATCTGATGAACATCGTTGAGATGTTTTCCGCCGGTGCCGGCAACATAGAAAAATGCCATGATGATTCCCACAGTGATTCCCGCCAGGCTCAAAGTGTTGAGGGTTTTATGAATTTTCAGCCAGTTTTTCTTTCTGCGGAAAAACATGGCGGCACTCACTCCGGCCATGATGCCCAGCGTTGCAATCACCATCAGGACAATGTGTAATAAAAAAAGCATGATATCTTGTTTATAAAACGCGTTGAAAAATTAAAGCGTAAACTGCATGGATTGGCCGACGGCCACACAGTTCATTTTCCCGCCTTCTTTTTTGACGGTGTCGCGGCAGTCCTTCAGAATCGCATCGACATCGGGGTCGGTCCTCTCCTGATTGTGATGAAACAGTCCCAGTTTTTTCACGCGGGCCCCAAGCGACAGTTTCAAGACATCTTTATAGGAAGAATGTCCCCAACCGCGGGTTTTTTTGTATTCTGCCTCTTTATATTCCGCGTCATGGAAGAGCAGATCGGCATTTCGGCAAAATGCCAGATATTGCCTGAACGGGAGTCCTCCGGGGTGTCTGTGACCCAGTTCATTGTCTGTGAGAAAGATGAACGTTTTGCCGTCTTCCTCGAATTTGTAACCGGTTCCGCCGTTGGGATGACTCAGGGCAATGGGGGTGATGAGCATATCGCCCAGCCGATAGACGGGTTTGAAACAGGTTTCGTGGTATACAATCTTTGCACGAATGTGACTGTAATTGACCGGAAAATTAGGAGCCGCCATAATCCGGGAAAGCATTTTTTTTATCGAGGTCTGGGCGAAGGGACATCCCCGGATGTCCATTCGGATTTTAGAGGAATAGATGGGTTTGAAGAAGGGAAATCCCATGATGTGATCCCAGTGGGCGTGCGTCAGCAGAAGCGTGAAATTCAAACTGCCCTCCGCCAGCAGGGCGTTGCCTGCCTCGCGGATTCCGGAGCCTGCATCGACAATCAATATGTTGTTGTCTTTTGTCCTGATTTCAAGGCAGGTGGTATTGCCGCCGTAGCGCTGATACAGTCTGCCCGATACAGGGATGGACCCTCTGGAACCCCAACAGCGAATGATCATTGTTAATCCTGTAAAAAAAGATGAAAATGTCGCCTATCAATATCCCCGTGGATCACGATGGAGGATAATTTTTTTCTATAGGGGTTTCAATAATACAGAATACATTTTAAATCAAGCAGGATATCAGGACAAAACGTTTCTGGGAAAATCCCGAAAGAACCCTGTTTCACCTTGCTATTATCAAAAAAATTATTAAACTAAAATGAATATAGGGAGGGTGATGAAATGAAAAGCATAAAAATCAAAGGAATGAGTTGCGGGCATTGCGTCATGGCGGTGACGAAGGCCCTGAATGCTGTGGATGGCGTCCGGAATGTTGAAGTGGATTTGAAAAACGGTGTGGCGACTTATGAGGAGATAAAACCTGTCGATTCCGCTGTCGTTGCGGCAGCGATCAAAAAAGCGGGGTATGACGTTGTTGAATAAAACGCCTGCGGACGGGGGGCTCAAGAAAACCGTTGTTGCCGTGGGCGGCATGACCTGCGCCGCCTGTGTCCGGCGCGTGGAAAATGCCATCAAAGACGTAATCGGTGTGCGAGACGCGGTTGTCAATCTTGCCAACGGACATGCAACCGTCATGCATTCGACGCAATGGGAAGGCCCGGCGGCGCTTGCCAGGGTTGTCGCCGAACAGGGGTATGAATATTTGGGCGAAATCAAAAATCATCTTGCCGATCCCATCGAAGCGTCGCGTCTTAAAGAACTCCGGGAACTGAAACTGAAAGTTGCCTGTGGAGCCGTTTTAAGTGTCATCATTTTTTTCGGTTCCATGCAGCACTGGTTTCCTTTTCTGGATTTCATTCCCCATCGGATCATGCTCCTGCTGCTGTTCGTTTTGACCGCCCCGGCGGTCTTCTGGGTGGGCAGCCGCTTTTTTATCGGCGCCTACAAAGCCGCCCTTCAGAAAACATCCGACATGAACACACTGGTTGCCGTCGGCGCTTTTTCAGCTTACGCCTATTCGGCCGCCGCGACTTTTTCCCCTCAATTCTTTACTACGGCGGGCATTACACCGCATGTGTATTATGACGGTGCGGCCATGATTGTCACGCTCATTCTGCTGGGCAGACTTCTGGAAGCCGGGGCGAAGAGCAAGACGTCCATGGCGATAAAAAACCTGATACAATTAAAGCCGAAAACAGCGCATCTCATCCGGGAGGGTCAGGAACTCGACGTCGCCGTGGATGAGGTACGAATTGGCGATGTCGTTTTTGTCAGGCCCGGGGAACGGATTCCCGTGGACGGCACGATACTGTCGGGGGAATCGACCATCGACGAATCCATGCTGACCGGTGAAAGTATCCCGGTTAGTAAAGTGGCGGGACAAAAGGTTTTTGCCGCCACGATGAACACAACAGGCGGGTTTACGTTTCAGGCGACCGGCGTGGGCGCAGAAACTGCGCTGGCGCAAATCATCCGTCTGGTGCAAGAAGCTCAGGGATCAAAGGCTCCGATTCAGCGTCTGGCGGATAAGGTTGTCTCCGTTTTTGTTCCGGCCGTGTTTCTGATTGCCTTGATGACCTTTGCCGTCTGGTATTTCCTTTCCGCGGAAGGGAATTTCAGCCGTGCCTTGATCAGTTTCGTTTCCGTGCTGGTGATTGCCTGTCCCTGCGCTCTGGGACTGGCGACACCGACAGCCATCATGGTGGGCACAGGCCTGGGAGCGCAAAGCGGCATTTTAATCAAAGGCGGCGAAGCGCTGGAAAAAATCCATAAACTTTCGGTGATCGTTTTTGATAAAACGGGCACCCTGACAAAGGGAGAACCGGATGTTACCGATATTTTGACCGCGGACGGTTATGAGGAAAAGCAGATTCTGTCGTTCGCCGCAGCCCTGGAAAAAAGTTCCGAACACCCGCTGGCCCGCGCCATTGTGCGGAAAGCCGAACAGAAAAGCGTGAGAATCGAAACGGTTGAAAAATTCACGGCGCTGTCCGGTCTGGGAGCCAAAGCCCTGATGGACGGCCAACGTGTTCTTATCGGCAACCGTTTCTTAATGACAGACGAAGGCATTGCCATTGATGACTGGAACCTTTCTACGGAAAGGCTGACCGGAGAAGGAAAGACGGTTGTTTATCTGGCTTTGGGAAAATCGGTTGTGGGTTTGATTGCCCTGGCCGATACGCCGAAAGCATCGGCTGCGCGGACGGTCCAGCGTCTCCAGAGCAGGGGAATGAAGGTCGCAATGATTACGGGAGACAACGACGGTACGGCCCGCGCCATCGCCAGACAATTGGGCATTGAAAAAGTTATGGCCAATGTCCTGCCGGGGAAAAAGGCGGAGGAAATAAAAAATCTGCAGGATGCCGGCGAGATTGTCGCCATGGTCGGCGACGGCATCAACGATGCGCCTGCGCTGGCGGTCGCCGATGTCGGTATTGCCATCGGGGCGGGAACGGACGTGGCGATTGAATCCGGCGACATCACGTTGATCCGCGATGATTTACTGGGCGTACCGGACTCGATCAGCCTATCACAGGCCACCATGCGCACGATCAGGCAGAATCTCTTCTGGGCGTTTATTTATAATGTTGTCGGCATTCCCGTGGCTGCGGGAGTCTTGTATCCTTTCTTTGGCATACTGCTCAGTCCCGAGTTTGCCGCCGCCGCCATGGCCCTAAGTTCGTTTTCGGTGGTGAGCAATTCCCTGCGGCTGCGCCGCGTGTGGGAAAAGAAAATCGCGCGCGGGTAACGGACGGGTTGACCGCCTCCCGGTATCAAAACGGTTTTTTTCCAACAGAGGCCAGATAGATCGTGAACTCTTCCTCGCCGTCGATGCTGAGCAGCCGGTCCATTTCTTCCTGATCATAAGCGGCCAGAGCGCAGGTTCCGGCGCCGATAGCTTCGCAGGCAAGGTAAAGATTCTGGCAGACATGACCGGCATCAAGCGCGATGACTTTGTGAGCGGCAATACCGTAACGCCACTCCATTCTGCAGGGAACGGCCGTCCAGATGAATGTAGCCGCCGCGTCTGCGGGATAACGCTGGCCGAAAACCGCCTGACGGATTTTTAGTTTTAGATTTTCCACGGTCTGTTCATGCAACAGCTGGTGCTCCAACGGGAGATAACGGTAAATGCCCTCAGCGATTCCCTGAACGTTCAGAATGCACAAATACGTTTCCAGAGCGTGACGGCAACCGGCCGAAGGAACCGTTCTCAAGGCGTGACCGGCGTCAAGGATTTGTTTGATTCCCTGCGTTGCCCACAGGAGAAAAGACAATTCTCCGAGGGTAAGGGGTTGCGTGCCGTAGGTTCGCCTGCTTTCGCGGTTGCGGATGGCTGTTTTAAGATCAAGTGTGCCGATGTTTTGAAACTGGTCATAGCGCACAAGATCAAGGCGCCGGGCGGTGCCTGAGTAGGGTTTTTCGATGGGCGGAGGAGGGATCCCTCTGCTCTGATCCGTCTGAGAAAAGTCAGTGACTTTACGGATGGTATCTTTGAGAAAAATCCTGTAGGGTTTCAGAAGTTTTTCATTCATGGCTGCATCCTGTATCCGGAGCCGGTTTTGCGGCCGGGTCAATCTTTTCTCAGATCAGCAGCGCAGCGATAAACACGCCGACCATCGTGAAGGCAATTGCCAGTTTCACCACAACAGAAATGACCAGTCCGAACCAGGTGGCGGCACCGACTTTTCCCGCATGCAACATATCCCGACGGGCGATGAATTCGCCGATGGCGGCCCCGGCCAGCGGCATGAATAAAAGCCCCCAGAATCCGGTAAACAGGCCCGCGAGGGTTCCCAGGACTGCACCGATCAGTCCCTGCCGGCTTGCCCCCGCGCGCCCGGCGGATAACGCTGCGGCAACGTAATCAATCACCACACCGAGGACCGTCAGGATCACCATCACCACAACTGTCGCTGCGCTGATGCGCTGAAAATCGTCGATCCAGGCGCCGATCAGCACGCCGATCAGGATCAGCGGAACGCCCGGAAGAGCCGGTATCAGCGTTCCGGCGACGCCGATCAGGATGAACAAAACAGCAAGGATCCATAACAACGTCATCATACCATGAAAGACTCAACCCTCTTCGAATCGATGGAACAATCTTTATCGCGCGCCGTGAAGCAGTTCATCGCCCAGTTTCGCCTGCTTGTCCTGAAGGGTTTTTTCCTGCAATGCTCCCAGGACGTTAATATCGGTCTGCAAAACCTTGAAGCGGTCCGGAGTTTTAATATCCCATTTGGCGATGGCGGCGGCGATTCGGGCCTGAAATCCGGCTGCCAGTTCTTTGAAGGTGACGATCAGCGGAACGGCGGCATTGTCGCGTTCATCAACCTTCTTGGCGGTTTCACGGACAATGGCGCGCATCGTTTCCAGCAGAGAATCCAGCGCGCCGACTTCGCTTTGCAGCGCTTTATCTTTATGAATGTTGCGTTTGTCGCTTTCCATGATCAGATCCATGAGCTCCGCGCCCATGCCTCCGGTGACCGCGCCCATCAGCACCGTGTTTTCCGCATCGCTAAACGGGATGACGATATTTGCATAGGCGGAGTCTTTTTCTCCCAAGATGGCGGAAGCGGGGATGCGGCAATTGTTTAATTTGATGCCGCCGTGCGGCGCAGGTTTCAGGAAATCGAATTTAAGCCTGGGCTTGATCATTAGGCCTTCATGATCGGCGGGCACCAGAAAGGCGCTGAACCTCTTCTGATCTTTATCCCGGCCGGTGATGGCGATCACGATGAAAAGGCCGGCAATCGGCGCATTGGTCAGATATGTTTTCTCTCCATTGAGGATGTAGGATGTATCCTGCAAATCGGCTGTGGACGTCAAGAGCTTCGGCCGCGCCCCGTGTTTCGGTTCGGAAACGGCAAAAGAAACCGTCAGACTTCCATTGGCCATCAGGGGCAGATAACGTTTTTTTTGTTCTTCCGTGCCGAAACCGGACATCAGATGAATGGCGATGATCTGCTGATAAAGCCAGGACAGAGCCAGTCCCATGTTGAAACCGCTGCGGACGAATACCTCTCCGGCGCCGGCCAGTTGCGTTAATCCTCCTCCGCTGCCGCCGAATTGCGGAGAGATGCCCAATTTAAAAAATCCCGCTTCTCCCATTTTTTGCCAGATATCCAGCGGAAAATCCTGCATCGTCTGCAAATCGTTGCGTGAAGCGACGTGTTCAATGGCAAAACGTGAAATCCAGCTGTACGATTGATCCTTTGTTGTCGTCTGCATTTTATAAAACCAGTTCCTCTATAAAAGAAAATAATTGGTTGACATTGCGGCACTGACGCACCTCATGACAATGCGGCATGTAAGACCCGATCTCGCTGTCGCCGGAACTCCAGAGATTTTCCTGCTCGGGATTGAGCCAGATAATCCGCCGGCAGCGTTCACGCATCTGGCCTAAAATAGCATCTTCGGGGTTCATGTAGTTGGTGCGGCCGTCGCCGACAATAATCAGCGTTGTTTTCTTGGTCAGAAGGTCCATGTAATCCTTTTTAAAATTGCGCAGCGTTTCCCCGTAATCGGTTGATGCGTTGAAATTGATATCCGGTTTTTCCAATACCAGCCGAATCGCTTCGTTGATTTCATTTTTTTCAAAAATGGACGTGACGTCCGAAAGATGATCAATAAACACAAAACTGTTGACCTTGTCAAAGCAGTCCTGCAGGGCGTAAAGCAGATTCAGCATGAAACGCGCCGCCGCCCAGACGGAACCGGACACATCGCAGAGCGTGACAATGCGGCTTTTGCGTTTCGCCCGGCTGCGGTATTTGACGTCCACCGGAACCCCGTTGTATTTGGCCGATGCGCGCAGTGTTTTTTTGATATCGATGCTTCCCCTGTTGCGGACGGCGTATCGGCGGCTGACAATATTTTTCAGTTTGCGCACCATCTTGTCGATGGCTTCGCGCATTTCTTCAACTTCTTGCCGGGTGAAAGAAGAAAACGATTTTTCGCCCAGTCCTTTGAGTTTTTGCTCTTCCGTTTTTGTTTTCCGGGTGCCGGATTCTCCCTGTTGCGGTTCGTAAACGAGCATGGAACGGGCGGCACTTACCCGTTCTTCGAAATAGGCGGCGAGCTTGCGCCCGGCTGAAGCATCCGTTTTCCTGTAATGATCTTCCACCAGGGTCCGGGCGTCGGACGCGGCCTTGTTGATTTGCAGCATCACATTAAGGCGGTTGCCCAGCGGTCCCAGATTGAAACGCAGCATGGTCACGTCTTCTTCCGTTCGAATCCGGCGCATTTCCCGTAGAAGCGCCATGGGGTTCCCCTGCAAAAAATCCACTACGGCATCGTATATCGGATTGTCATGGGGGATTTTTTTAAGAGCATCTCCCGTCATGTTGATTTCGGTGGAATAATCGGCCGCCTGCCGGATATCGGATGTGTCTATGCGCATTTCATGGAAGAAAAGATGATACAGCCGGTCAAAGTGCTGAACCTCGCGCATACTTTTGGCAAAATTGGAACGAAGCATCGACCGGAATTGCTGCTCGTCCACCGGATTGATCAGTTTCATCTGATGGAGGCTGTCCAGGACTTCGGATGTCGAAATCCTCATGCCCGACGCCCTGCAGCAGGAAACAAATTGTTGAATAAGCCCGACCATAAATTACAGATAAAAATAATCGATTGTTCTGTCATTTAGCCGTCCGCATATACGGGATCCTACTCCACGATAAGCGTTATGTCAATTCGACTGAAGGCTATCGTTTTGCTACGTTGGGGAGAAGTCTTCAGATATCAGCATCGTAAAGATTTCTCATCCCGAGACGTCGGAATTCGGAATGACATTTTAAACTACTGCAGGACCCGGTTGATGTTTTTACGGACTTTTTCCATATCCGCCTGATATTTGCAGATGATATTCAGCGTTTCCGAAACAACTTCAGGTGTCAGTTCATTGATTTGCAGAGCAATCAGCGACTGCGCCCAGTCAATCGTTTCCGAAATGCTCGGATTTTTTTTCAAATCCAGCTTGCGAATTTTGCGGATTGCGTCCACAAGAGCGTCGCAGAGTTTTTCTTCGATGCCCGGAATCTTCAACCGCACAATGGAAATTTCCGTGTCCCGCGCCGGATAATCAATGTAGAGATGAACACAGCGTCGCTTCAGCGCGTCGCTCATATCGCGGTAGTTATTGGATGTCAGCAGCACAAAGGGAATCTGAATGGCCTTGCGGGTGCCCAGTTCGGGAATGGACACCTGAAAATCACTTAATATTTCCAGAAGAAATGCCTCAAATTCCGGATCGGCCTTGTCCACTTCATCCACGAGAAGCACGACAGGTTTTTCCGAACTGATCGCCTGCAGCAGCGGCCGATGCTGAATAAAACGGTCGGAGAAGAAAGCGTCTTCCTGCGCGGCAATTTGATCCACCGCCTCTGTAAGAGTGGCGGCGGAAGAGATGATGTCGTTGAGTCTGTCCTTGACCATCTGGGTGTAAAGGAGCTGTTTGGCGTATTCCCATTCGTAAAGCGCCTTGGCTTCGTCCAGACCTTCATAACATTGAAGCCGGATCAGATCGCGCTCCAGGGAGCGGGCGATGGCTTTGGCCAGTTCCGTTTTGCCGACGCCGGCCGGTCCCTCGACCAGCACCGGTTTCTGGGTCGCTGCCGCCAGAAAAACGACTGTCGCAATTTCCCGCGACGGAATATATCCGGCATCTGTCAAACTGGATTGAACATCGTCTACGTTTTTGTATTCCATAAGAGAATGAATTCCTTTTCGAATTGCGCAAAGCATAGGTGATTTATCAGGGTATGTCAATCAGGAATCGAGATCCAACACCGACTCAAGGAGTATATATTCTCAGCATCAGAGAGTTCCTGAATCCGCTTTGTTTCGCGTCGGGGATAATCAAATCTACTGGATCATTCGACCAGCGCTTCCTACCGTCAACAACGATCATGAAAAAGAATTTTTCTCAGCCATCCTTTCATGCTATGATAAACCAAAATTGATTTGAAATAGGAAAATAACGTCTCTGAAATGACAGACAGCCCCATAAAATCAGCCCTGAAAGATTTTTTCTTTTTCTGGAAACCTTCCCTGGCCCGAAGGCTGACACTTTCTTTTACAATTTTCGGCCTGGTGATCGGTTACGCCGTTCTCATTTATCTCGCGGTTTCTTCAACCAACACGTTAATCAGACAGGCATCGGTTTCGGTAGAAGAATACCTGACGTACATGTCCAGGGAAGATCTGCGTGAAAATCAGGGCGAACTTCTTAAATTCATTGATCAGAAGATGACCAATATTGTTCATATGGCAAAAGCCATGCAGGTGGTGCTGCTGCCCGTTCAATTCGAACTTTATTTTAAGAAAGACGGGCAGTGGCAGCATACGTTTACCGATGAACAGGGGATCGTCACATCCGAAATAATCAGCAATCCCGGACTTGCCGGATTGCTGGAAGTGGCAAAAAGTCGGAAGATGACGACATCGTCAAAATTTTTTTACGGACGACATGATAAAGTCAATGTGAAGATTAATATCAGCCCGGACAAAAATAATTATACGCAACTTCTCGCCTTTGACATTTACCGTGTCGGCATCCTCAAGATTCTTCGGGAAAATATCTACAAGGCGTTTTTCTTTTTCGTTTTGCTGCTCGTGATTTGTCATATGATGGGGCATATCTTCAGTTACCTCCTGGCGCGGCCCATAGAACAACTATCCCGGGAGGCGGAGGCCATCGCATCGGGACAATATGAACGCCGTTTTACGAGCAATCGTCAGGATGAAATCGGCAAACTGGCGGATGCGCTCAATATCATGGCTTCCCGGATTCTGGATTCGACCAAGGAAAGAGAAAATATTTTTATCGGCATCCTGATTGCTTTGACGCGGGCCATTGATGCCAAATCGCCGTGGACAGCCGGTCACAGTGAGCGGGTGACCAAATTTGCGGAAGCCATCGGACATAATCTTCATTTCAATGAGGATGAAATGCGCGCCCTGACGATTTCCGCTATTCTCCACGATATCGGGAAGATTGCCGTACCCGAACAGATTTTGGATAAACCGGGAAAATTGACCGACGAGGAGTTTGCTGTCGTCAAGAAGCATCCGCAGGCCGGCGCCGATATCATTTCTTCCATTCCCTCCTATGAATCGATTCTTGAAGGCATTGTGCATCATCACGAGCGTTGGGACGGAAAAGGATATCCCAAAGGGCTTCACGAAAAAGACATTCCTTTAATTGCAAGAATCATTTGCATCGCCGATGTTTACGACGCATTGACGGAAGACCGGCCGTACCGCAGGGCCTGGAGCCGAACAGAGGTCCGGCAGTTTTTTGAAGAGCAGAAGGGAAAAATGTTCGATGCGGAGCTTGTGGATGTTTTCCTTACCCTTCCGGATGTTCAGTAAAGAGATGATCAAAACAGAATAATTTATGTTGCGGCGGAGGGGCTGCTCGACGGAAATCCTGTTAATGCGCATATGGGGAAAACATTGAAAAATGTTTCCCCCATAGTGATACTTGAACAAAGTGGCAAAGGTTTATTTTTCTTTTTCAAATTTTGATTTATCCGCGCCGCAGATGGGGCAGGTCCAGGAATCCGGTAAATCTTCAAATTTTGTTCCGGCCGCAATGCCGTTATCCGGATCGCCTTTGACCGGATCATAAACATAGCCGCAGACGCTGCAAATATAAGACGCTACGGTCTGAGGAGCCGCGACGGCCGGTTCTTCTTTGGAATATGTCGGAGCGGTTTTCGGCGATTTACCTCCTTTAACCTGCTGATAATAAGCGTAGGTCATGGGTACGGCGTCGCTGATCATGTCGCAGTCGACAATATTGCCCATGAAAATGGTATGAGTTCCGCAATCCATTTCTTTTTGCACGTCGACTTCGATGTAGGATACGCTATTGTCCAGAACGATCGGCACCTGGGTCACGCCGGTTTTTACCTTTACATTCTGTAATTTATTGACGTCACGGCCGCTTTTAAATCCGAACAGACCGATCAGCGTCATCGGCGCCGCCTCGGACAAGATCGAAACGACAAATTTCCGGCTTTCTTTTATCAATGCATGCGTGTAGTTTTCCTTATTGATGCTGATGGCCACGGTTGCCGGGCTGGAGGTAACCTGAAACATGGAATTGGCGATCTGACCGTTGAATTTACCGTCCTGACCGGACGTGACGATGTAAAGGCCGTAGCTGATTTTGTGAAGAGCGGATCTGTTCATGAATGTTCTCCTTGTGCAACGTTATTCATAAATTTTATAGCCTAATTATGCATTTCGTGCCATTGAAATGTCAAAAAGATTTTGCATCCATTTTTCTTTTGACAAAAGAATCCTTTTTCGATAGTGGATGCAAAATAGAATTAAAATAAAATCTTACGTTTTTTGTTGTTGACCTTTCAGCAAAGCGGGAAACCATTATGAAATATCAGGAATTTTTAAAGAGAGCCCGGTTTGATTTTGAAGAAATTCTGGCGTTTGCTTACGGCAAGCTTGTCGACGATCCGCCGGAACATTTTGACGCGAAATTTCCGGCGCCGCCTTTTCTGATGGTGGATCGCATATTGTCCATTGAAAGTGACGGCAAGAAAGGTAAAATAATTGCGGAACAGGATATCAGACCGGACGCCTGGTATTTTCAGTGCCATTTCCAGGGCGATCCGGTACAGCCCGGATGTCTCGGGGTGGACGGATTATGGCAATTGCTGGGTTTTTTCTGCGTTTGGAGGGGTGCACTGGGAACAGGCAGGGCATTGGGGTGCGGCGATGTTGCTTTCAACGGTCAGATTCGCCCTTTTAACAAATGTGTTCGCTATGAAGTTGATGTGCGTCGTTATTCGATGCTGAAGGAATCCGGCGCAAGCATCGTCATCGGCGATGGACGCGTTTATGTGGATCATGAATTGATTTACACTGTCGGACAGGCCCGTGTCGGTGTTTTCAAGGATATTGCCTACAAAGATTACCCGCGCCGTTCAAAATATTCGATCGGCGGAATCATGGAAAGGTAATCCGTCTGATCATCAAGGCTGTTCTTCCGGTTCTGCTGAAAAATATCATTAAAATATTGATCGTTGGTTTTTTAGGGAAATATTTTGAATATCGTTAAAAAAACGGCGGCCTATTTTGCCCGAAAAGAATTCTGCCGGAACGCCATTAACGAATGCGCGGATTTGAGTCTTCTGAAAGAGAAACACACCCTTGGCGTGACCATCGGAATCGTTCTGATTGTTTTAAGTTACATCATCGTTCTGCCGTTGTTCTTCATGGTGGGGCTTATGGCTGCCAGGTTGCGAAAACCGATGGTTGGTGTTATAGGCATTCCTCTGGCCTACGGTTTTTCGTGGCTGATCATGATGCTGGGGATGTATCTTACCGGCCCCGAATATGCGAAAACGCTCGGAAAATGTGTGGTGAGAGTGGTGCTGGAGAAAATTCTCGGTGACGAAGCGAAAATAATCGCCTCCAAGCCGAATAAAAATATCGACATGACAGGAGATGCGAATGAGTAACACCGAAGAAATGATAAGAGAACTGAAAATCAAAATTATCGAGACACTGGGGTTGATTGATGTCGGCCCCGATGACATCCAGGACGATGAACGGTTGGTCGGCGGTGATCTGGGAATCGATTCCATCGATGTGCTGGAACTGGTCATGATGATCGAAAAGGATTATGGCGTCAAGATCGATAGCAAGAAACTGGGGGTAAAGGTTTTCGCTTCCGTCAGCGCGCTGGCCGATCATATCCTCAATCATCAGAAAAAAACGGTTTAATGTCATTGTGCGCAAAACAACCACTATTCCTATGATGAACGTGCTGTTGATTTCCGCCAATACTCTGAAAAACCCGTATCCGGTGTATCCGCTGGGGCTGGATTATGTAGCCGGTTGCCTGGATTACCGCTACCGGACAAAAATTGTCGATCTGAACGTTTTTCCCCATCCGGAAACACTGGAAGCAATGATCAGGGAATTTTCTCCCGATGTTGTGGGAATTTCCATCAGAAACATCGATAATACCGATGCGATCAACTGTCGCAGTTTTCTTACCGAATACGAGACGTTAGTCGGCCAGATCAGAAAAAATTCCAGGGCTAAAATCATTCTGGGCGGCAGCGGCTTCACGATTTTTCCCCGCGAGTTCATGCAGGCGCTCGATGCCGATTACGGAATCGTGGGGGAAGGCGAAAGACTTGCACTGCTTCTGGACGCGTGGGAGAAAAATGAGGATGTGAACAAAATTCCCGGTGTCCTGACCAGCGTTAAAACGGATATTGTCTACGAACCTTTTGGCGGAAGACTCAACAGACATTTTGATCCCGAAGAAACTCACACGCGCTTTTATCTTGCGTACGGGGGAATGCTCAATCTCCAGACAAAACGGGGCTGTCCCTTCCGTTGCGGCTACTGTACCTATCCCCATATCGAGGGCGGTAAGATGCGATGCTATGATCCGGAGGAGATCGCCCGCAGCGCCCGCGCATTACAGGATGCCGGTGCCAAATATATTTTTATTACCGATTCCGCCTTCAATGCCAGCTACGAACACAGCGCTCAGGTGGCGAAGGCTTTTACGAAGGCGGGCGTGTCGATCCCCTGGGGAGGTTTTTTTGCCTCCACCGTTCCTCCAGCCGATTACTTCAAGCGTCTGGCGGATGCCGGTTTGACCCACGTGGAATTCGGCACGGAATCTTTATCCGATCAGGTGCTGGAGAATCTGCGTAAACCCTTCACGTCGGAAAATGTTTTCACGGCGCACCGCGAAGCGCTGGACGCCGGATTATATGTGGCGCATTATTTTCTGCTGGGCGGTCCCGGCGAGAACAAAGAAACGCTGCAGGCAACTCTGATGGGAATCGATAAGCTGGAAAGAGCGGTCTTCTTTTTCTTCTGCGGCATTCGCATCTACCCGCACACGGCGCTTTATGATGTTGCCGTGCGCGAAGGCCAGATCAAAGCGGGGGAAAATATTCTGCCGCCCGTGTTTTACCGTTCTCAGGGAATCCGTGTTGAAGAGATTATGAAGACGGTGGAAAATCATGCCAACGGCCGGTTGAACTGGCTGATCGGCGCCGGCGAAGCCAAGGCCACACGCATCCTGCCGAAACTTTACAGACGCGGATTCACCGGACCGTTATGGGAGTATCTGATTCAGTAAAAATATAACTTCGTAAATATTTAAAAACGTCCGGACCGTAACTCAATGCTGCTTTTTTTGTCCTGCCCGCAGAGGCGGGCGAAGTGCCCTTGAGAGTGACTCCGGAAATATGAGAGGCTGAAACATCAGAATTGCAGGGACTGTTCCCCTGACAGTTCAAAACGGCGCATTCACGGAATGCACCATACCCGTGTAGCGGTTATCCATGAAAAAGAAATTGTCATCTGCAAACCCTGCTGAAATGACCGGAGTCATTCTTTTGCTTGCCGCGGCTGTGATTTTTTTCTTTCATCCACTGGCCGCGGCAGCCGTCGCTCTTTTTTATATTGTTCTGTGCGTTGCCGCTTCGTTTTTCCCGCAAAGCAGTTTCTACCTGCCTGTCATCAGCCGGGGGAGAACCGGCAGGAATGTCGTTGCTCTGACGTTCGACGACGGACCGGCCGAACCGACGACAAGACGGATTCTGTATCTGCTGGATCGCTATTCGGTCAAAGCGACTTTTTTTGTTTCCGGTGTCAATGCTTTGAAGCATCCGGACATCGTCAGGGAAATCATCCGACGCGGGCACACCGTCGGCAATCATTCATTCCATCACAATCCGTTTTTGATGTTGGGCAGTTATCGTTATCTTTATAACGAAGTATCCAAAGCTCAGGACATCCTGAAAGACAGGGGTGTCAATACGTTGATTTTCCGGCCGCCTGTGGGCATCATCAGCCCTAAACTGCCGTCCGTCCTGGATAAACTGGGAATGTTTTGCGTGACATTCAGTTGCCGAGGCGGTGATTTCGGCAACCGTCGCATTAGAAATTTAAGTTCCCGGATATTACACAGCGTCAAAGCAGACGACATTTTATTGCTGCACGATGCATTGCCGCGCGGTGGGGGAAACCAGGCTGTTTTATTGGTCGAAATCGAAAAGATACTGCGGGGGCTAAAAAAACAGGGGTTAAACGTCGTTCCCCTCGCCGATTTAATCGGCAGGCACGTATCCATAATGATGTAAGATCGCGTCATCTATAATTAATTGTTGACCTTGTAAAAAATTTTTGATTGAAAAAGCAAACAATGATATGCAGTTATACTTTTTGGCCCCGAACGTATGCCGGGCATTTGCCAATGAGGTATATTGATTGAAAAATCAATGGAATTTGTTAAAAGAAACAAGAGAAGCTGATTCTAATGATATCGAGGCCTTAGCCGATGTCCCGGCAGACTCCCCCTGGTTTTCAGGTCATTTTCCGGGTGAGCCGATTCTTCCGGGCATTGCTCTGGTTTATGCGGTAAAGCAGGCCATTCACCGGGAAGCGCAAAAGAAAGGCGAGCGGCTTGAATTGCATACTTTGAAGAGAATCCGGTTTATGCAACCGGTAAGGCCGGGTGATCAGTTATCGTTGAATATCCGTGCGGCAGAGGCGGATGGAGAACGCTTGTTTCATTTTAAAATTTTTTGCAGAGATACAATGGTCAGCAGCGGAATGATTGCTGCCAAAAAAATGATGTGATAAAAATAAATATAAATATGCATGGTAAGGAGGGAAGTGATGCCTGCAAGTCAAGATGTTAAAGGCATTATACGGCGTGTAGCCGAAATCATTATTGATGAGTTGAAGCTGGAAGAAGCGACCGCGGATACCTTTGATCCGGATATGGATCTGGTGGATGAACTGGGTATTGACAGCATGGACCTGGCCACGATCGCACTGGTTCTTCAGGATGAATACAGAATTACCATAGACGAGGATGATTATCCCCAGTTGAAAACCATTCGTCTGATTTCAGAATATATTAAAGAAAGGCTTCCGGTCAGACATTAATTGACAGAATGCGAGATGGCCAATCAGGTAAACAACAAGGTAAATACGGAGTCCGTCAAACCGAAATTTTCCGAGCTTCTAGCCCATCCCGAAGTCAAAGCGCGCTGGGAGAAGGTGAGAAAGTATTTTTTTCTGCGCGAATCGACTTACGATATGACCAACCGCTGTAATATCCGCTGTGACGGCTGCTATTATTATGAAGGCGAAAAGCAATTCGCCAAAGAGGTCGGCGATGTGGAGGCCTGGCGCGCATTGATGAGAGCGGAAAAAGCACGCGGTATAACCTACGTCGTTCTGGCGGGCGCGGAACCTTCGCTTGTTCCGGAATTGCTGGAGGTCTGTTATCAGGAAATGCCGTTGGGCAGCATTGCCACCAATGGCTTCAGAAAGATTCCACCGTCCGTCGGTTATAAACTGCACATCTCCGTCTGGGGCAGTGATGAAACCAGCCTGAAAATCAGAAAGGCCAAAAACCTTCTGAAAAAACAGATTGAAAATTACGAAAACGATCCGCGCGCGGTTTTTGTCTATACATTTACGAGGAATAATATTGATGAGGTTAACGAAGTAACGGAAGAGCT
Source organism: Smithella sp. (assembly GCA_017993615.1). Classification (GTDB taxonomy): domain Bacteria; phylum Desulfobacterota; class Syntrophia; order Syntrophales; family Smithellaceae; genus Smithella. The sequence goes on along the minus strand of JAGOMJ010000002.1, from coordinate 55,072 downwards.
GGCCGCCCATGACTGCAAATTAACGTTTAATGTGTTTTCTGCGCCGGTCGGATATGCCGGAAATCTCCGGCATGATGATGCATCGCTTGAGCAAACGAGACAGACCATGATTGAGCTTTTAAATCAATATCCGCGCAATGTTCTTTTTTCCGTTTACAATGCCATAGCGCATACGCATCGAAAAGGCCTGCACGATCTTTACAGCTGTTCCTATCCCCGTCAGAATCCGTCGCAGGATATCGGGCTGGGCAGATCTTTCAGGCAGTACAGAACGGACCTGAACTGGGACCGGTCGGTGGCCTGCTGCGTACCGGATACGGATTGCGCGGACTGCCGCCATTACGCTGCAGGCTCCGCAGTGGTGACGGCGCGACTCTACCGCCACGTGACGAATCTGGCCACATTCAAATCCTGGCTGGATTATGTCGATACGTATCTGGCGGTCTGGGTGATGAACTATGAGAAGGGTGAGAATCTCTGTAATGAAATCATAGAACCGCCGCGCGCGGCGGTTGAAAAGAAACAAAACGTGCCATTGCACCCGAAATGACATCCGGATGGTATGTAAAGTCGCAATGATATGATGTAGGATAGTGAAGATGAAAACAGTCAGTTCCCTGCTGGACAAAGAATGGCACGATCGATACAGAAGGATTTCCAACCTGAATATCCGCAGTTCCATCTATGATGTGACCAACCGGTGCAATTTACGCTGCAAGGGTTGTTTTTTCTTTTCTTCGGGCGAGCATCAGGCGGCGGTCGAAGAAATGGATATCGGAAAATGGGAAGCATTTATCGATCGCGAAAAAGAAAGGGGCGTGAACCTGGCGATTCTGATCGGCGGTGAGCCGACGCTTTGTCTGGACCGCGTCGAGGCGTTTTATAAACGGCTGCCCACGTATTGTGCCACCAACGGGTTGATTAAAGTTCCGCGTGACAGATTCCCCGATATGATGGTGGGCATTTCGCTTTGGGGCAGCGCTGAAGATGAAAAAATTCTGCGCGGACGCGACACGTTTGCCGTCTCCAGCAAAAATTACGAAGGGGATGCCTATACCTATTATCTTTATACCATTACGCCGCGGCAGGTCGGCAAAATTGAACCGGTCATTAAACGCATTGCCGATGTCGGATTGAAAGTCCACTTGCAACTTTTATCCAATGACGAGGGTGTCGACGGTTTTTCCTGGCAGGAGGGCGAGCTCAAAGATCTTTGTCACGAAATGGATGAGATGCTCGACACCTATCCGCAGACGGTCATTTCCTGCAAATACTATCATGAAATCATTACCACCGGGAAAATGATGGGACGACGTTTCGGCTGGAATGAATGTCCGTCCGTTACCGAAGCCCTGGATAACAGAGCAAACCGTCCCCGCCGGCTGATTCATTTTGCCCGCTGGGCATCCGATCTGAAAACCGTTCATCGCTGCTGTACGTCCGCGACACGCGATTGCTCCACCTGCAAAGACGGCGCGGCGCATATGAGCTGGGTCATGGTCAACAAGCGTGAACATCTGAAATCAACCAGAGATCTGCAAAACTGGATCGAAGTTTACGAGATGTTTGCCAAGCTCTATCACTTTATTCCGTGGTAATCCCCCGAAAATTTTGATATAGGTCCCTCTATCAAAATCCCCCTTTAATTTATTTTCAGGGGATATCGATTTATTTTTAAGGTCGGAGCATGGGGTTGAAAAAAACCGTCATCGTGGGTTATGATGCCGTATCGTCACTGGGGGCGCAGCTGGATGCACAATGGCGGCAAGCGGTTGCCGGAAAAAGCGGCATCGGCCGGTTGACCAGATTCCCGCTCAGTGAAAATTTTCCGGTACGCGTGGCCGGCGAGGTGGAGGAAATCGATCCGGGTCCGTATCCGTTTTTGCAGCCCAGAGAAATGGCGCACTGGACGTCACCCATTTTCAAATACGCGCTGCTGGTTGTGCATCGCGCTTTGCAGAACAGCGGGATTGAAATTACGCGCGACATCGCGCCCCGAGTCGCCGTCACATTCAGCTCGGCGGTCGGGGGACTGGATGCCGTTTTGCAGGCCGATCGCCTGATGGTGAAGGACGGCAAGCTGCCTCATCCGTTTACCAATCCCAATTCCTGCATCAATATGGTCGGCGGCAAGATCTCCATTCTCACCGGTGCAACGGGACCGATTTGTTCAACCATCACGGCCTGTGCCACCGGCATTACGTCGATGATCATTGGCGAGATGCTGTTGCAGCGAAATATGGCGGATGTGGTGATTGCCGGTGCGGTCGATTTTCCGCTGGTGGAGCCGATTGTTGCGGGCTTTGCCACGATGAACGGCGCATACCGGCCCAAAGAAGGACAGCCTGAAGAACCGCCGGAAAAAACCAGCAGACCGTTTTCTGCAAACCGGCGCGGTTTTGTCGTTTCCGAAGGAGCCGGTTGCATTATTCTGGCAACGGGCGAATTTGCAAAAGTCCACGGGCTCCCGTCCGGCATGGAAATGGCCGGATGGGCCATGACATCGGACGCCAGTCACTTTGTGTCCCCGAATTTGGCAACTGTGCGGAAGTGCATCGAAGAAACAATAGCCAATGCCGGATTAAAGCCGGAGGACATCGATGCGGTTAATGCGCATGCGACGTCAACAAAGATCGGCGATAAAGTGGAGGCCGATGCTTTGAAAAATATTTTCGGCGGCCATGTGCCGCCGGTATCGGCGAATAAATCTCAAATGGGCCATGCGATGGGCGCCTCCAGCGCCATTGAAGCCATCCTCGCGATGGAAGGCATGAAAAAAGAGATTGTTTTGCCGACGATCAATTATCGTCCTGATCAGGACATTGCAATAGACTGCGTCGCGGAAGGTGCGAGGAACCTTAAACAGGAATTTGTCTTGAAAAATGCGTTCGGCTTCGGCGGATGCAATTCCTGCATCATCTTGCACAGAACAGAATGATGATTGTCATGGCGAGACAATCCCTGGTCGATATGGCAATTTAAAGAAAAGATTGCTCAAGACACCCGAAATGACATAAAAAAGGCAAATTATGAGAGCGCCCAAAAACAGAAGAGTTTTTGTCGTCGGTTACGGTGCAGCCACACCGCTGGGCAGCACGTTTGAAAAAACGTGGAAGAGGGCGGTGAAAGGCGAGGCCGGTTTCCGCAAGGTTACCCGCTGTAAAGTGGAATCCGCCTGCGACGTGGTCGGAGAAATCCCCGACTGGTATCCGATGGAACTTGATTTTACCGACGCCAAAGAAGTTTATAACTGGAACGCGGCGTTTGTGATCCTGACGATGGCCGTTTGCAAGGAGGCACTGGAAAATGCCGGTATCGTTGTCGACGCACAGATTGCTCCGCGGATGGCCTGTCTGATCGGTTCGGCACTCAACGGCTCGGATGCTTTTCGCATTGCCGTGCATGATCTGGATCACCGCGGACCACTGCGGGTCAGCCCGTATCTGCTTCCCAATTTGTGCGCGAATCTTCCCTCCGGGAAGGCAGGCATGCTGTTGAAATTTACCGGACCGATTTTTTCGCCGCAAGGCGCCTGCGCCTCCGGCAACCATGCCATCGGCATCGGGGCGAGAATGATCCGGGACGGCGATTGCGATTTTGTTCTGGCCGGCGGCGCCGATACGCCCATTCTGCCGGAGCTGATTCACGGTTTTGCTAATATGAATGCCACCATAAAAGTTAATCCTAAAGATCGGGCATATGATAATCCCGCACTGGCTTCGAGGCCATTCAGTGCTGATCGTAAGGGATTTGTTCTATCGGAGGGAGCCGGCGTTGTTGTTCTGGCGGCGGATGAGGCGATCAAAACCTATGGCCTCAAACCGAAAGCCGAAGTTCTGGGCATCGGCTGGACGTCGGATGCTCATCATTACACCAGCCCCAACATGCCGACAATCATCCGTGCCATCCGGGAAACGATTGACGATGCGGAACTGGAGCCGACAGATATTCAATATATCAATGCCCACGGAACCTCGACACCGAAGGGGGATACCACAGAAATAAAATGCCTGCGCGAGGTGTTCGGCAAAAAAATCGAAAAAATTCCCGTATCGTCAAATAAATCGCAACTGGGGCATACGCTGGGAGCAACCGCGGCCATTGAAGCGGCCCTGACGATTGAAGGAATGAAAAAAGGAATTATTTTACCGACCATCAATCACGTGCCCGATCCGGAATTTTCCGACATTGATGTCGTACCCAATGAGGCCCGAAAAAATAAATGTGACATCGCTCTTTCCAACGCATTCGGATTTGGCGGAACAAACTGCTGTGTCATTTTCAGAGGAGTCTAAGATGAAACCCAAACCTTTCAAGCCTGAAATATACCATAACGATGAACGCTACGTGCGCGATCTGACAACCGGCCTTGTCTGGCATCGTTCAGTGTACAGGGTTTTGTATATCGATACGGATCGCTCGCAGGTGGTTTATCATTCCAACTATCTGCGTTATTTTGAATTCGGCCGCACGTCGCTGATGCGCGATCTTGCCTATCCGTACAAGGAGATCGAAGACGGCGGCTATGTTTATCCCATTTTCGATCTTGCCATCAGCTTTCATCAGCCTCTTTATTATGATGACGTCATGTATATCCATACACGGCCGGTCAATCTGGAGCGGGTGCGTCTGCAGTTCGACTATCTGATTACGCATCAGGAAAAAGGAAATATCATTTGCGCCGGTTTTACTAAACATTGCGCCTTGAATCTGTCAGGCACGCCCGTGGCTGTGGATGCGAAAACGGTTCATCTATGGAAAACATTTCCGGTTTAAATGAACGCCAGCGGTATCCGTTTGATCTCGAGATATATCCATATCTGCGGGATCATCACCTGGAAAACAGAGCGATCCTCCCTGCAGTGGAATCGCTGATTATTTTGGCCGGAGCGTGCCGGGCTGTTTCTTTGCAGAGCGAGATAAAATGCATTCAGAAAGCCGCTTTTTCAAGATTTCTTTACCTGGCGCCGGATAACCATCGCCAGCCGGCGGTTATCGATATCATAAAAACGGAGGGCGGCAACATGATTGCGTCGCTTCTGACGTCCGTCCAGTCAAAAACAGGCACAATCAGCCGTCATGTCGAACACGCAAGAGCGGAATGTGTGATCTCGGGTTTTGAAGAAACAGGTCCGCCTTCTTTTCGCTCGGTGGATAAACTGAAGGGCAGCTGTATCAGCATTCCGTCCGCTACCGTCTATCGCGATCTGGTTCCTTTCGGCATTGCCTATCAAAACATCATCGGCGATTTGTCGGTCTCTTCCGAAGGCGCTCTGGGATACGTTTCAGGTGGAAATTTTGAGGCTGACGATGAATTGCTCGGATCCCCTTTTCCTCTGGATGCTGTCATGCACGCTGCCTGCGTCTGGGGGCAGCGCTTTGCCGGCAAAGTTTGCTTCCCGGTTGGATTTGAAAAAAGACTCATTTATCAAAAAACGGAAAAAGGGCAGGAATATCTCGGCCGTGTTGTTCCGGTCAGCATAACCAGGGAATCGCTGATTTTTGATGTCTGGATTTACAAGGACGACGTTCTCTATGAGAGCGTCAGCGGCATTATAATGAAAGATGTAACGAATGGAAGGATGAACCCGCCGGATTGGATCAAGGTTAATAGTTGAGAGCGAAGGGTAAAATTGACGGGTATCCCGCGGCACGACGTGCCTGAGATAAGTTGACTAGCGCTTCAAACTTCGTTTTACTTGTTCTCAGCGAGTCTCATTATGGGTAAAACATTTTCAATATTTCTTTTAGCGTATCTGGCTGGATCAGTTAATTTTGCTATTATTTTTTTTAAACTGACAGGCAGAAAGGATCCCCGTCTCGGGTTCAGCGGCAATGCGGGAACCACAAACGTTTACCGTCAGGCAGGCATGGTGTGGGCGGCCGTTATTTTTCTGCTCGACATCGGCCGGGCGATGCTGGTCGCGGTGCTAGCCATGTATTATTTGGAACCCGCATGGCTCCCCTGGGCCGGTTATTTTCTTGTCCTCGGCAACAGCTATCCGTGTTTTCATGAATTTCGCGGCGGAAAAGGGGTGGCCAACTATCTGGGATTTACGATTCTTGTTTCACCGTGGGCAGCGATGCTTTCCTGCGCTGTCTGGCTGCTTGTTTACGGACTAGTCCGGATGCCTTTTATTGCTTCTTTTTTTATGGTTTTTACTCTCGCCTGCGGACAGGCTTATCATTCCCATTGGAATTGGGGCGCGATCGCAGGTTCTTTAATGACATGGATACTCATTCTGTACAATCATAGAATAAATATCATGGCGCATCGCACGCGAGAAAAAGATGTGCCACATCAAAATAAATAACGGTGAAATGAAATAGTATTTAAGACTTAAAGTTATACTTTAAGAACCAACCGTTTTTATCCGCTGACAATGTTCAAAATAAAAATAATTGACGTACCCGCTGTCATTGACTATATTAAAAATGTCATTTGGGCACAGCGCAATATTAGAAAGCACACTTCAGAGGCTACATTCTTTCATTCAATGTTGCCCGTCAAAAAAGCACTTTTGTCCTTGAATTATAAGGTATTGTAAAATACCGATCTGCAGAATACTATTTTATTTTGTCTGAATATTCGGCGAAATACACAAAACAGGGAAGGAGAAACATATGAAAATAAATGAAGCGGAATGCCTTGAGAAATGGAGCTCAATGGCGGCATCCAGCAGCCTGGTGGATTCTTCCTTGTATGCCAAATATGATGTTAAAAGAGGATTGCGCGACATCAAAGGCAAGGGGGTGCTGGCCGGGCTGACGCAAATCGGTGAGGTGCAGTCTCATACGCAGATCGGCGATGATGAATCTGAACTCGGACCGGGGTGCCTTATTTACCGAGGGATCGACATAACCGAAATTGTATCCGGGTTTGTCGCGGACAAACGCAGCGGCTTTGAGGAATCCTGTTATCTGCTGCTTTTCGGTGAACTGCCCGATAAGGAGGAACTGGAACGGTTTCAAAAACTGCTGATTTCTTATCGTTCTTTACCGGATGATTTTATCCACGACTCCATGCTCAAACTTTCCAGCCGCGATATCATGAATGCCATTTCCCAGAGTATCTTGTCCATGTATGTTTTGGACGATCGGGCCGAGGATATCGAGATTCCGAATGTCCTCCGGCAATGCATTAAGCTGATTGCGGTGTTCCCGTTGCTCCTGGTGTATTGTTATCAGGCATACGCCTATCGTTACGGCAATCAAAGCCTGGTGATTCACAATCCCGGACGGCAGTTATCAACCGCCGCAAATTTCCTGCATATGCTCAGGCATGACAGCAAATTCACGGCTCTGGAGCAAAAGCTGCTGGATTTGGCACTGGTGCTTCACGCGGAACACGGCGGCGGTAATAATTCCTCTTTCACGGTGCATGTGGTTACGTCCAGCGGTACGGATACCTATTCCGCCATTGCCGCAGCCATGGGGTCGCTCAAGGGTCCGCGTCACGGCGGGGCCAATATCAAAGTTGTGCGAATGTTTGAGGACCTGAAAAATAATATTTCCAACTGGAATGATGACCGCCAGATCGAAGATTATCTGATCAAACTTCTCAATAAGCAGGCTTTTGACCGGGCCGGTCTGATTTACGGTATCGGTCATGCTGTTTATTCGGTTTCCGATCCGCGCACGTTGATTTTAAGGGAATATGTCGGAAAACTCGCGCAGGAGAAGGGACTCTCCGAAGAAATGAAACTCTATGAGAGAGTCGAGAGTATAGCCCCTGAAATCATCGGACATGAGCGAAAAATGTACAAGGGCGTTAGTGCCAACGTCGATTTTTATTCGGGGTTTCTTTATCGTCTCCTGGATATTCCGCCTGAATTGTACACGCCGCTTTTCGCGATGGCCAGAATTGCCGGCTGGAGTGCGCACCGGATAGAAGAGCTGTCCAACGGAGGAAAAATCATCAGGCCCGCCTATAAAAGCGTAACGCCGCGCCGACACTATGTGCCTATGAAGGATCGAAACAGCAACGAGCAGAACAGATAGCCCGGCCGTGAAAACAGCCGTTGATCATCAGCGGATTTTTTCTAATGACGCCGCAAAAAAAAATGGAGAATGATTTTTTATTGAGCACGCCTCCGGAATGTCAGGAGTGTTGTCTGCGGTTATAATAAATCGTTTAGTCTTTGATGATATTCTTCGGACGTGTAGCTGTATTCCTGCGTGCCGTAGGTTTCCACGGCGTAGGACGCCGAAACGCTGCCCATTTTTGCGCTCGTCACAATGTCCTTCCCCTGAACCAGACCGCTCAACAGACCGCCACGGTAGGCGTCTCCGGCGCCTGTCGGATCGACCACTTTTTTTAATTTGACCGGAGGGATGGCGATGTCGCTGGTCAGCGTGGAGACTTGCGAACCCAGTTCTCCCAGCGTGGTGATGACGGTTCCGGCCATTTTCAGCAGCGCGTTTTTATTCAGGCCGGTTTTGCTCATGATGAGGCTGAGTTCGTAATCGTTGACAATCAGAATCCGGCAGCCTTCTATGGCCTGAATCAGATCGTTTTTGTCCCACATCGGCAGAGACTGCCCGGGATCCAGAATGTAATCGATGCCTTTGGCTTTGCAGGCACGCGGATACTCTACCATGTCGTTGAAATTGCCGGGCGAGACGATGACGATTGTTTCCCGGGAGTCGAATTTGTCAAAATCGATCTTACATTGGTATTTCATTGCGCCGGGATTGAACCCGGTAATCTGATTATCGGACCGGTCGGTGGTAATGTAGGCACCGGCAGTAAACTCCTCATCGATGACTTTGATGCTTTCCGTGGAGATGCCGTTTTGCTGAAGCCACTTGAAGTATTTCTGGTAATCGTGGCCGATGGTGGCACAGATGATGGGATGTTCGCCGAGCATTCTCAGAGCGTAAGCAATGTTGCCGGCCGTGCCGCCGAATTTTTCCTTCATGCCGTTTACCTGAAAGCAGACATTGAGCATGTGGATTTTATCCGGCAGAATATGGTCGGAAAAATAGCCGGGAAAATCCATGATTCTGTCATACGCCATTGAACCGGAAATAACGATATTCATAATTTAAATCAGTCCTTCAGATTATTTTGAAAACATATAGGAAATATTGATTTTTGTGTCAATGACATTGTTGGACAATATTCAGTGCGAATCTTTTCTGATGATGCCGCCGGCTACCGTCCGCACATTCTTCATGGCGGTCGGAACATCGATCGTGAGCAAACGCCGGTCTTTCATGATCACCTTGCCGTTGACAATGCTGGTTTTGACATCCGCGCCGCGTGCGGCATAGACAAGTTGAGAGTAATAGTGATAGACAGGCGTCAGATGAGGCTGGTTCATATCCACTAAAATGATGTCCGCTTGCTTTCCCGTTTCGATGGAACCGATTCGTTTGTCCAGTCCCAGAACGTGTGCCCCGCCAATGGTGGCCATCCGGCAGACGGATTCAGCATTCATGACCGTCGGGTCGAGAGAAGTTACTTTATGAATTTTTGCCGTTGTGTCCATTTCCCGGAACATATCCAGGTCATTGTTGCTGGCGCAGCCGTCCGTTCCAATGCCGACGGATATTCCTTCCTTCAACATGTCGGGAACCGGCGCAACGCCGGAGGCGAGTTTCATGGAACTTTCCGGATTGTGTGAAACCTTTACTCCCAGATCGGCGAAAATTTTCATATCTTCTGATGTTAGCCAGTTGCAGTGAACGGCTACGGTTTGTTCGTCCAGCACGCCCAGGTTCAGCAGATGCTGGACCGGTGTCCGGCCGTAGCGCTGCCGGATGGTGTGGACTTCGTCCTTGTTTTCCAGTAGATGAACCAAATATAAAATACCGTGTTCGCGGGCGGATTGCTTGACTGCGGAGAGTGTTGCGGGAGAACAGGTATAGGGCGAATGACAGAAGAAAGCTGGAGTCAAGAGCGGCGCATGGGGATACCATTTCTTTACAAAACGGTTGGCTGCCGCCATCATCTTTTTTACGGCCGCGCTATCCGGCATGACAAAATCGGCAAAGCCCTGGGCGACGACGGCGCGCATCCCGGCGACATGGACGGCCTCGGCGAGGCTGTCTTCAAAGAAATATCCGTCGCAGAAGGTTGTCGTTCCCGACAGAATCATTTCGGCCATGGCCAGCGTTGCGCCGTCATACACCATTTTTTTGCTGACGAAACGCTGTTCCGCCGGCCAGATATGACCGGTCAGCCATTCCATGAGAGGCAGATCGTCGGCCAGTCCCCGGAAACAGACCATTGGCAGATGTGTGTGTGTATTCACCAGGCCGGGCATCACGATACAGCCGTCCGCGTTGATGGTTTCGTGCGCCCGGATGGAGGTAGACCGGGTCTTTTTCAGGGAACGGATATCGGTGATGATGCCGTTGTGAATGCCGACAAAACAATCCTCGATGATGTCCATGCCGGCGGACATGGTTAACAGTGTGCCGCCGGAAATGATGATGTCGAAATTATTTTCCGGCATTTCCTGCTGCGGGCACCGTCAATGTTGCCGTCTTGCTTCCGGACATGTTGCAAACAACCGTTACATCCAGCTTATCGCCGGGAGCGGCAGCCACCTTATATACGTAGCTGAACGGCACCTCTTTGGGTTGCGATGAGTAGGCGTTTTGACTGACGGAAACCGCATTCTTTTTCACGTCGACATTTTTAATGTGATGAAATCCGGGGAACGCGGATTTATGCGTGATCGTGACCGTCAGGGTTTGCGCTCCGGAATCGTATTCGATTTTTACATCCTTGGGCGCGTCGGCGTAACAGACCTCAGCGGTTGAAAAGCAAATCATTGATACAAGAAACAAAAAACTCAAAGCAAAAGCAGAGATGACAATTTTTCTTTTCATGGCAGACCTCCTGATCTTTAATGTTCTGTGCTGTTCATGTTAAATGATAATATATTCACTGCGCAAATAACAGCGAAAAATTATGAGTTGAAAAGTTGCGGATAATTGGCTAGTGTTGAAAAAAATGGAACAGTACAAGCCAACTTCAACTGCCGAAATGAGGTGCTTATGAGCGCAGTCATCCTTGCCCGGTTACAGTTTGCCCTGACGATATGTTTTCATTTTCTTTTCCCCGCCATGACGCTGGGCACAACTCTGATTATCCTGATATCCGAAACGCTTTATCTGGTGAAGAAGGACGAGACGTATAAAAAAATAACGGATTTTCTGGTCAGGCTTCTGGCGTTGATTTTTGTTGTCGGGGCTGCAACAGGTATTGTCATGGAATTTTCATTCGGCACCAACTGGTCGGGATATTCCCGCGCGGTCGGAGACATTTTCGGGCCGATCCTGGCTGCAGAGGGTGTATTGGCGTTTTTTCTGGAATCGGTTTTCCTTGGCGTACTGCTTTTTGCCCGCAACAGAGTGTCCCCGAAAGTATACTGGTTATCCGCTCTGCTGGTTTTTATCGGCGGCCATCTTTCCGCCTTCTGGATTGTGGTGGCCAATTCCTGGATGCAGACACCGGCAGGTTATACCATTAATGAAGCGGGTAAAATCATTTTAGGAAATTTTGGCGACGCGGTTTTTAATCCGTCAACGGTCGTCCGGTATGTCCATACGGTCATCGCTTCATGGATCACCAGTTCGGTGATGGTGGCGGGTATTGCCGGGTATTATGTGAGAAAAGGTCTCCACGGTCAGACGGCCAGAACCATGCTTAAAATCGGGATCATCCTTTTTGCTCTGACACCGCTTCTGCAATTGGGGGCGGGGCATGCCCACGCGGTGAATGTCATCGATCTGCAGCCGGAAAAAGCAGCCGCGATGGAAGGGCATTTTGAAACAGCGCAAGGCGCCAAGATATATGCCCTGGGTTATGTTGATGAGAAGAACCGCAAGACGTATGGCATCTACATTCCCAAGGGGCTGAGTTTTCTTTACAATTTTGACTGGAACTCGGAAATAAAAGGCCTCAATGACTTTCCGAAAGAAGACTGGCCGCCGGTAAACTTTGTGTTTCAGGTGTATCATATCATGGTGGGTGCCGGAGTCGTCATGATCGGCCTGGGATTGCTGGGGGCGTATCTGTTATGGAAGGGTCGACTTTATGACAATAAATGGTATCTTTTTATGTTGCCCCTCCTGATACCGCTGCCGCATATTGCCCATGAGACCGGCTGGATCGCAGCGGAAGTAGGACGCCAGCCTTGGATTATCTACAGGCTTATGAAGACCTCGGATGCCGCATCGGTGGTTGTTTCCGCGGGAGAAATAACGTTCAGCCTGATCATGTTTTCTCTTATTTATCTTCTGTTGGGAGTGATGTTTATCAAACTGGCCATCACCATCGTTCGGAAGGGACCGGCCGCTTAATGAAAAAATTCTAAAAACTGGAAATTATTCTGGAGGCAACATCCATGGACAATATTCAATGCTATCAGGAGCTCTGGTTTGTTCTGATCTTAGTGCTTCTCATGGGGTATTCTCTTCTGGACGGATTTGATCTGGGCATCGGAGCGCTGCTTCCTTTTTTGGGCAAGACCAAAGAAGAGAAGGATATCTTAATCAATTCCATCGGTCCGGTTTGGGACGGCAATGAAGTCTGGCTGATTACCGGCGGCGGCGCTTTATTTGCCGCTTTTCCGCATGCCTATGCCACGGCTTTTTCCGGTTTTTATCTGGCGATGATGCTGGTGTTGTTCGCTCTGATTTTCCGGGCTGTTTCCATGGAATTTCGTGCACATGACGAAAAAAGATCCCTCCTTTGGGAAAAGGCGTTCATTGCCGGAAGCGCGCTGGCGGCTTTGTTGTTCGGCGTCGCGCTGGGCAATGTCGTTTACGGGGTGCCGCTGGATGATCAAATGGAATTTACAGGAAACTTCTTTACACTACTGCGTCCGGTGCCGCTGATGTTCGGGGTAACCGGGTTTGCCGCTGTTTTGTTGCAGGGAGCAGCATACGCAGTGATGAAAACGGAAGGTGAGTTGCGAGAACGGTCCTTTAAAGCGGTGAGTTTTCTAACGGTAATAAATCTCATAACAGCCATGATCTATTTTGGAACGATTGCCTTTACCTTCGATGACATCGTTACAAATTGGTTATTCTATCTGGCCTTTATGTGCACCGTGCTTTGGCTGTCATCGATTTTCTTTTCCGTCAGGCATAAAAACGACTCTGCTCCGTTTTGGGAATCGTCATTCGCCTTTATCGGCCTGTGGCTGGTCGTGGCCGCCGTTCATTTTCCCAATCTGATTAGGGCCAGCAATGATCAAAGTATGAGCTTGACAATTTATAACAGTTCCACCAGTTTGTTAACCCTCAAAGTCATGAGCGTTATTGCTCTGATCGGGATGCCGATTGTAATTGCCTATACCATTTTTGTTTATCGTATCTTCAAAGGCAAAACGAAATCTTCAAGTCATTATTGAAAGGCAGCGACAATGAATGTGATTGACGCCTATCAATCACATTGGTCAGATATTTTGCATAGGGGTGGTCCGGAAGATAACGGATCTGAGATGATACCCGTTGAACCTGATCTGGATAATGCCAGCGAAGGGAGAATGTTTGTTGCATGTAAACCCTTCCCGGTATGGCCCGTCGGGAAGGGTTTTAAATGAAGGCCAAACTCCGGAAACGGAGTGCACCGAAGACTGCTGATCGAATGATCCCCTCGGGGCGACTTGTTTTTGTGGGGAAGTATCCCTTTAAATATTGCTTTGGGTTTTGCAAACCATCAAGGAGCTGGAAGATCATGAGAATGACGGCGAAAGAAATTTACAGATCGATAGAGCTGATTCGTTCCAGAGCGCCGGTGATCCATAACATAACCAATTACGTGGTCATGAACAATACGGCCAACGCGCTTTTGGCAATCGGCGCATCTCCGGTCATGGCGCATGCGCAAGAGGAAGTTGAAGACATGGTGGACATCGCGTCGGCTCTGGTGATCAACATCGGAACCTTAAGTGAAAGCTGGATCCGCTCGATGTTCAAAGCCGCGCGTCAGGCCCGAAAAAAAGGAATTCCCGTAATTCTGGATCCGGTTGGCGCCGGAGCGACCAACTACCGTACGAATACGGTGCGAGCATTAATGGCGCAAGAACCGCCTTCGATCATCAGGGGTAATGCGTCGGAAATCATGGCTCTTTACAATGAGCAATCCAAAACAAAAGGGGTGGACAGCGCCTCGTCTTCCGATCAGGCCATAGATACAGCGCAAAAATTAAGCGAAATGCATGAGTGTGTCGTATGCGTGAGCGGAGCAACAGATTACATTATCTGTCCGCAAACAATCTTAAAAATAAAAAATGGTAACCCCATGATGTCCAGGGTCACAGGATTGGGCTGTACGGCATCGGCGTTATGCGGAGCTTTTGCCGCGGTGGGAGAATCGACTTTTGCTTCCACCGCTCAGGCGATGGCGCTCATGGGGGTTGCCGGGGAAACGGCGGCAGAAGTTGCCGCCGGACCGGGAAGCCTTCAGGTTCATTTTTTGGATGCTCTTTACCGTATATCGGAAGATGATATCGCGAGACGTTTAAAGGTTGAGGATTAGACATGCGGGGATTATATCTGGTTACCGACCGCCGTTTGTGCAAAGACAAATCGGTAGAGGAAATCGTTCTTCAGGCGGTCAAAGGCGGAGTCTCATATGTTCAGCTTCGCGAAAAAGAAATGTCGACCCATGATTTTGTTGAAGAAGCCCTGCGTATTAAGAAGAGTTTAACGCCCCATAAAGTTCCCCTGATCATCAATGACCGTGTGGATGTTGCTTTGGCCTGCGGCGCCGACGGCGTTCATATCGGACAGGAGGATATGCCTTATGACCTGGCGCGCAGACTGCTGGGACCCAAAGCGATCATCGGTCTTTCCGTAGAAACGTGGGCGGATTTTATTGCCAGTCAGGCGCTTGATGTCAGTTATATTGGCGTCAGTCCGGTTTTTGCCACACCGACCAAAACGGATACGAAAGGTGTATGGGGTTTGGAAGGTCTTTCCCGCATCAAGGCATTCAGTCGTCATCCGCTGGTGGCGATCGGCGGTATTCATGAAGCCAATATCAGGGAGGTCATTGAAGCCGGAGCACCGTGCATCGCGGTTGTTTCTGCGATATGTTCCTCGCCCGATCCGGAGACCGCTGCCGGTCGGTTGGCGCGCTTAATCAATGCCGCCTTGAAATAAATTGAGTTATCCAAAGACGGATGCGCCTCCGACGGAGATTGCGCCCGCAAAGGGCAAGACGCCCGAATGATGCGGCTATTGTTTTCTTTTGATGGATTTTAGCGCGCCGGCGGCAGCATATTTTACTTCAGCCGGATAGGATCCTATGCCCAGAAACGATTTTGATTCGGCAATTTCCGAGAGGATGGGGATTGCCTCCGGCGACCCGATGAAACCCAGAGCCGCACAGATCGTTTCCTGGAAAGAGACCTGTTGCTCCTTCGTCATCGAAGACTTGCCTTTGAGCATATCCAGCAACGGATCCACCGCCTCCGTACATTTGATTTTACCGAGCATTTCTATCATGTGAAGCTTCAGTTCAAAATCTGCATCAGGAAGCGCGGATAGGAGCAGTGCTCCCCGGCGGTTTCCGCCGATCTGACCGATACTTTTTAAAGTTTCCGCACGCACGCGCTTGTCTTTATGAAAGAGAAGAGGCCGAAGAATCTGAACATTTTCCTCGTCGCCGATGCGTCCGAGAATATATGCCATATTGCGGAGAAAGTACCAGGGAGCTTCCGTTGTAATGTTTTCTTTAATGGCCGGGATCGCCTTCTGTCCGATTTCCTGGATGATATGAATAATGCGTATGCGTTCCTTGCTGTCTTTGGCATGACGGACGATATCCAGCAGTTTTGTGATGATAAAATCGTCGCCGAATCCGGAAAGAATTTTAAAAGCGTCCGTTGTTTTGTTTTTTTCGTTGATGTTGATTTCCTTAAACAGGAAATGAATGTTGTTTTCCGAGGCAAGATTTTTAAGAACCTGTAAAGAGATATCCCGAATGTCATCATTTTTTTCAAGGACGCCGGTGTTGATTTGACTTAAAACAGAAATAATCGAATTGGCTTCGGTCAGAAGTTCGTGATGAATCAATGCCTGAACCAGTTTTTGCAGACTGTCCAGATTTTTAACATAGTCCGGAGTGAAAACCGATTCTATCTTCAGCCACTCGGCCACGTGCCCGGCAGATTTCCTGATCAGGTTGGTTTGTTCTTCAGCAACAAAAGGTTCGGGGGCGTTTTTCAATTCGTTCAGGCGTCTTAATGATTCGATCGTTTTGGCAATAATCTCGGAAACCGGATCATCCGTCGCTATCACGACAGGAGGTTGATTTATTTCGGGGAGGTTCGTCATCTCAGGAACCGGCTCGGGATCTGGGACGGGCTGGGGTTCAGTCTGATCGCCGGCCAGGGAAAATTCAACATCTTGTTTATCTGCGTGAATATGAATAATGCCGTTATCGGTTATTGTCTTGGCAAGGCCCCCCAAATGGCGCAAATGTTCCGGGTCTCTCGCCAGAGACTTTATAAAAGCCTGAAGTTCATTTTTGAGCAGGCCTTTTTCAAAAGAAATGCTCCGAAGACCGAAATTAACGAATAAATCCATCAGAAAAACAACATGAAGAGTTTCCTGATCCTTTTCCCTGAGGGCTTCTCCGCACAGCATGACTTTTTTCCCCGATTCCGCAAACACCAGGGGGGATTTCTGCTTTAAGGTGTCCAGAAGATAAAGATAAGCTCTGTCGATGGAATTTTGCGTGATGGGACTGTCTTCTGAATAGAGCTGGACGTTTTTAACAGCCGCGCAAAGATGGATCATTGAATCCATTGCTTTCAAATGTGCTTCTGCGTTCACGACGATCTTCTCCCCCTTAAATAATAGTCAGGAAAAATTCAAGCTGTTGAGAATTTCCGGTTCAAGAACTTCAGGCAACAGCTTGAATTTCATCATAACATTTTTGGGAATCGAACGCAATCGGCCGGTTTTTGCATCAACAAAAACCCAGTCGGTTTTGCCTTCGACAAGCACAGCCTTGTCTTTACAGCGGATGACTTTGTATTTTCTTAAGGACCGTACGCGACGAAAATCAGAAACCCAGGTCAGAATTACGACGGTGTCTCCCGCGAAGGCAGGACGCAGATATTCGATATGATGCATGCGCACCACCCAGGTGGCTCCGACATCCAGGGTGGCTTTGGTGCATCCCCGGATGTCGGAATGAAGCACGGCGGCCCATTGCATCCATTGCAAATATTCAACGTTGTTGACATGACCATTTATATCCACGGCGCTTTCCGGAACCGTGAGTTTATATTGGTAGACTTGCGTCATGATGTAATTTCCTGTTTGATAAAGGGGAATAATAATTGACATCAATTCATGTTTTATGAATATAGTAAATATGGTGATTTTGCAACAGGCTTCTGAACATAACGGCATTGCTTGCCGATGAAGAATAAAAATTTCAATTATTGAGGAAAGGAAGTGCACGATGGTAAAAGAAAAAGAAAGTAATGTTGCAGGGAATCTCGAATCTTATTACACCAAACCGAATAATCTGGTCGATATGTTTGAAGACAGTGCGGCGAAATTTGCGTCCCGCAATTTGTTCGGCACAAAAAACAAAGAGACCAATCAATACGAGTGGGTAACCTTTGCGCAGGTTGCCGAGCGGGTGAACAATCTGCGCGGCGCGTTGAAAAAAATCGGTTTTGAAAAAGGCGAAAAGGTCGGTGTCATTGTCGGCAACTCGGCGGAATGGTTTGTTTGCGCCAACGCCACTCACGGTCTGGGCGGTGTTTTTGTTCCCATGTACGAAAAGGAGCTGCAGAAGGTGTGGCAGTACATTATCAAGGATTCCGCCATTAAATATCTTTTTGTCAGCAATCAAAAAATCTACGAGATCATTAAAAATTTTCAAAATGATATTCCAACATTAAAAGGCGTGTTTATGCTGTATGGTTCGGGAGAAAATTCCCTGGCGGAACTGGAAAAAATGGGCAAGGCAAATCCCGTTTTGTCGTACAAGCCGCACTGGTCGGAAACGGCGGTGATTATTTATACGTCCGGTACCACCGGCGATCCGAAAGGCGTTCTGCTGAGTCACGGCAATCTGACGCACAACGCCAAGGAAAGTCATTGGACATTCGATGTGGGGGAGGAAGAGGTCGGGCTGAGCATTCTTCCCTGGGCGCACAGTTTCGGTCTGACGACCGACCTGCATGTTTTCGTCTATGGCGGCTGGCAGCTCGGACTGGCTGAATCCGCCGACAAACTTCTGTTGAATTTCGGCGAGATCAAGCCCACGCATATGAATGCCGTACCGCGGGTGTTCAATATTATTTACGATAAAATTCAGCAGAGCGTGTCAGCGGATCCGGAAAAGAAGAAAATCTTCGATGCGGCGGTAGCCGAGGCGATCAAAAACCGGGATCTGAAAGAAAAAACGGACGAATTTAAATTCTATGACGCGGTCGCCTTTTCCACGGTTCGGAACATTTTCGGCGGACGGTTAAAACAGGTCGTCATTGGCGGAGCATTGATGAAACCGGAAATCGCGATGTTCTTCAGCGATGTCGGGGTCGTTCCCTACGTCGGCTATGGTTTGTCGGAAACATCGCCTGTTCTTACCAACAATAGTCCCAAGCGGGGCAATAAATTCGGCACGATCGGCAAACCGTACAAAGATACGAAAGTTGTTATCGATAAGTCCCGCGTCGGAGAAGACAGTCCGGACGGCGAGATCGTGGTGTATGGCGCGCAGGTCATGCAGGGATATCACAACAAGCCGGAAACAACCAAAGAGGTGATGATGCCCGATACCTGGAACGGATTCCCCGGCGTCAGGACCGGCGACCGAGGCTGGATTGATGAAGACGGTTATCTGAATATCACCGGACGTTTCAAGGATGAATACAAACTGGAAAACGGCAAGTACGTTCATCCCGAATCCATTGAAAACGAGATCAAACTTCTGCGTTACGTTTCCAATGTTATTGTTTATGGCGAGGGCCGGACGTTTAACGTGGCGCTGGTTGTTCCGGATTTTGAGGCGGTTAAAACCGATTCGCAAACGTCCCGGTGGGCGCAGGGCACACCGGACGAAACCATTGCCAATAAGGAGTGCACCGATTTTATCTCCAAACAGATCACCGACCATTTGCGCAAGTCTTTCGGCGGATATGAAATTCCTCAGAAGTTCCTTTATATCACGGAGGACTTTTCCGTGGATAACGGCATGCTGACGCAAACCCTGAAACTCAAACGCCGCAATGTCATGGAAAAGTACGGTGAGAGACTCCGCGCTCTTTATGACAACGTGTAAATCGAAAAACATGATATCATGTTCACCATGAGAACATGATCATACAGCTCGGAATACTCTGGAGGTTTTATGAACAATCAAAACGACGTGGTCATTGTCAGTGCGGTGCGCACGCCTTTCAGTAAATTCGGCGGCGCGCTCAAAGAAATTCACAGCACCGATCTGGGTGTGATTGTCATCAACGAAAGCCTCAAGCGCGCGGGGATGACCGGTGAGGATTTGGACGAGGTTTATTACGGCATGTGCGATCAGGCCGAGGCTGCCCTCTACGACAACGTCAATGCGCGGCAAGCCATTCTGCGCGCGGGCCTGCCCAGCACGCTCGTATCGCTTACCTTGGATCGGGCCTGTTGTTCGTCCCTTTGCGCGGTGCAGTTGGGCCGCCGCGCCATTTTATTAAATGAGGCGGACGCCTGCATGGCTGTGGGCGCTGAGAACATGAGCAATACACCTCTTTTGATCAACGGCCATCGCTGGGGTTCGGGGATGAAGCCGCTTCTGGTACAGGATTACCTGAATCCCATTACCTACCGCGAATACACGCCGCTGGGACGCGATGCGGGCGAGATTGCCATCGAACACGGTATTTCGCGGGAGGAACAGGATGCCTGGGCGCTGGGGTCGCATCAGAAATGGGATGCGGCGGACAAGGCGGGGCTTTTCTATGATGAACTGGTCAGCGTGGAGTTGCCGGCAAAAAAAGGAACGCCGGTAATTTTCGGTAAAGACGAACTTCCCCGTCCCGACACCACCCTGGAAGCATTGGCCAGGTTAAAAACCATTTACGGCAGCCCCACGGTGACGGCGGGCAATGCTCCGGGGTTGGATGCCGGAGCGACGGCGGTCATTATCATGCGTCGATCAAAAGCGGAAAAGCTCGGTATCAGACCGCTGGCAACGATTGTGGCTGTGGCCAGCGGTGCGGGCGAGCCCAGACGGATGGCGGAACTTCCGGCAAAAGTCATCGCTCAGGCGCTCAAGCGCGCATCGCTTTGCATCGACGACATGAGCGTCATCGAAATTAATGAAGCCTTTGCCGCCGTTACCCTGGTTTCAACAAAAATGCTGGCCGGTGGTGATGAAGCCAAGTGGCGCGAGTTGCTGAAGAAAACCAATCCCAACGGCGGAGCCATTGCCATCGGTCATCCGGTGGGTGCCAGCGGCGGAAGAATTTTGATGACCATGATGTATGAACTCAAGCGCCGTGGCGGCGGTTACGGCATCTGCGGCATATGCGGCGGACTGGCTCAGGGCGACGCGGTCGTGATTCGTGTAGATTGAATTCGGCACGGGTTTTGAGGAATGTGTTGTGTCGCCGTTTGTTGAGGTTAGACAATATTCCGTTCGTTAACATGTAGAAAAGGAGGCTCAACATGAGAGATGAAAAAGGCATTGCGTCCTGGGTTGTTATCGTAATCATTGTGTTGCTGATTGCCGCCGGTTTTCTATGGTCAAAATATTTCGCCGCCCCGACGGCAACGGTGATGATGCAAGGCGCCGATCAGGCGAAGCCGGCCATTGAAAAAGCGCATCAGGCTTCCGACGCGGCCGACCGGGCCAACAAGATTGCCGAAGAGGCCGCGAAAAGGTTAAATGAGGATGCCGCGGCGCGGCAGTGAAAAAAATCTGTTCGGAAAGCAGAGATCTAGTGACATTACAGGATGAGGCGCGTTGTGTCTTGCGGATGTTGAAGCCTGAATTCGCTTGACTTACATATATGAAATAATTATACTTTCATAAAAACAATGTCGGGGAGTAAGCGTTATCAAGAATATCGTAATCAGGTGGAATAAAAATCGTTTTCACAGTCTAATGATCTTTATGATCAATATTTAAGGAGGACGTTATGAAAAAAGCACTATCGTTTGTTTGGATCTTGGTGCTGTTGGCTTTTGCCACAGTGGCGCAGGCTGAAGTTAAGGCAGGTTCTTTTTCAGTAACCCCTTTCATCGGAGGCTATGTCTTTGAAGGTAATGAATATGATAATAATGAAGACACCTACGCTGCCGGTTTGCGCGCCGGTTACAATTTTACAAAAAATATCGGTGTGGAAGCATTTTTTAATTATGTTCCGACCAATAACAAAGACTGGAATGACGACAATGAAATGGAACTCTTCGGATACGGTCTGGAAGGGCTTTATCATTTTATGCCCGAAAGCCGCTTTGTTCCCTTTTTTGCTGTAGGGGTAGGTGGTATTCATTATGATGCGCTTCCCGAGGATCCGGATAACCGGGATAAATTTGCTCTCGATTACGGAGCCGGCTTCAAATATTTTGTTACGGACAATATTGCATTGAGAGCCGATGTCCGTCATATCATTCCATTTAACGAGCGATACAACAACCTGCTTTACTCGGTCGGCCTCACCTTCGCCTTTGGCGGCGAGAAAAAGATTGTAGAAACAAAGGTTGAAGAGCCCCTGCCTCCTCCTCCGCCACCTGCTCCGGTTGCCAAGCCGGTTATCATTGAGAAGGGAAGACAGACCCTGGATGTCAAATTTGATTTTGATAAAGCAACCATTCAGGACGGTTATTATAAAGACATCGATGCGCTGGTTGAAGTGATGAAAGATTATCCGGAATTGAATGTGGTCATCGAAGGACATACGGATAATGTGGGAAAGGCTGAATATAATAAGAAGCTCTCTCAAAAACGCGCCGAAACTGTTAAAAAATACATGGTCGAAAAAGGCGGTGTCGATGCCGCCCGGATCGAGGCAAAAGGCTTTGGCGATGAGAGACCCGTCGATACAAACGATACGGCCGATGGGCGTGCGAAAAACCGTCGCGTGGAAGCTGCGGTTGATTATATCATCGAAAAGTAAAGAAGGATTATAAATCGTTTCAACATAAAAGAGCCCCGGGGATCACTTTTCGGGGCTCCTTTATATTTCTTCTTCATGACAATGCAGGCTTGAAACCTGATCGGAAGGATGGCCTGCCGCAGTAAGACGCCCCTCCCTTTTTTCATCACGACGATCATGCAATAAAAAAAGGCTTGACAAATAGTGTCAGGTTCATTAGAAAGCGTACAAACAAAGACAGGAATCTCACGATGGACAGAAAACAGAATGTAAATATGAATGTTTGCGGTTACTGGTTTTATACCTATTTTATATCGGTCTGCCCGTCGCTGAGGAGGACTCGTTAAGGTTCAGTAAACCAAAACAGCCATGGGCGGATCGAAAGCGCTCATGGCTTTTTTTTTAGAAAGCCAGGGCGTGCAGACCCCTGGCTTTTTAATTTCAAAGGAGGCAATATGATTATCGTCATGAAAAGTCATGCGACCGAAAAACAGATTGAAGATGTGATTCACTGGATTGAATCCGTCGGATACAAGGCCCATCCTTCCATCGGGGTGGAAAGGGCGATCATCGGAGCGGTGGGTGACAATCGGGGTAAGGATATTCTGAAATTTGCGGAATCCCTGCCTGGTGTGGAAAAGACCATGCCCATTTTGAAACCCTACAAACTGGCCAGTCGGGAATCGCATGATGGTAATACGGAGGTGACGGTAGGAGAGGTGACCGTCGGTGGCCCGGAATTTGTGGTCATGGCCGGACCCTGCGCGATTGAAAGTGAAGAACAGTTGCTGGAGTCGGCCTATGTCGTCAAAAAAGGCGGTGCGCAGATTCTGAGAGGCGGTGCCTATAAGCCTCGCACGTCGCCTTACAGCTTTCAGGGGATGGAGGAAGAGGGCCTGAAGGTCTTGAACAAGGTCGGCACTCAGGCCGGTTTGCCGACGGTGACAGAGGTCGTCAATCCGGCGGATGTCGATCTGGTGGAATCTTACGCCGATATGCTGCAGATCGGCGCCCGCAATGTGCAGAATTTCGCCCTGTTAAAAAAAGTCGGTCATTCGCGAAAACCGGTGCTGTTGAAGCGGGGTATGATGACCACGATTGAAGAGTTGCTGATGTCGGCGGAATACATACTCTCCGAAGGCAATCCCAATGTGATTCTGTGTGAACGCGGTATCCGGACGTTTGAAACGGCCACGAGAAATACGCTGGATATCAGTGCCATACCTGTTTTGAAAGGATTAACCCATCTGCCGGTCATCATCGACCCCAGTCATGCCGCCGGGAACTGGAAATACGTCATTCCCCTGTCGCGGGCAGCGGTTGCTGTGGGTGCGGACGGCATTATCGTTGAAGTTCATCCGGAGCCCGAGAAAGCAGTTTCCGACGGCGCTCAGTCACTTAAACCGGAAAAGTTCTATCAGATGATGGACGAAATACGGGCCATTACCGCAATCATGAAACACTAGAAGAACATTTTATAGTGAAGGGAAGACATCATGAGATCGATAAAAGTTAACCTGGACAGAAAATCATCCTCCTCTTACGAAATCCGTATCGGAAAAGACATATCGGATCGTCTGTCGCTGCTGATCGCCAAAAACCATAAGGCGGCACGTTATGCGGTCATTACGGACAATATTGTCGGGGAACTTTACGGTAAAAAATTTCTGACGGCGCTAAAAGAGATCGGCCTCAACGCGTCGTTGATTGATTTTCCTGCGGGAGAGTCCTCAAAAACCATCAAAACGGTTGTTGACATTGCCGAAACATTAGCGGTCTCCGGCGCTGACCGGGAGACATGTCTGATTGCTCTGGGCGGCGGCGTTGTCGGAGATATTGCCGGTTTCGTTGCCTCGATCTATATGCGTTGCGTACCGTATATCCAGATTCCGACAACGCTGGTTGCGCAGGTGGACAGCAGTATAGGCGGTAAAACCGGCGTGGACCTTCCTTGCGGAAAAAATCTGGCGGGGACTTTTTATCAGCCGCAGGCGGTCATGACGAGCCTGCATTTTCTCAATACGCTGCCTCCAAAAGAATTCAACAACGGGCTGGCGGAAATTATAAAATACGGGGTGATTGATGATGAAAAAATGTTCGCCAGCCTGGAAGACATCATGACGGCGGTCAAATCCAAGGACCCCAAAATACTGCTCGGTGTCGTCGAAAAATGTTGTCAGATCAAAAAATCAATTGTGGAAATTGATGAAAAAGAAGGGGGCGTGCGTCGTATTTTAAATTTCGGCCATACGATCGGTCATTCGCTGGAAGCCGTTTCCGGGTATGCGATTACCCATGGAGAAGGCGTGGCGATTGGGATGGTGGCGGCCGCGCGACTTTCCGCCAGGATGGGTTATCTGAAAAACAACGAGGCCGGCCGTATCGAAACCCTCATTGATCAGGCGGGCCTTCCCACGAGAATACCGAAAACGCTGTCCGGCGGAAAAATTGTGGCACAATTGAAGATGGATAAAAAGAGAAAAGGAGCCGCGATTCATTTTGTGCTGCTGAAAAAAATAGGGTTGCCCTTTATTCATGGCAATATCGAGCAGAAAATGATTGCCGACGTGATCGAGGATATGAAATCATGAAACCGCACCTGCTGGAAAACTTGCGAAAAAAAATAAAAGACAAGGATAAGGAGATTGTCCGACTTTTGAACGAGCGGGCGCAGATATCCGTTCAGATCGGCAAAATGAAGGGGCAGGGGGGGATGCAGGTGTACGATCCGGCCCAGGAGGCGAAGGTCCACGGATATTTACGGGACCTCAATGCCGGACCGCTTGCGTCCGGGGCGGTGTCGGCGATTTTCAGGGAAATTATATCGGCCTCGCGTGATTTGCAGAAGCCGATGACGATTGCCTTTCTGGGACCCGAGGCGTCCTTTTCCCATCTGGCGTCGCGCCTGCATTTCGGTGAATCGAGTCTCTTCTTTCCACAGACGGGAATATTCCGCGTTTTTGACGAGGTGGAAAAGGGTGCCATTGACTGGGGTGTCGTGCCCGTGGAAAATTCGCTGGAAGGATCGGTCAACGTGACCCTGGACAGGCTGATGATAACGCCGATGAAAATCAGGGCGGAGATATATCTGCGAATCCGTCAGTGTCTTATGTCGTCGGCCAAAAACATGAAAGAGGTCAAAAGAATTTATTCACATCCGCAGGCGTTGGCCCAGTGCCAGGTGTGGGTTAGAACAAATCTTCCCAACTGCGTGGTATGCGAAACGGAAAGCACGGCAGCCGCTGTACAGATGATCCGGGGAAAGAAGCATGAAGCCGCTATCGGGAGTTCGCTTGCCGCAAAGATATACGGCGTGAATCTACTGGCCGAAGGCATCGAGGATAATCCCTCCAACATGACGCGTTTTCTCGTAATCGGTCAGGGTGCGAACGATCCGACCGGCAATGATAAAACATCCCTGATTTTTGCCACACCGCATTCTCCGGGGGCGCTGCATGCCGCGCTGTCCGCCTTTGCCCGTCGGAAAATCAATCTGGCGAAGATTGAATCGCATCCCGTGAAGGATAAATTATGGGAGTACAGTTTCTTTGTGGATATGATCGGCCATGCAGATGACAGGCGTGTGCAGGGTTGTCTTCGAGAGCTGCAGAACAAAACGTCTTTTATGAAGATTCTGGGGTCCTATCCCAAAAGCGAGGATGCGCTATGATTTGTATTCCCATTACCTCCGACAACCCCAAAGAGGCTTTGCATGCCATAGAACGAAGCTGCCAGCTGGCCGACTTTCTGGAACTGAGAATGGATCTGATCGGCAATATCGGCCTTGCCGAATTGATTTCAGCCGTTCGTGCCGAGTCTGCTGCAGTAAAGATTATTGTCACCAGCCGGAAAAAAGAAGAGGCGGCTTTTGTCGGAAGATGGCCGCGGCGTCGAAACGCCTGCAGCAAAACGAGGTATAAAATAGCGCTGCTGAAGGAGGCCGTCGAACGGGGTGCGGATTATATTGACATTGAGCTGGCCGAAGGAACACAGGCTATCCGGCAACTGCAAGCGTTGTGTGCGGAAAAAGGTTCGCAAACCAAGATGATAATTTCCTATCATCATCTGAAAGACACCCCGGATCTTGCAACATTGAAAAAAATATTTCATCGGTGTGCCGCGTATAAGCCGGCAGTTGTGAAAATTGTGACAACGGCGAGATCCGAAGAGGATAATCTTATCATATTAAATCTTATTGCCTATGCGCGCAGGAAATCTCAAAAAATCATTTCGCTGTGCATGGGCGAGAAAGGCGGCATCAGCCGCGCGGTGGCGCCTCTGATGGGTAACTTTCTGAGCTTTGCTGCACTGGACCGAACCGGGCGCTCGGCCCCCGGCCAGTTTACCGTTCACGAGATGAACCGGATTCAAAAATGGTTTAAAGGCAAGAACAGAGCCCCTCAGTCCTCAGCGTCATCTCCGCATGCGTCTTTACCCCGCCATTACGTTTTACTGGGCAATCCGGTCGAGCAGAGCCTGTCTCCCGTGATGCATGATGCAGCCCTGAAAAAAACAGGTCTTGCGGAACAATATGTCGCTTTTTGCGTTCAGGATATCGGCGGTGCAATGGACGGGTTGAGAGCGATGAATATTCACGGCGCCAGTGTGACCATTCCTTTCAAGGTTGCCGTGATGGAATATTTGGATGATATTGATGCGGATGCGTTGGAGATCGGAGCGGTGAATACGATTGTCAATGAAAACGGCCGTCTGATCGGACATAACACGGATTGGGCCGGATTGATTTTGACGCTTAAAAAGGCAATGACGATCAGACATAAAACCATTGTAATCGTCGGCGCAGGCGGAACCGCTCGGGCGGCGGCTTACGGCATCCTGAAAGAGGGTGGATGTCCGGTTATTGTGAATCGTACCCCCAAAAAAGGGAAAATGCTTGCCGAAAAAATGCAGTGTGCTTTTTATCCGCTTTCCGAGATCGGCCGCATCAGGGGGGATGTACTGATCAACACAACGCCCGTGGGAATGTATCCCCGGGGAAATCAATCGCCGGTCAGCGCCGCCGTATTGTCGGATTACGACTGCGTCATGGATGTGATCTATAATCCGATTAAAACAAAATTGCTGAGGGATGCCGAAAAGCAGGGTTGCCGCATTGTAACGGGTGTGGAAATGTTTGTTAATCAAGGCGCTGAGCAATTCCGGTTATGGACCGGCAAGGAACCGCCGCATGCGGTTATGAAAAAAATCATTCTGGAAAGGCTGAGCAAAGGTGGACGATAATCCTATCCGTTGCCCGGACCCGGCTGTGACGGTCCGCGTTCCGGGATCAAAAAGCTTGAGCCAGCGGGCGCTGGTTGCGGCAACGCTGGCGCAGGGGGATTCCATGATCAGCAATCTGCTTGTTTCTGAGGATACCCTTTACATGATCGGTGCGTTGCGGGAACTGGGCGCAAAAATTGTCGACGCGCCGGATGGTTTTCAGGTGACCGGCACGGCCGGCAAAATTGAAAACAGCGGCAGGGACCTGTTTCTGGGCAACAACGGCACTGCCCTGAGGTTCCTGACGGCCCTGGTCTGTCTCGGAAAAGGCCAATATGTTCTGACCGGCGAAAAAAGGCTCTGCGAAAGACCGGTGGGTGCGCTCGGGGATGCCCTGAGGGACATGGGCGTCGATATTCGGACACATCATCATTGCCCGCCGGTCACGATCAATGCCGGCGGTCTCGCCGGGGGAAAAATAACACTGCGTGACATAGAAAGTTCTCAATACGTGTCAGCGCTTCTTTTATGCGCCCCCTATACAGACCGGGGAATAGAGCTGAGCCTGGAAGGCGGCGTTGTTTCAGCTCCCTATATTGACCTGACGATTGCTGTTATGGAGGATTTTGGCGTGACCATCAGCAAACCGGAGCGATTTGCCTATCGTGTCAATGCCGGAGAGCCTTATCGGGGACGCAGATATGTTGTCGAAGGAGATGCGTCGAGCGCGTCGTATTTTTTTCTGGCGGCGGCCCTGCTCAAGACAACAATCCGGGTTGAGGGAATCAGCCGGGAAAGCAGGCAGGGAGACATCCGGCTGCTGGATGTTCTGGAAAAACTGGGCTGCCGGTTCCGGTCGACCACAAACGGAGTGGATGTCACCGGGGGAACACTGTTGAAAGGCGATAGGGTCTTCGACTTCGGCGATATGCCGGACATGGTTCCGACCCTGGCGGTCTTGTCCGCCTTTCGCGAGGGACAGACCGTTATCAACAATGTCGCGCATCTGAGAATCAAAGAGAGCAATCGCCTGGCGGCTGTCGCAACCGAGCTTAGGCGGGCCGGTATTGATGCCCGCGAAATTCCGGACGGCCTTGTCATAAAGGGCGGACGCATGCGGCCGGCAAAAATCGAAACCTATAACGATCATCGCATGGCCATGAGCTTTGCGATAGCCGGTCTTGTTGTTCCCGGGATTGACATCCGCGATAAAAAGTGCGTTGATAAATCATTCCCCTCGTTCTGGGAGGAGCTGCGTCGTTTATGAAGGTTGTTTTAATCGGTTACAGGGCGACCGGCAAGTCCACCGTCGGCAAGATGCTGGCTGCCCGGCTTAATGTTGATTTCCGGGATACCGATGCCATGATCGAAGAAAGCATGGATATGCCGGTTAAGGAAATCGTCGCTCTTCACGGATGGGAGTATTTCCGGTCAAAAGAAAGAGACATCATCAAATCGCTTGTCAAGAAAGAAGATTGTGTTATTGCAACCGGAGGCGGCGTGGTTCTCTTCAGAGAAAATGTTGATCTATTGAAACAGAACGTTGATCTGCTGAAACAGGCCAGTGTCATGGTCTGGCTCAACGCTCCGCTGCGCGACATTGTGGAACGGTTAAAACAGGATGCGCAAAACGAAGCAACGCGTCCGCCGCTTACATCCGGCAACATTGTTCAGGAGACGATCGACACCATGAGAAAAAGATTTCCCCTGTATGAGCGATCCGCGGATTATGTTGTGGATACGCTGAGCAAAACCCCCGAGCAGATTACGGAAGAAATCTATCAGTATTTGCTTAAATCGGGAAATTTGGCTAAAATAACCGTCATTAAAAAATAAAAAGGAAAAAAATGTCCGGCAATACGACAGGCAGCGTTTTTCGCGTCACAACCTGGGGAGAATCACACGGCAGGGCTCTGGGAGCCGTCGTGGACGGCTGTCTTCCGGGAATTCCCTTGACGGAATCCGATATTCAGCAGGCTCTCGACAGACGAAAGCCTTCCGCCTCCGTAGCCTCTACTACACGAAAAGAGGGGGATCTCGTGGAAATCCTCTCCGGCGTTTTTGAGGGTAAAACGATCGGTACGCCGATCTCCCTCATCATCAGGAATGCTGACGCGCAATCTTCTTCCTATGATGCATTGAAGAATGTTTTCCGCCCCGGCCAGGGGGATTTTACCTATTTGCAAAAATACGGAATCCGCGACTGGCGAGGCGGCGGACGGGCTTCCGGCAGAGAAACAGCCGCCCGTGTTGCCGCCGGAGCAATTGCAGCAAAGATACTTGATCGGGTCGGTATCGACGTCATCGCCTATACCAAGGCAATCGGTTCCATCGCGATTGACCGCGGCAGAATGGCCGCAGAAAAAAAGCTGAGAACGGCCGTGCAGGAAAACGCTCTTTTTTGTCCGGATCTACAGGCGGCAGCCAGGATGGAAAGAAAAATTACGGCCGTCCGTAAAAAAGGAGATTCCCTGGGCGGGATAGTGGAAATTATCGTCCGCGGTTGTCCCGGAGGGCTGGGCGAACCGGTTTTCGACAAAATGGATGCCGATCTGGCCAAGGCCCTGATGAGCATCGGATCGGTGAAAGCGGTCGAAGTGGGTGACGGATTCTCCATGGCCGGTTTGCAGGGCTCTCAAACCAACGATGAAATAATGCCCGGAGGATTTAAAACCAATCATGCGGGAGGAATTCTTGCGGGCATCACGAACGGAGAACATATCGTCCTGCGGGCTTATTGTAAACCTATTCCGTCCATTGCGAAACCGCAGCGCACCATTGACAGCAAAGGCAAACCCCGGTTCATTGAAATTCAGGGAAGGCACGATATCTGCGTTCTTCCCCGTATTGTGCCGGTGTGCGAAGCCATGGTGAATATTGTCGTGGCCGATCACTTCCTCAGACAGAGAGCGATCCAATCATGAAAAAAATTAACGTGGGCATTATCGGCGGCACCAACGGCATGGGAAAGTGGTTTGCCGACCTGCTGAAAAAAGAAGGCTGCCGGGTTTATGTCTGCGGCAGAAAAACCCGGTTGCACATAAACGATTTAGCCGGGCTCTGCGATGTGGTTGTTGTCGCTGTGCCCATTTCCGCCACGCCTGAAGTCATCGGACAGGTCGGCCCGCAACTGACAAAGGATCAGCTTCTGATGGATTTGACATCGCTGAAAAAAGAACCGGTGACGCGGATGCTGAAAACGTCGCAGGCGGAAGTCATCGGCTGTCATCCGCTTTTCGGTCCGCAGTTAAAAGACGTATCCGGACAAAACGTAATCCTGTGTCCGGCGCGCGGAAAAAAATGGCTCGGCTGGCTGAAAGGCGTTTTTAAAAGAAGCAAGATGGCCGTCCGGGAATCAACGCCCGAAAAACATGACCGCATGATGGCCGTTGTTCAGGCGCTCAACCATCTCGATACCATGGTATTGGGGCTGGCTATTGCCAGGACGGGAATGGCTTTTGCGGACATCGACAAATTTTCCACGCCGATTTTTCGCATCAAAATGGAAATTATCCGAAAAGTATTTACGGAAAGTCCCGAACTCTATCTGGATATTATCCGGGGAAATTCTCAAACCATTAAAATGCTGAACATCTATGAAAAAGCATTGAAAGATATTCGTGCGGTTATCCGGACGCGCGGTAAAAAAGAATCAACAGAATTTGTAACAAAGGTGGCAGCAAAAGTTCATGGAAGAAAAAATTAATCTGGTCGCGGCAATGATCGCGGCATCGAAAAAAACCGTCATTTTTACCGGAGCGGGCATCAGCACGGAATCGGGTATTCCGGATTTCAGAGGGCCCGACGGTCTCTGGACGAAGGTTGATCCCGAAGATTTCACGATCGACCGGTACTTGCGTTCCGGCGAGACGCGCAAAAAGGTCTGGTACTACCTGGTGGAAGGCGGATTGATGACCACGTCCCAACCCAACAGGGCGCATCTGGCGATTGCCGAATTGGAAAGGATGAACAAGTTAAGTTCAATCATTACGCAGAATATTGACAATCTGCACCAGCGGGCGGGGAATGACCCGAAAAAGGTTCATGAACTGCACGGCAATATGCAGTGGCTGGTCTGCCTGGACTGCGCTGAACGCTACGATCTGGAAATGATGAGGCAGAAGCATCCCTCACCGGATCATTTTCCGATCTGCGAAAAATGTGCGGGGTTGCTCAAACCGGGAGTTGTTTTTTTCGGTGAAATGCTGCCCCCGGATACGTTGAGGATGGCCGAGCAGGAATCCGAAAAATGCGATTTGTTCATGGTGATCGGCTCTTCCCTGGTGGTTTATCCGGCGGCGTACATGCCGCTGTATGCCAAACAATCCGGGGCGAAGATCGTCATTGTGAATATGGGACAGACGGGACAGAACGATATCGCCGACGTATTCATCAATGCACCGGCGGGAGATACGCTGAGCAGAATCGTCGCCCGATTAAAAGAAATCATGACATGACTTCCGGATGGTATGAAACCCCATGTGTCTGATCGTTTTTGCCTATAATGTGCATCCGTCATACAGGCTGGTTCTGGCCGCCAACCGCGATGAATTTTATGAAAGGCCGTCATCGCCGGCGGGCTTCTGGAAAGATCATCCGCGGATGCTGGCCGGCCGCGATCTGAAAAGCGGCGGAACGTGGCTGGGCATAACGAAAGACGGGCGATTCGCTGCCGTCACGAATTATCGCGACCCGTCCTCCTTAAAAAGCAATGCACTGTCACGCGGCCTGCTTGTCAGCAGCTACCTCAACGGGAATAAAGATCCGGGAAACTACCTGAAAAAGATTGCCTCGGATATTTTTAACTACAACGGGTTTAATCTGCTTCTTGGCGATAAACGGGATGTATTTGTTTTTTCCAGTCGCGGAAAAGCGCAAAAGCTGAAACCCGGCATCTATGGGTTAAGCAATCATCTTTTGAATTCGCCCTGGCCGAAAGTATCCAGAAGCAAACGGATGCTCAAGACCGCGCTGATGCAGAAAGGCGATGCTCTGGAAGACGCATTGTTTTCCATGCTGGCCGACCGTCGGATTCCTCCGGATCAAAAACTTCCCTCCACGGGAATCGGTCTGGAATGGGAAAGACTGTTGTCCTCCATTTTTATTGAAAGTCCGGTTTACGGTACAAGGTCGTCGACGGTCTTGCTGATCGGGAAAAACAGACATATCCGGTTTGCGGAGAAGGTTTTTGACGGGCAGAAGGATCCCTGGATGGAAAGCCGTTTTTCATTTATCGTAAAACTAAAGTAAAAAATGGCGGATGCTCCGGGCAGCCCCTTATCCGCAAATGCGTTGTGTCGGCTTCAAGGCCATGACGGCCAGGGATGATCGTTTGATAGAAGCGAACCACGGCCCGTCCGCTGATGACAAATCTTCGGAAACTATCAGCGTGTGATCTCTAGCCGAAAATACAATAAATGTTTCCAATAGTTTAGGAAGAAATGATGCAACAGGCCGGGAAAAGAGGATGTGATGAAAGTTGTTTACCATGAAGATTACAACAAAGTTTATTCTTCCGATCCCGCTTCCGCGCTGGGAAGAATTCAGGCGGTGGAAAAAATCCTGTGCGGCAAAGTGACGTTTGTCGAACCGGCGGCGGCATCCCGTGAAGACATTCTCAGCGTGCATACACCCGATCATGTCAGGGCCGTCGAGCGCGAAGGCGTTTACGATATTGCCGCGCTGGCCGCCGGCGGCGCGATCAAGGCGGCGCAGATCGGGTTGACGGAACCCTGTTTTGCGCTCATTCGTCCTCCCGGTCATCACGCGTCTTCCGGCTGCGCCTGGGGATTTTGTTATTTTAATAACATGTCGATAGCGCTGGAAAAACTCAAACGGGAAGGTCAAATCAGAAAAGCGTTTATTCTGGATTTCGATCTGCATTTCGGTGACGGAAATGTGAATATTCTGGGAGGTAAGGATTATGTGACGATTCTTAATCCGACAGGGTCCAATCGTAATGACTATTTAAAACAGGTTCAAAACGGTCTTGCCGAAACGGATGCCGATATGATTGCCGTGTCCGCCGGTTTCGACCATCACGAGGACGACTGGGGCGGACTTCTGAAGACCGAAGACTACCAATACATGGGCGGACTGGTGAGAGAGGCCGCCCGGCGGAACAACGGCGGATGCTTCGGTATTCTGGAAGGCGGCTACAATCACACTGTCCTGGGGAAAAATGTTCTGGCTTTTGTCGAAGGCCTGGCGGAAAAAGATTTGTAATCGGCATTGTGAAAATGAAATTGCAATAGGGTCTTGCCGATACTGAAATGCAAAGGAACAAGCGGCATCGTTTTTTTGTCCGGGATCAGACGGTTAAGAGATAAACAAATCATTAAAAGACGGAATGATGGAGGTGTCCGAACATGGCCGGTTTTGCTGAATATGATCAATATGACGGATTAGGTCTGGCTGCGCTCGTCCGGGAGAAAAAAGTAACGCCGAGGGAGCTTTGCGAAGAAGCGATCCGTTGCATTGAGAAATTGAACCCTGAATTGAATGCCGTGGTCACACCGATGTTCGATTTCGGACGCGATGCCGCAGAAAAAAATACGGCAGATGGTCCGTTTGCCGGGGTTCCGTTTCTGCTGAAGGATTTGATCAGCGCCTTTGCCGGTGTTCGGTTAACTTGGGGCTGCCGCGCCTATAAAGATTATATCCCGGATTATGACAGCGAACTGGTCAAACGTTTCAAAAAGGCGGGACTGATTACGCTGGGAAAAACCAATACGCCCGAATTCGGTTTGATGGGCATTACCGAGCCGGAGCTGTTCGGCCCGACGCGCAATCCGTGGAATACGGAGAGAACGAGCGGCGGTTCCAGCGGCGGATCGGCTGCGGCAGTGGCCTCGGGTATGGTGCCGATCGCCTCAGGCGGCGATGGAGGCGGTTCCATTCGCATTCCGGCCTGTTACTGCGGGCTGGTGGGATTGAAGCCGACCAGAGGCCGGACTCCCACGGGGCCGAAATACGGAAGACTCTGGCAGGGCGCAGTGGTGGAACACGTTTTGACGCGCTCTGTGCGCGACAGCGCCGCGATGCTTGATGCCACGCTCGGCGACGAGCCGGGATCGCCTTATGATATCAAACCGCCGGAAAGACCCTACAGCGAAGAAATAAACCGGGCCCCCGGTTCATTGAAAATCGCCTTCAATACGGAATCTCCGCTGGGCACCGGCACGCACGAATCCTGCGCCGATGCCGTGATCAAAACCGCCAAGCTGCTGGAGAATCTGGGACATAACGTGGAAGAGGCCAAACCGGATATTGACGGTGTCAAACTGGCTCATACCTATTTCATCCTTTATTTTGGAGAAAATGCCGCGGATATTAAATGGGCTGAAGCTGTATTGGGAAAGAAAGTCGGCCGAAAGGATTTTGAAATCACCACGTGGTTTTTCGGTGAACTAGGCCGCTGTTACAGCGCGGGGGATTTTGTGGCGGCCATCCGGGAATGGGATGTCGCTGCCAGAGTCATGGGACAATTCCATCTCGACTACGATTTATATCTGACGCCGACCGTGGCCTATCCGGCAGCAAAAATCGGAGAACTTATGCCGAAGTCCTACGAAGAAGCAGCCATGAAAATATTCAGCGTCCTGAAACTCGGTTCTCTCGCGAAAGTGTCCGGGATGGTGAATCAAATCGCCATCAAGACGCTTGCCAAGACTCCTTTTACACAACTGGCTAATTTTACAGGTCAGCCGGCGATGAATATTCCTCTGCACTGGGATGAACAGGGTATGCCCTGCGGCGTGCAGTTTGTTGCTCCTTTCGGCGACGAAGCCACGCTCTTTCGGCTGGCGGCTCAACTGGAGAAAGCCAACCCGTGGTTTAACAGACGACCATCCCTCAAACTCTGAGTAATTTCATCGGCCGGCGCTCAGGCAAAAACGACTGGTATTTTCCGGAACAATCGTATAGAAAATCTATTGTTGTAAATTTCACATCAGCCCTTTGCGGACGTTTTGCGTTTTAAATCAAGGGCAACAGGAGTAGATCATGCTTTCAGAAAAAAATAATTCCCGGTTCGGCGGCGCATCCAAGTATATTCTGGACGATGAACTGGCAAAAATTGTCAATGTTTCCATGGCGCTGGAAATGCCCCTCTTGCTCAAGGGCGAACCGGGTACGGGGAAAACCATGCTGGCTCACGCCATTGCCGAGAGTCTGCAGATGCCGCTGATCGTTTTGAACGTCAAGTCGAGCATGAAATTAATTGAGGCGCTTTATCAGTACGACACACTGACGCGTCTGAACGACAGCCGCTTCGGCGATTCCAAACGCGATGTCAGCGATATTGAAGCCTATATAAAAATGGGCAAGATCGGCCAGGCCTTCACCGCCGACAAAAAAACCGTTTTACTGATTGATGAAATCGACAAGGCCGACACCGATTTTCAGGACGATATGCTGGACGTTCTGGATCAGATGCAATTCGATATTATTGAAATCGACAAAACCATCCGGGCCAAGAACCGTCCCGTGATCGTCATTACATCCAATGCCAAGAAGGATCTTTCCGATCCGTTCCTCGGACGCTGCAATTTTCATCACATTGCGTTTCCCGATCCCGATATGATGCGCCTGATTGTTTCCGTGCACTTCCCCAAACTCGATGAAGAGCTGATGAAAATCTGCATCAGCACGTTTTATCGTTTGCGGGAGCTGCGGGGCGTTGAGAAAAAACCGGCGACGCGGGAGCTCATCAACTGGATTCGCGCTTTGAAGAGCGATCCGGATTTCAAACCCAAAACGCTTTATCAGGGCCGGGTGCCTTTCCTGGGAGTTCTTTTCAAAAAGAGCGCCGATCTACAGCAGGCCGCCCAGCAGGTTATCAAATCGCGCGGTTGAGGTGTAAACGGTGTTCGTTAATTTCTTTTATACCCTGAAGGACCGCGGTATTCCGGTTACGCCGACGTCGTTTCTGCGCCTGCAGAATGCCATGAGCAAGGGGCTGGTTCATTCCCTCGACGATTTTTACACCGTTGCGCGAACGATTCTCGTGAAGAGTGAACGCTATTTTGACACGTATGATCAGATATTCGCCCACCACTTCAGAAATGCTTCTCTGGAAGATCCCACGGCGGTGGAATTAAACGAAGTAGCCCGAGCGATGCTGGAGGAATGGCTGCAGAATCCGCAGGAACTGGCCGATATGCTCGGCATCGACAAGGACAAACTGAAAAAAATGACGCCGGAAGAACTCATTCAGTATTTTCTCGAGCGTCTGAAGGAACAGACCGAAGCGCATCACGGCGGCAATAAATGGATCGGCACCGGCGGAACATCGCCGACAGGACATTCCGGCTATCATCCGGGAGGCATGCGCGTCGGCGGCGAGTCCAGAAATCATTCGGCCATCAAAGTGGCGCTGGACCGCCGATACCGCGATTATTCCCAGGAAGGACCGCTGACCCAGTCTCAGATCGGCGAAGCGCTCAGAAGGCTGCGTCGCCTGATGCCGACGGGACCGAAGGATGTCGTGAATGTCGACAAAACGATTTACGAAACCATGCGCAATGCCGGGGAAATAGACATCATCTTTGACCGGCGTCTGACCGACCGCCTGAAGGTCATGCTCCTTATCGATAACGGCGGCTGGTCCATGGAACCCTACATCGGAGTGGTTCAAACCCTCTTTCACTACGCGAGCTCGCAGTTCAAGGATTTGAAGATTTTCTTTTTTCATAACACCATCTACAGCCGCGTCTGGGCCGATCCGCAGCGCTATTATAAACCGCAGGACGTGGACGAACTCATCCGCTGGGATCCTGAGACACGCGTGATCATTGTAGGGGATGCCAGTATGGCTCCGTACGAACTCATGCATCCCAACGGCGCCATTTATGTTGACGCCAAACCGTCAGGAACCAGTATTGAGCGGCTGCGCTTCATCGCACGAACCTTTCCACACAGCGTGTGGCTGAATCCCATGCCTCCTGACGAATGGTATTACAGCACGACAGTCAAGGCGATCCGACAGGTTTTTACCATGTACGAACTCACGCTCGATGGTCTGGAAAAGGCCGTCCAGTTTTTGACATCGTCCGGAAAATAGAATGCCTGCAGGTAAAATATTTTTGTTGATTAACGGATTTTTCTTTACCCGCTGTTCGGTGAAAGATTCCATTTAATCTTCCGGCAAATAAAAGAAACAAAGAAACACTATACACTGCGCTAATTTTATTGTATTATACGCCATAATTTATAATACAGCGATAGATGCATCAACGGGAAATCATCCCGGTAACTCCGTCGTCTCATATTGGTTGAAAAATCTTCTCCGGAGGAATTTCTTGCTGATAGAAAAGAAAAGAGCTCTACGGGAAATAAACATTTCCGAAGAAATGTTTAATGAATTGTTAAACGTATTTGTTGAGCAGACCGAAACCGCTTTAAAAATACTGAAAAAAACCGTCACCCGTAAAAATTATGAGGAAATGCGCAAGCAAGCGCACTTGATCAGCGGGTCGGCGGGAAACCTGCGAATAAGCGGAATTCAGAAGCTGGCCAAAGAAATAGAATTGGAGGCAATGGAGAAACGGGAAATTTCTGTTATCAAAAGCCATATTGGAAAATTGAGAACTGATTTTGAGAAAGTCAAGGAGGAGGTGTCAGGTGGACAACAGTAAGAAGATTCTTGTGGTAGATGACGACAAAGTGTTTCTCAAACTGGTTGAAAATGATTTGACGCAAGAAGGTTATCTCGTCATCACCGCTCAGAATGGGAAAGAAGCCATATCCCTGGCTAAAAAAGAAAAACCGGCTCTTTTGCTGCTTGATATCAACATGCCGGGCATCAGCGGAGGAGATGTCGGAAATATTCTGGGAAGCGATCCTCTGACGAGGAATATCCCCATAATTTTCCTTACGGCTTTATTGACCAAAAAAGAAGAAGAAACCCGTAAAAATATGATCGGCCATCATTTTTTCATGGCCAAACCTTACGATTTGAAGGCTTTATTGAACGAAATACGCAAGCATATATGATCCTTTTTGCCGGATCGGATTCGGTTGGCCTTGCTTTTTGTTTAAAACATGACACGTAACAGAAATTTCATAACCGGGAATGAATAGAAAGGGTATTCATGTCTGACGGTTTTTTTCACCGGAGACATTATGGGATATCATACGGTACCGGACACATCAAATCATTTTTATTCCCTTTCCTGTTTTTTCCATATCTTTTTTGTTCATTTCATCCGCGAGAAAAAAATGGCCATAAACGTTTCGGAACACGCCGGCAAATCAATGATTCAAATCGGTTTGCAAAAAAATCTTACCCATGGACGAGGGTAAACCACGTCACAGGAGAGGATAAGTCATGAAGGGAAAAAACATATCGCAACCAATCGGGCTGGAATCGGACTTCAGCGGTCCGCAGAAACTGCGGGCATTGATGATCGATGATTCGGAAGATGATGTGTTGCTGATCATACGGCATATGAGAAAAGGCGGATTTGCCCCGATCTATGAACGCATCGAAACCGCCGCCGCCATGACGCAGGCCCTCGAGGAAAAGCAATGGGACATCATCATTTGCGATTATAAAATGCCCAAATTCAGTGCGCCTTCGGCCATCGCTCTGTTAAAGCAGACAAAACTCAATATCCCCATCATCGTCACATCCGGAGCCATCGGCGAGGAAACCGCCGCCGAGTGCATGCGCATGGGAGCCCATGATTATTTGATGAAAAACAACCTGTCCCGGCTTTGTCCGGCAATCACCCGGGAACTGGCGGAGGCAAAAATAAGAGACCGGCAGCGGGTGGCGGAGTTGCAGAAAGATGCCGCGCTTGAATCGTTGCGCAACAGCAGGGAGTTATATGCAAGACTGGTTGATACCATGCCGGACGTTGTTATTCGAACCAGCCTGGAAGGCACCGTGCTGTTCGTCAATGACCGCGCTCTCCGGATAAGCGGTTATCAACGGGAGGAAATTGAAGGCCGGAACATGGTTTTGTTTGCGGCTCCCGACGACCATGAAAGACTGATGAAAAACGCAGCACTGATGCTTGATCGCAAGCTGGGTCCCGATGAATACAAAATCGTTATGAAGGACGGAAGGATAATTCCCTTTGAGGTGAATGGCGATGTCATTCGGGACAAAAAGGGCAATCCCTTCGGGTTCGTGTTTGTCTGCCGGGATGTCAGCGACCGGAAACTTGCTGAAGACAAGCTGAGAGAGAGCGAGGAACGGTACCGGGCCATCATCGAGAATATTGAAGACGGATACGCCGAGCTTAATCTGAAGGGCGATTTCATCTTTGTCAATGATGCGCTCTGCCGGATAGACGGATATCCGAAAGAAGAATTGTTGAAAATGCGCTACCGGGAAATGATGGATGAAGAGACCGCCCGGAAAGTATTCGATGTATACAACAAAATCTTCAAAACAGGTGGGTCGGAAAATAATTTTGAATACGAAATATTCACAAAAGAGAGGCAAAAAAAGTATGTAGACACTTCCGTATCGGCCATTAAAGATTCAGCAGGTCAGGTTATTGCCTTCCGCGGAATCGTGCGGGATAGAACCGAGCGCAAGAAAGCGGAGGAAGAGCTTCGCCGGAGCGAGGAAAAATACCGCAATATTCTGGAAACCATTCGCGAAGCCTATTTTGAAGTGGACCTGGCCGGCAATTTTACCTTCTTCAACGATTCGGTATGCCGGATGTCGGGGTTTTCCCGGGACGAATTGAGGGGGATGAATTTCAGCCGCCTTTCGGCAAATGACGAAACCACCCGGAAAGTTTATCAAACGTTCAACCGAGTATATAAAACAGAACGGCCGTCAGAAGGCTATGACTGGCCGATAAAAAGAAAAGACGGCTCCCGGATATCCATAGAAGCTTCGATTATGCTGCGCAAGGATTCATCCGGCAATATCGTCGGTTTCAAAGGTGTGATCCGGGATATTACCGAACGCAAACAGGCCGAGGAAATGCTGCAGGCGAGCGAGGAAAAATACCGGGAAATTTTCAACGCCACATCGGAAGCCATTTTTATTCACGATGCAGAAACCGGAAAAATTATCGATGTCAATGATTCAATGATCAGAATTTACGGCTACAATTCAAAGGAAGAAGCACTCAGGTGTAGTTTCGCTGATGGAAGCGGCAATCCGGAACCGGATACGGAAGAAAAAGCGCTGAGACTTATCAAAAAAGCGATTCAGGAAGGGCCGCAACAATTTGAATGGCTGGCCCGCAGGAAAGACGGGACACATTTCTGGATGGAAATGCAGTTGATGAAAACCGATATCGGCGGCGAAAAACTGGTTCTTGCCGTCGGGAGGGATATCACCGAACGCAAACAGGCCGAGGAAGCCATCCGGGAAAATGAAGTGAAATATCACTCGCTGTTTGATCACTCGATGGACGCCATTTTGCTGACCCGACCGGATGGTTCGATTATTGATGCCAACCCGGCGGCCTGCAGGATGTTCGGCCGGACAAAGCAGGAGATCCTGGAATCCGGACGTACAGGACTGGTGGATACATCCGATCCCCGTCTAGAGGTTTTGCTGGCGGAGAGAGCCCGAACCGGTAAATTCAGCGGCCGGCTGTTTCATTTCCGGAAAGACGGAACACGCTTTACGGCGGATGTGAGCACATCCGTTTTTCAGGACAGCGCAGGGAAATTCAAAACAAGCATGATTCTGCGCGACGTTAGCGATCAGGAGCGCATGGAAATTGCCCTTCGGGAAAGCGAAGAACGCTATCGCACATTTATCAATGCCACTTCTGCCATGGTTTATCTTAAAGACAGCCGATTCCGCTACATCCTGGTAAACCAGGCCATGGAAGAACTTCTGGGTATGAATCTGCAAGACATCATCGGAAAGGACGATTTCCAGCTGATGCCGCCGGAAACGGCCGACTACTTTCGGGAAAACGACACCAGGGTCGTGCAAACAAAATCGACGGTTGTCGTAGAAGAAAGGCTGCACGATAAAATATACGAATCAACCAAATTTCCCGTTCTGCTGGAAAACGGCGATGTCGTTATCGGCGGCATTTCCCGCGACATCACCGAGCGCAAACAGGCGGAGAATAAATTAAAAGAAACTGAGGAGAGATATAACGCCCTTTTTGAGCAATCGATCGATCTTGTTTTCGTCGTCGGTTTCGACGGGCAGTTCCTTGATGCAAATTCCGCCGCCCTTGATCTGGTCGGTTATACAAGAGATGAAATATCGTCGTTGTCCATCGTGAACCTTCTGGATGACGATCAGATCCCCGTGGCGCTGGACATTATCGAAGAAATCCATCAATACGGGGTACAGCAGGGTCTAAAGGAACTTCGGTTGCGTCATAGAGACGGAAGCGCTGTTTATGTGGAAACTCAGGGAGCAACCATCATGTCCAACGGAGAACCGGTGGCCATTCAGGGAATCGCCCGGGACATTACCGCCCGCAAGAAAGCGGAAGAAGAGTTGCTTTCGTTGACCCGGCGGTTGAACGATATCATCGAATTCATTCCTGACGCAACATTGGTCATTGACCGCGACGGCAGAGTGATTGCCTGGAACCGCGCCATCGAAGAAATGACGG
This sequence comes from Smithella sp., assembly GCA_017993615.1. GTDB lineage: Bacteria > Desulfobacterota > Syntrophia > Syntrophales > Smithellaceae > Smithella. Next base: position 13,212 of record JAGOMJ010000002.1, on the reverse strand, counting down.
GTATTACAAAGGACGCCATACTGGGCAAGGGGCATTATGAATATGCGATACCCTTTTACGGCCGGCGGCGGCCCATGCTGATCGATCTTCTGGATAAAAGAGACAAAAAAATGGAAGCGTTATACAAATATGTGGAACGCGGCAGCAAGATTTACGCCGAATCATATATTTCCGGACTGCGTGACGGCCAGGGAGCGCATCTGTGGAGTGTGGCGGCTCCGCTTTTCGACAAGGACGGAAACCGCTTCGGTTCCATCGAGATGATCCGGGATGTCACCGAGATCAAAGCCAAGGAAAAATCGCTTGAGGAAAGCCTCAGAGGCAGGGAAATTGCCGAGGAAGCGACAAGAGCCAAAAGCGCTTTCCTGGCCAACATGAGCCATGAAATCCGGACACCGATGAACGGCATCATCGGTCTGGTGAATCTTGCCCTTCAAACCGGCCTGACGGAAAAACAGAAAGACTATCTGAATAAAATAGAATCTTCGGCACAGGGACTGATGGTGATCATCAATGATATTCTCGATTATTCCAAACTCGAAGCGGACAAAATGAAACTGGAAATTCTCGATTTCAATCTTGAAGATGTCATGACGCATATTTCCGATATCATGTATCCGAATGCCGTGCAAAAAAGGCTTGATCTGCTCTTCCACATCGACAGGGATGTCCCTCTCTTTTTGAAGGGTGATCCCTGGCGTTTGCAACAGGTGCTGATGAATCTGATCGGCAATGCCGTCAAGTTTACGGAGAAAGGCGAAGTGGTTGTCCGCGTGGAAGCGTGCGCCAGATTCAAAAGAGGACGAAAGGATTATATCCATTTGAATTTTTCCGTCAGAGATACGGGGATCGGTCTGACAAAAGAACAAATGGGCGATTTGTTCGAACTGTTCACGCAGGCGGACAGTTCCGTCACGAGACGCTACGGCGGGACCGGTCTCGGATTGGCCATTTCCAGACAGATCGTTCAGCTCATGGGAGGAACCATAGAGGCGACAAGCGAAGCGGGAAAAGGCAGTGTTTTTTCTTTCATGATTCCCCTGGAGCCGGGAAAAAAGAAAAAAGGAGGCAAAACGAGCTTTTCCGGCACACCCTTTAAAAATAAAAGGGTGCTGATCGTTGATAAAAATCCGACGGCTCAAAAAATTCTCGCGGATTATCTGGAAGGTATCGGCTTGAGTGTTACCACCGCCGCGTCGGGATCGAAAGCCTTGAAAATTCTGAAAGAGAAAGACAACTTTCATCTCCTGTTGGTCGAATCAGGAACGTCGGCCCAGGACGGCATAAAAATCGTCAGGATGATAAGAAAAAATGCCGCGTTGGCCGCGATTCCTGCGGTGATGATCGTTTCAACATCCTTTCAGGATGATACCAAAACCGTTGCTGAAAAACTGGGCGTGAAATATTTCCTCAAAAAACCATTTCACCGGTCGAATCTTTTGGATGCAATGATGAACATCTTCGGCCAAACGATCAAAAAAGTCTCCCCCGCGGTCCGTAATCCGGTCAAGGCTCCTGCGACGGAGGCGCTTGCCGGCCAGCGGATATTGCTCGTGGAGGACAACTTCATCAATCAGCAGGTTGCCCGTGAAATTCTTCAGCAGGCGGGGCTGAAAGTAGTCGTTGCCGAAAACGGAAAGGACGCCCTGGGTAAAATCAGACAAGAGCAATTTGACCTGGTGCTTATGGATGTCCAGATGCCCGAAATGGATGGATACCAGGCGACGAAAATAATCCGGCGGAATAAGAAATTCAAATCGCTGCCCATCATTGCCATGACGGCTCAGGCCATGAGTGGCGACAAGGAAAAATGCCTGAACGCTGGAATGAACGATTATATCGCCAAACCGATCAGTATCCAAAATACTTTAAGCGTTTTAAGCCGCTGGCTGTATTCCAAATAGAGATTCATGGTATCGGAAACGATGGCTGACGGAGGGGAAAAGGTTCTGTCCATCGGTTGAGATTGGCGGATAACAAACCACAGATAAACCATAGCGTATGACATTGAAAAAGGCGATACGTCTGTTATATTTTTTTTCATGATACGGACATCGGTCCGGGAGGATGTGCCATGATCAGTCAGGAAGCAAAAAACGTCATGAATCTGATGTCGATGATGAAACTGCCCGACGCCGGCGAGTTGCCGATAGAGCTCTGTCGGCAGGTTCTGGCGGACATGATGTCCTTGTCTTTGCCGCCGGCCGGATGCAGATTCGAACCGGTCAATGCCGGAGGACCGGAGGCATTATGGGTAAAGGCTGTATCGGCGGACGATACGGCGGTTATTTTATATTTGCACGGAGGCGGTTATGCCATGGGCTCTCCGCAGACCCACGCGGGATTCACGGGGCTGTTGAGCGAGTTATCCCGCCTGAGCGTATTATCCGTTGACTACCGTCTCGCTCCGGAAAATCCCTATCCTGCCGCGATTGAAGATTCGCTCTCGGCATATTGCTGGCTTTTGCGGCAGGGTGTGCCTGCGGAATCGATAGTTGTCGGCGGGGATTCCGCCGGAGGGGGACTGACGTTTGCGACGATGCTGAAGTTGAAAGAACGGGAAGAAGCTCTCCCGGCCGCGGTATTTGCCGTTTCGCCGTGGGTGGATCTGGCCGTGACCGGCGAGTCCATTGAAATAAATGCCGCCAGGGATCCCATGATCACGCGATCCGGTCTTGATTACATGGCGGGCCTGTATGCGGGACATGCCGATGTGCGCTTGCCGTTTATTTCTCCTCTATACGCGGATCTGAGAGGGCTGCCGCCGGTGCTTATTCATGTAGGAACCTGCGAAATGCTCCTGAGTGACTCGCTCCGTATTGCCGCTTCCCTCGAAAATTCAGGCGTGGACTGCACGCTCCGCGTATGGGAGGATCTGTTTCATGTTTTTCATTCGGTGGTCAGTCTTCCCGAGGCAATAATGGCCACGGAGGACATTGCCGCTTTTGTCAGGAATCGTGTGGGCGGATATTAACCTTGAATAATGATGTGCAGGAGAGGAAAAATGAAAAAAGAGACCCTTGTTTTGAAAACAACCGACGGGATGCAGATGTTCGTTTACAAGTGGACGCCTGACGGCGCGGATGCCGTGAAGGGGGCTGTGCAGATAGCACACGGCATGGCTGAGCATGCCGCACGTTATGAACGTTTTGGCGGCGCCCTGACCGAAGCGGGATATGCCGTTTACGCCAATGATCACCGGGGGCACGGCAGAACCGCCGGATCGCCGGATAATAGAGGCTATTTTGCCGACGAAAACGGCTGGGCAAAAGTTGTAGAGGACATGCACCTGCTGACCGGCCTTATTAAAAAGGACTATCCGCAAAAGCCGTTCTTTCTCTTCGGTCACAGCATGGGATCTTTTCTTTCCCGGCATTATGCCATGCTTTACGGACGGGAACTCAACGGCCTTATTCTGTCGGGAACGGGCGGTGATCCCGGCGTGGCAGGTCGGGCGGGGCTTTTCATTGCCAGGATGGATGCCAGGCTTCACGGCAAAAAAGCGAAAAGTGAAATTATGAACAAATTGTCGTTTGGCGCTTTCAATCATGCTTTTAAACCCAACCGCACGGAATACGACTGGCTTTCCCGGGACCATGCCGAGGTGGACAAATACATTAACGATCCATGGTGCGGCGGAGTTTTTACGGCCGGATTTTTTTGCGATATGCTGGAAGGCCTTTCCTATATCAACAAAAAGGATAATATCGCAAAAATTCCGAAGCATCTGCCGGTCTATCTTTTTTCCGGTTCGAAAGATCCCGTGGGAGCGAACACCAGAGGCGTGATCCAGGTATACAACACGTTTAAGCGCGAAGGAATCAGCGATGTCGTGTTGAGGTTTTATCAGGACGGCCGTCACGAGATGCTCAACGAAATAAATCGTGAAGATGTCTTCCGGGATGTCATCGCATGGCTGGATCAGAAACGGTGATGATCAAAGCCGCCGGGATTAACCGGTGGCGTCAGGATGCTGATCCGTATGAAACATCATCGTTAAATCATAGTTTTAAAATCATAATTTTCTTGATGAAAAAATGTTTGTCCTGTATTATTTTTAAACATCAAGCAACGCCTGAATCCCAAGGGTAGCTCATGGCGACACAGATTCCAAGGAAAAGAACGATATTTTTTATCCGGCTGATGGTTGTGATTACCACGGCCTATTTTATTCTGCTGTCACCGGTAGCGGGCAAAGAACTGGAAATTTACGGGTACATCTTCATCGCCGTTTACCTGATGACCAATCTGATTGTCGCGTATATCCCGGAAAAATATTTTCACGATAACAGAATTTTTTACGGTTTTATCTTATGCGATAGTATTCTTCTTCCGGCCGGAATTTATTTTTCCGGATATATCGGATCCGACTTATATCTGATGTTTTTCTTTATTATTTCATTGACCACCATGAGCTCGCGTTTCGGGTATCTGATGATCAATACATTTTTATTTTGTCTCATCTATCTCTGGCTGCTGCATGAGAAGGGGGTGTTGACCGGTCCAAAAGCCGGCGCTTATCTGATCCAGATTCCATTCATCATCGTCATCGCAATTTTTTACGGCTATCTCATCACGACGCGATTAAAAGACAAGGACATGCGGATAAATGAAGTCCGGCAGAGGTATGAACAGGTTGTTCAAGCCACCGATGTCCTGATGAGTATTGTGGATCGCGACGGAAAGTTAAAATTTGCCAATGATATATTTGCCCGGTTTTACGGTTATCATGAAGACAAGCGTCTTGCCGGACTGACCATTGCGCAGGTGAATGCCGAGGATGCATCCGAAGCGGATAAACTTCTGGATTACGTGCAGTCGGTGTATCAAAAAAACGACATGGTGCGATACGAATCCTATAATAAGAAACATAATTTGTGGTTTGCCAATACGCTCGGTCCGATCAGGGATCCGTCAACCGGTGATGTTCTGGATGTCTGCGTTATCTCGAAAGATATCACCGACCGGATTGAAAAAGAAAAAAAATTGAATAATACGGTTGAGCTGTTGATCAAAACGCGGGACCAGCTGATCCAACAGGATAAAATGGCCGCTCTGGGGCGCATGGCGTCAGGCATTGCCCATGAAATCAGGAATCCTCTTGAAATTATTTACATGGGGATCGACTATCTGGAGAACAATATTGCCCACCAAGACCCTCAGATCGACGGCTCCATCGAAAAAATATATAAAGCGGCAAACCGCGCCGACAATATCATAAACAACATTCTGTCTTTTTCCAGAAAATCGGAATACAAAATTACGCAGATTCCGGTCTGCCAATTGCTCGACAACACGCTGGTGCTGGCCAATCAGGCCCTTCACAAGGGACATGTCACTGTGAAGCGCGAGTATGAAACCGAATCGCTGGAGGCGGCGGGCGATTATAACATGCTGGAGCAGGTTTTTCTGAATCTTATCAACAACGCCATTGACGCGATGAAGGAGAGTACAGAAAAGAGATTGACCATTCGCGCCTCCGGGAAAATCATATCGGAAATCGGTTACAAAACCGGTTATCGCTATACGGATTTTTTCAGAATCGGCGAGAAAAAGATTGTTGTAGAGATATCGGACACCGGAAAGGGAATGTCCAAAGATGTTCAGTCGAAAATATTCGAACCGTTTTTTACCACGAAATCCGTCAATGAAGGAACCGGTCTGGGGCTTAGTATCGTTCACATGATCATCGAGCGTTTGAGTGGAACGATTGATGTTACCAGTGAGGAGAATAAGGGAACGACATTTTATGTCAATATTCAGCCGCAGATAAAAAAGGTAGTTGCCGAGGAGGGACAATATGACAAATCAGATCAAAGTTCTGGCTATTGATGATGAAGTCGATTTTTGTTATTTCATCAAAAAAAATCTTACGCAGTCCGGCCTGTTCGATGTGGTTGTGGCAAACAACGGCGCAGATGGAATAAAACTTGCCAGAAAAGAAAAGCCGGACATCATTCTGCTGGATTTGTTTATGCCAGACATTCCGGGTGAAGATGTTGCCGCTGAATTGAAAGACCATCCTGCCACGGCCGATATCCCGATTCTCTATATTACGGCTCTTGCGTCCAATGACGAAATCGTTGAAGGCGAAAGCAATAAAATGGGAGATAATTACATCATGGCGAAACCCGTCAGGACCAAAAAGCTGATCGAAACCATTATGAAAATACTGGGGCAATCGTATTAGCAGCCGAAAACATTCAGAATGCAGAAAAAATCAACAGAAAAAACCACAGGAAGGGCGGTTTGCTCTGAGCGGCCTGCGCCGGAAAATACAATAAGCCGGACAAAAAATCATTCCATCCGGATTGCTGAAAAAAAATCTGTTTTTTCACCCGGATGTCTTTTTACTTTGCCTTTGCTTTCCAGGTAGAGCAGGTGCGCAATGGCTTCCCCGACGGCAAACCATTTCTGGGCCACCGGAAACTTTTCCCAGCTTTCGCAATCGATATCCCAGGTCATGCCTGCAGCAATATCATAGGCACTCATGGTACTTTTACCCAAAACGTCAAGTACTTCTTTAGTCCTCATTTCGTGATGGTTCTTCAATTCGTCTATTCGTCCCTTGAGATCGGTAAAGAAGTTGCGGTGTCCGGGCAGAACAAGTTTGACCGGAAGATTTCTCACCTTGTCGAGGCTCTGCATATAGTTTTCCAGAGAATTCACTTCGTATGACCAAGACTCGATGTGCGGAGTAATATCGTAAAGAATATGATCTCCGGAAAATAGAATTTGCTTGTCTTCTTCGTAGAGGCAGATATGACCTTGGGTATGGCCGGGTGTAAGAATGCATTGGAGTTTATAATCGCCGATTTCAATCATGCTGCCGTCGTCCAGCATGGTGAAGTCGGGAATTTTCCTCGGTCTGTATTTAAATCCCGGATGACTCTCTGCGGCCCGGATGAGTTCCTCCAGTTCGAAACCGTTATGCAATGCGTAATCCAGCATGGCCTGCCAGTCGATATTTTCGTTGAATACTTCGGAATCGATCCTGCTGAAATAGACTTTGCTGGTCTCCGTAAACAGCCGGGACACCAGTCCCGTGTGGTCGGAGTGCATATGGGTGAGCATGAAATCCGTTCTGGATAAATCAATCTCCAAGGCGTGCAGGCCATTTTCCATGGCCTCATAACAGACACCGCGGTTGAATCCGGTATCGATAATCAGATTCCGATTATCGGCTTTAATGACGTAAGAATTCAGATCTTTAAGCGGGCTATTGGGCAGGGGTATGATAATCCGATAAAGGTTTGGCAATATCTGCTCGTACATCAAAAACTCCTTTATAATTCAATTAATTAAACATGAAAGATAATTATCATGTTCAACAATAATACACAAGCATTCTTATTGTTCTAAATATGTTAAATAACTGCTTGACATATTGCGTTGCAATATGTATGAAGCCAAGTTCACAAATGCTTGTTTATGGTGGATGCCCCATCTTGCAGAGATACTTACAAGTGTGGGGTTTTTTTGTGAGACTCACGTTTCAGAAATGAAATGCACTGAAACGTGTAAGTCGAACAATCCCTGAGCGAAGCGAATGGAATTATAACAGTGATAAAGAAGGAAAAAACTAATGAAAATTGACGATCAGAAAATTCGTAATATCGGCATCAGCGCCCATATCGATTCGGGCAAGACGACGCTGACCGAGAGAATCCTTTATTACACGAAAAGAATCCATGCCATTCACGATGTCAAAGGCAAAGACGGCGTCGGCGCCACAATGGATTCCATGGACCTTGAAAAGGAGCGCGGCATTACCATTGCTTCGGCAGCAACGTATTGTGAATGGAAAGGCCACGAAGTCAATATCATCGATACGCCGGGTCACGTCGATTTCACCATCGAGGTGGAGCGGTCTCTGCGCGTTCTGGACGGCGCTATTCTGGTTTTGTGCGCTGTGGGAGGCGTTCAGTCGCAGTCCATTACTGTTGATCGTCAGATGAAACGGTACAGGGTTCCCTGTATTGCGTTCATTAATAAATGCGACCGCAGCGGCGCCAATCCCTTCCGTGTCATGAGCCAGTTGAAATCGAAGCTGGGACACAATGCCGTGGCGATGCAGATTCCCATCGGCCTGGAAAATGATGTCCAGGGCGTCGTTGATCTGGTCAGTATGAAAGCGCTTTATTTCGACGGCGATAACGGGGAAACGGTTCGCGAGGCGGAAATTCCGTCTCATCTTCTGGAAGAGGCCAAAGCGAAACGAGAAGAACTCATTGATGCGGCTTCGATGTTTTCCGACGAATTGACGGAAGCGATTCTTGAAGAAAAAGAAGTCAGCGCCGACTTGATCTATTCCGCTTTACGCAAGGGGACGCTGCAAAGAGAGATCACACCGGTTTACCTGGGATCGGCCTACAAGAACAAAGGCGTGCAGCCGATGCTCGATGGCGTTACCTATCTTCTGCCCTGTCCGTCGGACATAGAAAACGTAGCGATAGATATGGATAAAAACGAAGAAACGGTCGTCCTGAACAATGATACGGAAAAACCGATTGTCGCTCTGGTCTTCAAACTGGAAGACGGTCAATACGGCCAGTTGACGTATATCCGGGTTTATCAGGGAACGTTGGCAAAAGGGTCGACCATCGTGAATGTCCGCACCGGCAAAAAGGTGAAGGTAGGACGTCTGGTGCGCATGCATGCTGATCAGATGGAAGATGTCGAATCTTTAAGAGCGGGTTATATCGGCGCACTATTCGGCATCGAATGTTCTTCCGGCGATACCTTTACATCGCCGGATGTCAATTTAACCATGATTTCGATGTATGTTCCCAAACCGGTCATTTCTCTGGCGATTGTTCCCAAAGACAACAAATCGCAGGTGGCGATGGCCAAGGCCCTGAACCGATTTGCCAAGGAAGATCCGACATTCAAAACGTATGTCGATCATGAAACCGGCGACACGATTATTGAGGGCATGGGCGAACTGCACCTGGATATTTACGTGGAAAGAATGCGGCGCGAATACGGCGCTGATGTTTCCACGGGCAATCCCCGTGTGGCGTACCGTGAAACCATCACGCAGCGCGCCGATTTCAATTATACGCATAAAAAACAGACCGGCGGCGCCGGCCAGTTCGGACGGGTAGCCGGCTATCTGGAACCGATTGCCGATACGGATTTTGTTTTTGAAAATAAAATCTTCGGCGGCGCGATTCCTTCCCAATATATTGCTGCCTGTGAAAAAGGGTTTAAACAGAGCATGGCCAAGGGGCCGAAACTGGAATTTCCGGTGACCGGCGTGAAGGTGGTCATCAATGACGGCGCTTCCCACGCGGTGGATTCTTCGGATATGGCGTTCCAGGCGGCGGCGCGCGGTGCTTTCAAGGAAGCATATCTCCGGGCGAAACCGGTTATTCATGAGCCGATCATGAAAGTCGTTGTGGAAACGCCGGCGGAATTTCAGGGATCGGTCATGGGGCTTTTGAATCAGCGCCGCGGCATGATCATCGGTTCTCAGGATGAAGATGTGATGTGCGTGATTGAAGCACAGGTGCCTTTGGCGGAAATGTTTGGATTTTCGACGGTTTTGCGGTCGGCAACACAAGGGAAAGCCCAATTTACGATGGAATTTACTCTTTACCGGCAGGTTCCGCAGTCGATTGCGGAAAAAATTGCCCTGGAAGCGGCTCAGAACAAAAAAACAGCCGCATAGTAATCGGCCGAACATGCAGACAATCAGCGTTGCCCTGAAAAGGGAAAAAAATATTATTCATTTAACGTATAAGGACATTGTGATGATCAAAAAAGAAATGATTTACCGGAATCCTCTTGTCAAACTCGGTTATGACAATGAGGATATTCTGTCCACGGGCGGTTTTGGGGCCGTGCTGGCATATGCCGGCGTCGGCAAAACGGCATTGCTCGTGCAATTGGCCTTGAATATGATGCTGCGGGAACATTCGGTTCTGCACGTCAGCCTGAATGATGCCGTCAGCAAGGTCGACCTGTGGTATCAGGAAATTTTTCATGACATTGCCGAGAAATTCGGCATTGCCGAGGTGAATGAATACTGGGATAAAATTCAGCCCTACCGTTTCATCATGACGTTCAAGGTGGAAGGATTCAGCGCGCCGAAACTGGAAGAGCGTCTGACCGACCTGATGGAACAGAATATTTTCAAGCCGCACACCGTCATTATCGACGGATTCAGATTCGACGAGGCGGGGCGCGGTCAGCTGGTGCAGTTGAAGGAACTGGCCGGTAAATACTCCATGGGCTTATGGTTTACCGTGCATACCCATCGTCATGAACCGCCGCAGGAAAACGGCCTGCCGCTTTCCTTTCTGCATATCGCGGATCTCTTTGAAGTCATTGTTCAGCTTGCGACAAAAGGGGATGAGGTGTATATCACGTCTGTCAAAGGCCAACCGAAAAATTCAGCCCAAAACGATTTACTGCTCGATCCCGCAACAATGCTGATCAAAGAGAGTCAGTAAAAAAAGACTGACAGACCGGAAAAAAGGATGACAGCGCTCCCTTTTTCGCAGGATGTCCTCCGGAGCTGCCTTCCCCCTCCAGCCTAAAATAAAAGCCCCTCCAAAGATTTGAAGGGGCTTTTTGATAATGGTTCAAGCCATTGATCTACTTTTTGCCGGTGTAGTCCACGGCCGCTTCCACGCGACGATTTTCAGCGCGTCCTGCCTCTGTATCATTGGATACGGCGGGGGATCCTTCTCCCAGCCCCTTGGGATCAATCCGTCCGGCAGCAACACCGCCTTTTTCGACCATGTATTTTTTAACGGCATCGGCACGTTTATTGGAAAGGTTTTTGTTGTATTCAGGCGTGCCGATGTTATCCGTATGTCCCTCGGTCACGATATTGAGGTCGGGATATTTCTGCATCAATTTTGTCACGGCATTAATGTCTTTATGATAAGCCGCCTTTATATCTGTTTTGTCGAAATCGAATTTGATATCAAGCAGCTTTTTGCCTTTTTCGGCTCCGCCGAACGAGAAGGTAACGCCAAAACTGTAGAGAAGATCGTTGTATCTTTCATTCAGCGGAAGAACATGCCGGACATCGGCGCGCAGGTCTATTTTATCCGTTACAGAATATTTTACTCCGGCCCCGTAATCAACGGCAAATTTATTGCCGTTATCCTCACCGGACGGAGCATCGTAGCGAATTCCCCCGAGTCCGACGGCCACAAAAGGCACCAACCGGCCGTAAGGCATGAAGTGATAAAGCCCCTCGATCCCGTAATAATAAAGATCGAGATCATTGTCTTTTTTCCGGTCACAGCATATAAAATTATCTCGCGAGGTGGGAATGTAGCTGAAGAACCCTTCCAAACCCAAATTCTCCGTGAAATTGTAGCCTGCACGCACCCCGACGGCATAGGTGTCGTCTAAAGTATTTCTCCCGTTTTTCTGATTGTCAAATCCCCGGTAGTATTCATTTCCTTCGAAGATGAATCCCCCGATGAAGGGTGTAACGGTATAAGAACCGGGACGGATATCGGCCTGTGCTGTGGTTATAAAAAAAGCCGATAGCATCATCATCACCGTTGCGATAATGGTTTTTCTCATAATGTTCTCCTTTGATTCGAATTTATTTATAAAAATATATTGCTTGAAAAACAAATCACCTGTTCCAATTTCACAAAAAATTATCGGAAGCATTTCCCTTCGTTTAATTTTTCACAGGCGTTTAGCTTTTTCGGTCGAAAGTATAATTATATTCAAAATGTGTGTCAAGTAAATTCAATAATAACGTGCGGGGATGAATGAGCCGTGCCGTTGTTATTCAAACGCCGTTTGCAAAATCCGGACAACTCGTAAAATCACATGTCCGCATGGACAAATCTTACCATGCCAGGTTGCTTTTTTTTAAAAATTTCTGCGCATGCAGACTGCCCAGTCTGGCGGCTTTTTTTATGTCGGCAAGCGCCTGATTGGCCTGAGCAAGATTATTATAGGAAAAGGCGCGGCTTAGATAGGCATCGACATACAGCGGGTTCAGTTTAATGGCTTTATTAAAATTGGAGACGGCTTTTTTGTTATTGCCGAGGGCATCATACACATTACCGCGATGGAAGTAGATTTCCTCATTTTCCGGATTTAAGGCAATGGCTTTGTTGAAAGCGTTTAAGGCGTCGTCCCATCTCCTGTCCGAAGCAGCCTGACGGCCTGCAGTAAACCATTCTGTGGCGGTCAACCCTTCGAGGATTCCGTTATGCGCTTCCGGATAGGAGTGAATTTCTGCTTCATCGCCCGGATCGTCCTCTGCATCGTCTATTACGGTCGTCAACCGGGAAAGATTTCTGTAAAGTCTTTGATCCTCCTCAAAAAATTCATCCAGTTGTTTTTCCCCCTGTTCACGATCCGTAAATCCGGGGGAAAGCTGATAATCATCTTTCAACGGAGAGTATAAAATGGGCAATTTTTCAGAACAGCCGGTTGTTATCAGCCATAACGTTACCATCAATAATAAAATTATCCGGACAGGTCTCATATCGTCAATTCCTGTTTATCATGTAACACAAAAAAGCAAAATGGAAAAACAGTAAAGCATATGTTTGCCCCGTTCATCAAGACAGGGATGCGTTCAAAATCGGGGGGATGTTCAATTATAAAATAACGATCCGGTGCATCCGGTGACAATCAGGACTTGACAGGCAGGTATCATTTTTGGGTGATTGTGCCGCCTTCAGGATTGCCGCGCTGTTTCTTTTATGTGGATATCCTGCTGCGGGAAGGGAATCTCGATGCCTTTTTCCCGGAAGCGGTCGGCGATTTGATAGTAGAGCTGGCTTTTGAGCACGCCGGGGCGGTTGATATACTCCCTTGTCCAGACGCGCAGATTGAAACTCATGGCGCTGTCGGCGAATTCGGAAAAAAGAACATCCGGCGGGGGATCTTTGAGCACGCCGGGGTTATTCAATGCGATGTCCAGAAGGAGTTTTCTGACCGCCTGAGGGTCTTCCCGGTATGAAACATGGATCGGAAAATTAAAGCGGACACTCCGATCCGTATGACTCCAGTTGATCACGGTCTCGGAAATAAACTGGGAATTAGGAACGATGATGGAAATATTATCATTGGTGACGATCGTCGTCGCCCTCATGGAAATATCCACCACATCTCCGGAAACATTGGCCACTTCAATGCGATCGCCGACCTTGATCGGACGTTCCAGCAGAATAATCATGCCGCTGACGAAATTGTTGGTGATGTTCTGTAAACCGAAAC